>JBGVBY010000007.1:0-28273 GCA_045226015.1 Bacilli bacterium | reverse complement strand
AAAGGAGAAAACAAATATGAACAAATTATTTACAAAGATTGCTACAGCTTTCGTTGGAATGGCTATGGCAATCGGAGTAGGTGTTGCGATTGGAAGCAAGAGCGATAGCAAAAGTGTTGAACCTGTTAGAGCCGCATCCGCTCAATGGCAGCTTGTAACTTCTGCTCCATCAGATTGGTCTGGTGAATACATCTTAGGAAATGGTACTTCAGGAACAATTAAAATTATGGATGGTTCCTCATTCAGTTCTAGCTCCTGTGCCGGCATTGATGCAACTGTTACAAGTAGTAAAATTACTGCAGATACTGCAGATGCTATTATAATTGCTAAGAGTTCAACTAGTGGTAAATATACTGTCAAACTGAATGGCAAGTATATTGGAAAAAACGCAAATTCAAACGGTATTGATGCAAGTGATACATGGTCTTCATCGTTGGACAATGAAATCACTTATTCTTCCAGTAAAGTTGTTATCAAAGGCAATGGTGGACGTGTTTTGACTTGGTATGCTCAAAATTCAAATTTCCGTTACTATGCTTCATCAAACAACAATTCGCAGTTATATAAGAAAGTTGAACAAACATATACCGTTAATTTTGCAGTCAATACTGCTGGTTATGGAACTGTAAGCCGCTCTAGCATAACAGGTGTACCCAGTGGTACAGCTATTACCACAAGCAACAACCAAATAACAATTAATGGAACAACTGTAACTGCCACACCTACAGCCGCTTCTGCGCAGTATACATACGCATTTACTGGCTGGACTAATAACACAGGTACAGTTACTGCAGCAAGAACAATTACTGCTAATTTTAGTAGGACAACAAATACTTTCACTGTTGGTGGAACAATTAATAATGGTTCGCTGAGTAGCACTTCAAATATTGAATATAACGGGGACTTGGATGTTTCAATCGTTCCTGCATCAGGTTATACTTATCCAACTTCTATTAGTGTGACTATGGGCGGATCTCCAATCGAAGCGTTGTATGATGATTCAGACGGAACAATTTATTTCACCCCAGTTACCGGCAATATTGTTATTAATGCGACATGTCCTGCTGCAGGCAATATCTATTCAATTACAACGACTGTTACTAATGGTACTTATAGTGGCGATACAACAATCACCGACAATGGAGGTGTTGCTAGTGTAACAATTGCTCCAACTGGTGATTATAAATTACCAGCTAGCGTATCTGTTAGTGGTGCTGACCACACCTACAATGATTCTACCGGTGTCATTTCATTAAGCAACGCTACCGGTAACGTAACAATTAGTGCTGCAATGGTTGCTTTGACCGAGTATTCCATCACAGTCAATGAAACAAACGGTTCTCATACCGGTGCTTCAACAATCAAAGAAAGCCGTACTGCTTCCTTAACCTTTGAGCCTGATTCTGGATATGGTCAACCAGCTTCTGTCACAGTTACTGGTGCAACCTATACTTGGACAAAAGGCACTGGCGTTCTTTCATTATCAAATCCAACTGGTAATGTTTCAGTCACATATTCTGCGGCTGAAAATGAACTTACATCCATTACCTTAAGCGCTACTAGTGGAAACTATACATTAGGTGATGCTTTTGTTAAACCTACTGTAACAGCTCATTATAGTGCTGCTGCTAACGCAAATGTAACAAGCAGTGCTACATATAGCGGATACGATCCATATACAACAGGCAACCAAGCTGTAACAATTAGTTATACAGAAGGCGGTATTACAAAAACTGCAAGTTATACAGCAAACGTTTCAGCTAAGTCTGTTGGCTATTCCTATAATAAAATTTCATCTGTTTCAGACATTGATGAAGGTGATTATATTATTGCTTATTCCACAAATGGTTTCGACAACAGGGATGCCAATAACGGTTATACAACTGTTGCAATCTCAAACGACAGTATTGCCCAATCTGCCGCAATGGACAAACTGGCTGTCCACATTACCCCTGTAAGTGGAGGTTATACTTTGCAAGTTAGTGCGACAAGTGATGACAACGCCGGAAAATACATTAATTACACAACTGGTGGTGGTTCAAATACATTAAAATTTGAGGATTCTGCACAGACTATTCCAATTTCTTTAGTTAGCAGTTCTTCATTTGCTACTCACGCATCTGGTGGTGCGTTTGCAATCGGAAGCACCGACAATGTCTTAGCTTGGAACGACAATTCTGGAAACTATAGATATCGTTTTTATAAAGTTGCAACCACAACCGATGATCAATCTTCATCAAAACCAGGATTAAAATATTTTGCTCCAGATCTTTATAAGAAAGTTTCGTCTGGATCAGCTGAATTAATTCGTATTACTGCATCTTACACCGGTGGCGATAAATATGTTGGTGATACCATTTATACAACTGATTTTACAGTTCAAAAACAATTAGATACTGGTACAACATTAACTAATGTTACCGGTTTCACAATTAATGGTGAATCAAGTTATGTTCTTGCTTCAACATCAAATAATATCACTGTCAGTTATACTGAAGGCGGTGTTACAAAGACTGCAACAGTCGTCGTTTCTGCAACTGAAAGAGAAGCATCATTAGAGCATGTCGTTCTAAACGTTGGCGAAAATGCTAAATTAGATGGATATGTTTATTGGTCTGGTGCCGAATGGGATTTGACAGATATCACTGTTACATATGACTGGGATGACGATGACTTTGATGAAACGGTTGATCTTCAAGATCTTGTTGATAGTGGAGATGCAACTCTTTCACCAGCAACACCAACACTAGGTGCAACATCATTTACTGTTTCTTATTCTTATTTAGAAAAGAATATTGAAAATGCCACAGTTACATTAGATGAAGCCGTTGTTGCTGACTATGTCTCGTCAGTTTCTTGGAGTGGTAAATCTCTTGCTAATTTTAAAGCATTCAGCGGTCAAGAGTTAACTGCATCAACTGTCAACAGTTGGACTGTTAAGGCTACATATGCTGGCGCAGGAGAAACTAACGCATTGTCATTTGGTACTGGTGCAAATCAATTCACTATTAGAATTGGTGATAGTAAAGCTGTAACTTCTTTACCATACACATGGACAACTGCAGATGATAATCAATTTGTCTACGTTGTCGTTGGTGGCGTTGCTGAAGGTGACAGCACCTATGCTAAGACAAATATCTGCGCGACAATTAACGCTATCGATCATTCTGAAACACATACAGGAGAAATTGAAAAGAGTGTTACCTGGAGCAAAGATGATAGCATTGCAGCATATGGAACAACATCACTCTGTGATGATGGTGTTGCATTAGATGAAAATATCTTTATGCAAGGCGCACAAGGTGACGCTGGAACAGAAATTCGTTTCTGGTCAGATGGTATTAGAACTTATACTGGTGGCAACACTTTAACATTTACGCCAAGTAATGGAGCTATTATTACGAAGATTACTCTTCCAACCGTCACTGTCACAAGTGATAGCACTTCTTCAGCTTCATCTCCTTATACAATTACAGATGGAGATTCAGCAGTTGTGTTCAATATTGGTAGTAAGTCTACCATTGGTTCCGATATTGTTGTTGAGTACACAATTGAAGGTTCTGAGACAACAACAGTTCATTATGCTAATGACATGAATCATTTTGATGCTCAAAAGAAAGTTGTGGAATTCGCTAAGTTTATGAATACCACAATGAACGGTTCAAATGTCTGTTCAGGTACATTTACTAACTTAGAATCTGCTTGGGACGATGTTGCAGGCAAATATAACGAATTATTCGGTGCTGGCACATCTCTAAGTGAAACAGAGTTGGCATGGGCTAAGAACATGCTCAAATATGCAACTGCTGCATGGGGAAGCGAAGCCGAAGCTGCTTGTGTAGAAAAAGCGATGAGAACTTATGAATTTGTCGTTCAAAATCATAAACTTACTGCGTTCATGTCTGATATTAGACCTGTACAAGCAAATCGTATTGGACTTCTCTCTACTTCACTAAGTGATACAAATAACATTTCAATTATTGTTATTATTTCACTTGTGAGTGTTGCAGCCGTTGGAGGTTATTTCTTCTTACGTAAACGTAAAGAGAATAACTAATCATTAATTCTAATTAAAGAACCCGAATGTAAGACCAACAAACGGGTTCTTTTTCTTATGTGTATTTACACGTATGTATGTATTGACTATACTTAAATTAGTTACAGAGGTATTTGTAAAATGAAAAGAAAATCTAAACGTATTGTTGCTGGTTTGTTTTTAGCAACATCTTTACTTTTTTCTAGTTGTGGAGGCAGTGGAGATGAAAATGCTCCAGTAAGCCCTTTCCAACCAGGTATTGTAATCCCTGAACCAGAAGTTCCTGAAGAACTACCTGAACCTGAAAAAAGTGATATGGATGAAGGTGTTAAGGAAGACACTAAAGAGTTGATTACCCAATTACTTAAGGTTTATGAAAGCGAACTTACTCAAGAAGAAATGGAAGCTTTCATAAAAGACTACGCAGTTGAAAAGAAATACTCTTCTGAAGTTATGGATGCGATTATCAAATTCGTAACATTCATTAGAAGCGAAGGCGAAAATGCTTCTAGCATTCCAATGGTACTTGAATCCTTCATTACATGCGCTAAAAACATCAGAATTGTTGATATGTTCAGAGCTATGAAAGGTATTCTCTTAGAACTTAAAGAAGATGCTGAGCCAATTCCAGTTTACGAATTAGCAAATTATTCAATCACTACAGTTCGTTATGCAGACTTAGAAAAACTTGAAAAAGTTGCTAACTCTAAAGGTGATGAGCAATTCACTAATATAGTCAGTTCATATAAAAATGAATTCGAATCACTATATATTGATGAATACACACAAGATTATTATAAGAATTCTTATTCGTCTGGAATTATGTTCCCAGATGAAATGTTTGACGCTCTTGAACTTATTTCAGTTGAAGATCAATTAGGTATCGTGAGAATGTGGGAACAACTTGATCTCACAATTGGTTTAGATCATATTTATGATATTTTTGATAGTGTTGTTCCTAGCGAGGAAGAAGAAAGCATTAGTCTTTATAATGGTTACTTAACCTTCGCTGAAAATGTTCAAAAATTCGCATATTTCAATCCAATTAATGATTATTCTTCAGATAGTGAAAGTGGCGCGATGGCTTTATTGTCTAAACTTCGTGTCTATGACTTTAGAGCGTTAGTGAGCATTCTTCTTAAAGACCAAACAAACGCAGCTACACTTTTAAGTATTATTAAGAACTTTGTTCTTCCATTAGTTGAAATGGAAGGTGTATATGATAGAACTTCAGAAGAAGCTAGAGGGGCTTATGAAGCGTTCTTAGAACACTTAAATGCTTTAACTCCATCACATATTCTTGTTGTTGGTAAATTAGTTGATAACTTATTAGCCCAATTCTCTGAAGCTGAATATTCATTACTTGTTAATGCGATTAGCACATCGAATATACAATATCTTATGAATTTACTTCTTTCTAAGAAGAATATCGTTCGTAATGCATTAAGCACTCTTACAGTAGCGGATAAGCTTCTTATTGCTGACTTCTCTACATTACTCGGTGTTGATTTATATGACGCATTAGATAAGATTGCTACCCATTTATCTAGTATCGTATCTTTAATGGATGAAGCTAGTATGATGCATCTTTCTTCCGTTATGGCTATTGCTCAAGAATTAGGTAGTGAAATCTCCGAAAACCTTGGTAAAGCATTCACTCCTAAATATAGTGAACGCGGCGCTACTATCAGATTTGATTATTATCAAGGAGAATTAGCACTTAAAGTCGGTGCTTCTGAACAAGAAATACATGAATACTTGATGGACGCAATTGATGAAGTTTATTTATATCAGGATGATGGAATGAAGGTCGACTATGATTTTGATTATCTTCCAGAAACCGTTACTGTTTCATTTGATATTGATGTTTCTAAAGCAGGTATTGTTTGCTTAACTGTAAATATCACTGATGAATCTAACAATGTCTATACCGCCAAAGCTCCATTTAATGTAAAAAAAGTTTATGACAGCAACATCTTAATGGATTGCATTTATGGTTATGAAACTACTTTATTAAATATTTACACTATTGAAGAAATGTCCACAGCAAGCATCAATTTTGATAACTTTGTTGATTCTAAAGTTAGTTCTGTTGAATTTGATGTTTCTAATTCTCAATCTGGTTGGAATATCAAAGTAGTGGAATTCCAAAACAGTGAATCTGAAACTGTTAAAGCGTTCGTTCCAATGTATTTTGTTGCTAAGAGTGAAGCAGAAAGCCACGTAAATGTTGAAACTGAATATCATACAGCGGCTTTAGTTAATGGCACATTTACCAACTATGAATGTGTTAATAGATTTACATATGATTTCGATTTATACACTTATGTTACATATTCATTTGATGAAGGATCATTTGGATTTATGATTCCAGCTCCAGAATATGACACCTCAGTTGCTGGAACATATAATATTGTTCATGAAGGAAAGAATTTTGTCTTACATGTTTTCGAAGAAAAAGATGTTAAACAATCATATTATTCTGCTCCACACATTGAACTCGATCTTACTAGTATTGAATTTGATAGTGATGAAGGCGTCCAATATGTTTCCGCTTCTCAAAGTTCGACATATGTAGTTCCAGGTTATTATTACAAAATTATTAATACACTAGGAACCACACTTACCTTAAACATCGTCACAAATAAGAGAACAGTTATTACTCTTACTGATTTCCAAATTAATGGATTTGATGTGTCTTTCTGGTATGGTGAAATTGAATACGTTGGCACACTTGCTTACTAATAGAAACTGAATTATTCATATTAAGAGGTGATACTCTGTATCACCTTTTTTATACGTGTAATATTATCATTAACTTAATGTAACGTTTGTTACAATTATTTATCGATAATGTTACAATATATCTGCTTGAGATGATTTGAATTATGAAAAGAAAGCATTTATTTGTTTTTAGCGTTTTATTTTCTCTTTTACTAGTGGCATCAGCCTCTTTTTTCATTACTAAAAAAGTTGAAGAAAAGAAATTAAACCAAGGCGATTATATTTCTAGTATCGATTCATATTATGGAGGCACCCTCGATAACCCTGCTGCCTCTTTAAAAGCTAGTAAGTTAATAACTCCTACTGATAGCTATTACAACACTCAAAAGAATTATTCCCATTCATCATCTTTATTAGGTGATATAGAGTCTACTTGGTCTAGTTTTACTGGTAAAGGCACAACAATTGCAATTATTGATGATGGTTTTGATTATAACCATCCAGAATACACAAGAAGTGATGGAACTCATGCGATTTTATCTACAAGTAGATATTATTACGCGGTAGGTAATACTTATTACTACAAAGAGTATTCAAGCGATCCTACTTGTATCGCTGAAGATTGGAAGGCTGATTCAAATAGTAATTACTCCTGGCAAACACATGGCACGAATACATCAACAACTGCAGCTGCTCCAATGAATAATGGTGGAGTTGTTGGTATTGCTCCTGAAGCAGATATTTTGGCCATTAAGATGGATTTCTCTTTTGCTGCTATATATGGCGCGATTGAATACGCTATATCTCAAAACGTAGATGTTATTAACATGTCCATTGGAGCGTACGCCGAAGTATTTACTGATGGACTTGGAAATATTCAAAATAATGGATATACCGATTATCAAGTATCAAGTATCGCAACCGTCTTAAACCCAATGACTCAAGCCGCACATAACGCAGGTATTATTGTGGTAGCCGCTGCTGGAAATCATGCAACATATCATAAATCATATCCAGCATGTTCGGATTACGTTATTGGAGTTGGAGGTTTATATAGAAATGATGCGAGTAAACTCGCTCCATTTACTAACTATGTTAGTACAAGTCAAACCGGTGAAGTAAATGTTGATATATTAGCACCAGGCTATGTATACGCTGCTGGAATTAGTGGAACAGAGAATAGCCCTTCCCATAGTTATAACAACACTCAAGGAACGTCATTCTCTTCTCCTATTGTTGCTGCTGCAGCGTGCTTATGGAAACAAAAATATCCAAATGGCACTCCTGATCAATTTTTAAGTGAATTACAAAGTACCGCTAGTGATATTGGAGTGTATTCATCTAAAAACGTCCCATCTAGTATGTATAGCGGTTGCTCAGATAACGGCCCATCCAATATATCTAACGGAAGAATTAATATTGGTAACCTATTAGGAATTGATGATCCATTTATTGATATCGCGCAATCAAGTGTCGATATTTCTATAGGAGAACAAAAACAAATCGATATCGTTTCCTCTATTGGAAATGTTACATATTCTATTGCTAACACAAATATTGCTACTGTCTCTAATAGTGGTCTTGTTACTGGTGTAGCAAGTGGAACAACCACTCTTACTGTAACCGCTACTAAAAATAATCAAACCGACGAAGTTACTATTCCTGTAACAGTTTCTGCGGGTATCGCATGTAACTCAATTACAGTTAATCCAAGTTCTATTGAACTTGAAATAGGTGATACTTATGAAATTGCTCCTACTTTAACTGTGAGTCCTTCTAATGCGGACAGGATATTTATGTTTGCTTCTGATGACGATTCTATTTGCACAGTTGACTTCTATACTGGGGAGATAACTGCAGTTGGAGAAGGTACTACAACAATAGAAATAATGGCTGCTTCTGGTAATGGCTATGCAGAATTAGAAGTTACTGTTGCTTCTCCAAGTATAGTACCTGGTTCTCAAAGAATAACTGCAAGAACTGCATCAACTTATTATCAAAGTGGTGATATATATTTCAATACAGGTACAACCCAAGTAACAACAACATGTTCTGCTTTTGATGTTTCTTGGGATAAGAACACTTCGTCTAATAGCATTTCTAACTCATATGACGAAATGAGAGTGTATGCAGCACATTCAATGACTTTCACTCCTAAAACTAATTACACGATTACATCGATTGTTGCTACTTGCGATAGCACTGGATACGCTGCCGGATTAAATACTGCTACATTTACAAACTGTTCTTCATCTTTATCTGGTCAAGTTGTTACTTTAACTCCTACAAGTGGAACAACAGCTATGAGTTTCCGTGTTAGTAGTCAAGTCAGAATCAATTATATGGTTGTTAACTATACATATGATTCATCTTCACCAACTCCAACAGTTAGTGGTGTTACCATTTCTCCTAGTAGCCTATCTTTAGATTTAAATGGAACAACAGTGGGTAATTTAAGTGCCACTGTTAACGGCACAAATAGTCCTGCTCAAACAGTGACTTGGAATAGTAGTGACACAAATGTTGCTACTGTTAGTAATGGAACAGTTACTGCTATTGCAGTAGGAACTACAACAATTACAGCAACGTCAACTGTTGATACTTCTAAGAGTGGATCTTGTACGGTTACTGTTACTGATTCAACTCCTAAAACTTTAAGTTCTATTTCTATTAGTGGACAAACAACATCACTTCCTATAAATTCAGCGTTCTCTTTTGGAGGGACTGTCACCGCTCATTATAGTGATTCTTCGTCAGCTGATGTTACAAATTCAGCTTCGTTTACTGGATATAATATGAGTGTAGCGGGTCAATACACAGTCACTGTTAGTTATACATATGAAGGAACTACTAAAACTACTTCTTATCAATTAACTGTTACATCTGGATCTACTCCTAGTGAAAGTGGAACAGTTACTTATACCGTAACAGGTAAATCTTCTGCTTCTACTAGTGGAACCGCTCCAACCGGATCAACCGTTTCATTTAATAATAATGGTTCAAATAACAACGACCAAATGACAAATGGTAAAAAAGAAACTTGGACATTAACTGGTTATTCAGGATATTCAATAACTAGCCTTAAGGCTAGATTACATAAAAATAGTAGTAGTGGTTCTGGTACAGTTTCCTTAACCAATGATGGAGATTCAGTTACTTTGCCAAAGACTACCTACAGTTCTAGTGATTTAACAGCAAGTTATAAAGAGTATGAATTATTAAGTGATGCTTTTGAGTGTGAAGGAACTATTGTACTAACTCTTACATCAACCGCTAATTCATTCTGGTGTGATGGTATTATCGTTTCTTATGAAAGCATTGATACATCAGACAAAATTATTAATTCATTATCAGCTTCTTATAGTGGCGGAAACATCTTTATTGGAGGATCTTTAGACACTTCTAAAGTCACAGTTACTGCTACGTTCACTGATAGCAGTAAATATCCTAATGTTACTCTTAAGAGTAGTGATTACTCTTTAAGCGAGATTTCAACTGCCACTGCCGGAAATAAAACAGTCACAGTTACTTATACTGGTTCTTTAGCAACATCTAGTGATCCAAGTCCATTAACAACAACATTTGATGTTTTAGTTAAGGTTGACGAGATTGATTCTATTTCTATTACTTCTACGATAAGTGTTGCTTCTCCTGGACAGACTATTAGAAAGAGTAACTTAACATTAAACGCCACCTATGAAAGTGGGGCTGTTACACATCCAACTGACTTTGAATTTAGTGATTATATGTTTACATATAGTGACGCTCCTAGTGGTGGTTCGTCTAAAGTAAAAACATTTGTTATTAATTACGCAGGCAAATCTACTTCTTTTGATGTCAGTGTTTCTAGAACTAACTATGTTACACCTACTACAACCACTAAAGAAATGACAGGTACAAAAGGAAAGAATGCTGGTATTACTGGTACTGGAGAAAGTTCTAAAGCAAGCTATGATTCTTTAGTGATTGAAGGAATTACTTGCTCCGCCACAAATATCTACGTTTATAGCGGTTATTTCTCTTTTGGTAAGGGAACAGGTGAAATTCATAATGCCGTCGCTCTAAGTGCCCCTATTAGCGTTCTAAACATATCTGGTAGACAAAGCGGAGCTAGAACCGACGAATTACTTCAAGTCAGTGTTGATGGAAGCTCTTGGGTTAATCTTAATAGTGCTAACTTAAACACCACAAATTATTACTTCTTTAAGATTTCAACAACTTCATCATCAAGCAATTATTCTAACTTCAACTTTAATGTTGTCTTAAAAGGTACTGACACTGCTCTTAACGTCGCAAACTATGTGATGTATGAAGATACAGTTAATCAATGCACTAGTAAAACTAATGTTGTCTTATTTTATTTTGGAAATATGACATCTTCTGAAAGAAGTACATTTATGAATTCTAGTGATTATGTGATTGCTACCGCTAGAGAAAGATTATTAGCGTGGCTCGCTAATCAAAATAAAACCATCACTTATAGTGGTGGAGATTATATTGTCTCTTCTAACAGTAAGATTAACTTATTGCAAGATATGTATAACGAAGATTCTAATGTAATTATTCTTGTTGTAGCGTTATCTATTCTTTCTTTAACATCTGTTATGTTGGTTCTTAAAAAGAAAAGACATAATTAGTTCTTGATTTCTATCCTCAGATAATTTACTTTATTAGTAGATGTTGGATCACCTACTTACGGTGATCTTTTATTGTGTTAAGGATGATACACAATAGGATTAAGATTAGACTTAGGTAATCCATAAGCTGTTTTCCTCCTTTCTACTTTCCAAAAGACACGACTTAGCAATTCATGCCTTGAGTACAAAAGAAATTATCAAAGACCACTCCTCAAATCATGATTGCTAGTCATGACCTTTGGAAGAGAAGACATATTTGTCCCCTCATTATTTAAATAGGAGGAAAATGCGATTTTTTTGGTTAGAAATTTTAACTTTTTTGATAATAAAAAAAGTGAGCTAAGCTCACTCTTCATATTATATTTTTTCTTAGATTAGTAAGAATGTTGCTACAACCATTGCTGAGGCAACTGCGGTAGCGGTAA
Organism: Bacilli bacterium; assembly: GCA_045226015.1. Lineage (GTDB taxonomy): Bacteria > Bacillota_I > Bacilli_A > RFN20 > CAG-826 > UBA2450. The sequence continues at coordinate 16,451 of JBGVBY010000007.1, read as the reverse complement.
TAGGGGAATAAATAACTTTCTTAACGTTATCTAATTTCCATTCATATTTAATTGCCAAGACTTTAATGCCGTATAATAAAGCACCAAAGGCAAATGTGTATAAAATAGCAACAGCGTTAAACATAAATGTATATTTTTCAAAGTTACTAATGATTGTTTGTCTATATGCATTACTAACATCGATTCTAATGAATGTTGCTAACGCTAAATAGGCTGTATTGGCAATGATGAATGTGCCAAGTCCTTTGAAGGAAAGAATTTCTTTTGGCCTAATAACAAGTAATGCTGCCGCCATAGTAGCACTTTCTAAAAGAATGTAATAAACAGGATTAAATGATAAGTGGAACACTGCGCAAACAATGGCTTTAATAGAAGCGGCCATAATGCCCATATAAATAGAACTTCTAGCAATGCCACATCTACTATAGCAAGCGCCCATTAAGAAATATGCGATTGGGACAATAATGGTTGTGCTACAAGCATACATTCCAATAGCCTCAACAGCCTTTAAATGTAAGATTGTTCCTAATGTAGCTTCGACTATGCCCCAAAGACCACCAAATAGTAAAACTGTAAATAAAATGTGAAGTGGATTGTATTTCTTTTCCATATCTATAACCTCAATTAATTATTTTACAATAATAGAATACTGAATTGTAGATTTTTATTTTTCAAAAATAACAGTGATAGCGTAAATACTAGCGCATTTGCCACTTCCGTTATGGGCAACATTCCAATATGTATCTAATATTGGATAATCCATAACTTCTCCTCCATCATTTGGATCTAAGGTTGCTAATTGGCTTGTTGATCCCTCAAGTTCACCGATGGTGTTATTAACAGAGTGTTTTAATCCTTTTGCTCCGAAATAATCAACACAAATTCTATCAACTTTGTAATTGCTCACGCTTCTAATGTAATTTAATTCTTTTAATTGAATTTCAGAAACCCCACTTTTTGATGTGCCTAAATAAGCCGCTGGACCAATTTCAAATGTGTAGGTGACAGGCTCTTCTGCTTTTAATGGCATGAGTTCAGATTCTTCAGGAACTTCTGGAGCGTAATATAATGACGCTTCTAAAGTAATAGTGGTAATTCCAACAGAATCTTCTTCTGTAATTGTCGAATTAGCGGCTGTTAGTTGAACTGCGTAATAAGTCTTTTCTGGATTAAGTGGAGGTAATGGTGCATCTGGTTCTTTTCCACAGCTCGTAAACGCTAATAGTAATAGTGGTAAAAATAGTAATTTTTTCATATTTTTCTCCTTAAATAACATAACTAATAAAACATATATTATTTATAAATAAAAGGTATATTTTTTGCCTCGCACGCGCGGTCATTAACCTTGAATGACGCGCACATATAAAATAATTTTTTAATATCTAAACATGTAGGAAGTTGGCTATAATAGTCTCATGACTGATTTATACAAGAAAATTAGTGAACTCCAATCTAACGGATTAGATTTAGTTATCGTTACTGTTACTGAAAAAGAGGGCATGGGTCCTGCTGATGTCGGCAAGAAAATGGTGGTCTCTGAAAACGGAGATGCTTTTGGTACTGTTGGCGGCGGAGCGATTGAGTTTTACGCTCGAGAAAAATGTAAAGATGTCATTAAAGAAAGAAAATCTTTCTCCGAGAAATATCTATTATGTGGAAGAGAAGTATACGTCGATAAAGATGAAGTAGTTCTCCCGATGGCGTGTGGAGGTAGAGCAACTCTCTTTTATGAATTCGTTGGTCCTAAACAGTATGTTTATATTTTTGGAGCAGGACACTGTGGAGCGGCTCTAGCAAGAGTTCTTAAGCCTCTAAATTTCTATGTCACCATTATTGACGAAAGAAAAGTTGTTGTAGATCAACTAGACAATTCTGCGGATAAAAAAGTAGTGATGGGATTCGTTGATTTTATCGAAACGTATGGTCTAAAAGACAATTCTTACATCGTTGTTTGCACTCCAAGTCATACGAACGACTATCATGTTTTGAACAAAATTTTAGAGAAGAAATATCATCCAGCGTATTTTGGAATGTTATGTTCTAGAAAGAAGATAGATGAATATCTAGAAAAAGCATATGCAACATTTGGAAAAGATATTGACCTTGTTAATTTTTATTCTCCAATTGGATTAAATATTGGAGGCAATTCTCCTGAAGAAATTGCGATATCCATTTCTAGTGAAATGCTATCGGTTTATTATAATAAAAGTCAGCTTCATTCTCATTTAAGAGATAAAGACGCAGTTAAGTAAAAGAAATCCTACGCAAAAAAACGCGTGGGATTTTTAATAAAATATAGAGTATTTCTTTTACTTATAGTAAAGTGAATATATGAATATTTTACTCACTAATGATGACGGATATTTTGCGACTGGTATCAACCTTTTATATGACTTATTAAGCAAGAAACATAAGGTTATCATCGTTGCTCCTAAAACAGTGATGAGCGCGAAAAGTGTTTCTATTATTCTTGATCGTCCGATTCAAGTTGAGCAAGTTAATGACCATACTTATGTCACTGATGGAACACCTAGTGACTGTGTGGCATTTGGTTTATCTAGTTTAAATGTCGATTTTGATTTAGTGGTGAGTGGTTGTAACCATGGATTAAATATTTCTTACGATACGATGTATAGCGGCACGATTGGAGCGTGTCTACAAACTTTGACATATCGTAAACCCGCTATTGCTATTAGTTGTGATAATAACTTCTATATCATTGAAAAACATTTTGATGAAGTATTCGATTATGTCTTAAAAGAAAATTTATTATCCACTGAATATTTACTAAATATTAATTTCCCATTAGGAGAAGAAATGAAAGGTATTATATTTACTCATATCTTCTATAGGAAAGAAGCAACATTCTATGTAAAAAATAATGATGGATATCAAGCATTAAGAAGCCTTAATGATGATAAATGTAAAGACGAAGATAGTGATGTCTATTCAGTACATCATGGATATGTCTCAATAACAAAGCTAAGAAAAACTCTTGATTAAAGGAGGAACAAATATATGGGTGAAGTTAAATTAAAAGGTGGTAACGAATTACCTACTAAGAAAGTTAAGAAAAAACATTACTGGTGGAGATATCTTCTCACTTTCTTCGGTGGATTTCTTTTCTGTGTTGGTTGTATTGCGGGAGGCGCCGCAATTGCTGCTACTCAAATTAAAACCAAAGATGTTGTTGGATGGCTAGGCTTAAACCCTGACGAATATCTTTCCTTACAATATCAAAACGATAATTTGATGGACTTCATCAATAAGATGTCCACCAAAAAGTTTGAAACTTTAGGTGACTTAAACGATGTTTCTCCTGCTATTAAAACAATGATTGATGATTTAAACACTAATGTGTTTGAACCAGAACTTCATTATTCTCTTAATTGGGAAGAAATAAAGAACAAACCATTTGAATTAAATCCATATAGTCCTCGTCCAGAAACTGAATATGACCACACTTATTCTTTAGGTGATTATATTCCTATCGCTTTAAAACAAGGTATTACTTTAGTGAGCTTTATGGAGGTCGAAGATCCTAGTGATTTAGACAAGATATTAAAACTCTTTATGTTTAGTTCACATATCGATCCAGAAACTGGCGATTATGTTTTTGATTATAACGACCCAATCACTTTAGCGGATATCCTTGATGATCCAGACTTCTTTGATTCCAAAATCAACGGCTTAAGAATTAAAGATGTCGCTGATTTAGGTAATTCTCCATTTGCCGCTCAGATTGGTGATTGGACATTAACCGAATTCTCTGAAAACGCAGATGAAAAGATTAAAACATTAAAGATTGGTCCTCTATTCACTGATGAAGAAGCTCAAGGTAACCCATTAATTTCAACTTTAAAGGGAACCTTTATTGACGCAGAAACTGGTGAAGAAAAAGAATGGACCATTAAAGATTTGTCTAACTTTGATAACATTGAAAATTTAAGAATTAATCAAATTTTAGATGTTTCTGGTTCTAGCGGATTACTTGCTAGTATTGGAAATAACAAACTTAAAGATTTAAACGAACCTGACTTTATCGATAGACTCAAATTAGCGGATGTTTTCACTCAACCTGAAGGTATCTTAAAAGTTTTAGCGGAAAAAGACGCCTATGAGAGCACTTATAACCTTTATTACTATCTAGATGGATATATTTCTACTGGCGCTGCCGCTGAATTTATGGGCGAAGGCGAACCACACGATCCAAACGATTCACAATATTGGATTAGTAATTATGGACTCGTCCCTCAAATAAAAAATGTTCATACTGGATATCCAGGCGATATTTATTTCGATACACTTGATGAACATCGCGACGATCAAGATCGTATGGCGATGTATATCCTAGAAAAATTTGGTTGGAGAAGAATTGAAAGTTACACTGTTGGCGATCTTAGTGACGAAGACAAGATTTTAGATCTTTATGTAAGTGATATTTTCACTGATTTAACTGAAGATGACTTTGTTTATACCTTTAAAGACTATACATTAAAATCTCTTAGTACTTTAGACATCGCTACTATCAAATTAACAGAAATCTATTCTCTACAAGAAATTCAAGACGATGTCTTACTTAATGCATTATATGAAGAAGACCATGAAGTCACTTTAGGTGGTCTCTCTGATTTTGATACAATTAAAAATCTCGATTTATCAGTTTTACTCCCAGCTGGAGAGAACAAAATCTTACAAGCTTTATATAACCTTACTGATGAATACGACCAACCAGTCAAAATTACAATCGCTAATATTAACGAACATATTAATGATTTAACATTAAAAGACGTGATTGATGTTGGTGATAGTAGCTCTATGATGTATAAGATTGCTCATAGTGCTGCTCTTGAGAATTGCAAATTATCAGATCTTAAAGATAACTTCTCTAATTTACTTATTAGTGACATCTTTGATGTTGGTCCTTCTTCCCCTCAAATTCTCCACACCTTAGCGGGTTATCAATTAGATGAACTCGAGGGCGCTTTAGATTCATTGAAAGCTAAAGACGTCATGGATATTAAACCTGGTGATATTTATAGAAACACAGTGACTGATGAATTATTCATTCGCTATAGTGATTCTTGGGAAAAGGTAAAAGACGAAGAATACGCGCAAGAATATAGTGATTATTTCACTGCTGAAACTGGATATCTTGCTTTAGAAACCGCAGTTTTATATGAAGGAAATGTCGATGCGAATGATTCAGCATACGCCTCTATTGGTACTCCTAGAGATATTCTTTATACAGTTCGTAATGAATCGATTAATGATTCGCAAACAATTATTAATGGTCTTAAAGGTAATTTGAAGTTATGTGATGTTATTGAAATCACTAATGATGATCCTTATGTATTACAAAACTTAAGAAACTACAAGATTAGTGAATTATCGAACGTTTTACAAAACTATACATTAGGTGACATTATTCATATTGATAGTAATTCTCCTCAAATTCTTAAATCTTTAGCGGGAGTTGTTGTCTTTGCTGATGGCACTGATCCTAATAATCCAAATCTAGAGCAAGCTCTTGTGGGACTTAAGTTTAATGACTATTTCACTGAAAATGATTGCCAAGAAGGAATCTTAAAAGCCTTATGGAATGTTGATAATTTAGAAGGAGATTTCTTAATTTCTGATATCTCTACTTACATCAACAAAATCAAAATTATTGATTTCCTTGGTAATGATATTTATTTCAATCCATCCGATCCAAGTAGCGACCAACGCACAATCGGAGGAGTTACATATAACAAATACAACTGTATTTGGTGGTTCCTTTTAACCGAAGGAACAGAATCCTTTACCGAACAAGAAAGATTCTACGTTATTAGAAACGGCTTAGATTATACGATGAGTGATTTAGGTAAACTTGTTGCTAATATGGAGTGGCATATTAAAAACGAAAAGATTCGTGTTTTAGTTGATGCTGGACTTATTACCTTATCTCCAGAAAGACTCGCCGTCATTGGCGAATATACAATCACTCAAGCGTTGAGTATGACTATCTAAAAATATATACAATAATTTAAAAATTATTATATAATAGCAAAGAAAAGGAAGTATAAAACATGCCATTAGTTAACACAAAAGAAATGTTTGAAAAAGCTTATAAAGGTGGCTATGCCATTGGAGCTTTTAACTGCAACAACATGGAAATCGTTCAAGCGATTACCGAAGCTGCAAAAGAATGCAATTCACCAGTTATTCTTCAAGTTAGTGCTGGAGCAAGAAAATACGCTAAACCAGTTTACTTAAAGAAAATGGTTGAAGCTGCTGTTGAAGATACAGGTTTACCAATCGTTCTTCACCTTGATCACGGCGCAGATTTTGAAATCTGTAAAGACTGTATCGATGGTGGTTTCACCAGCGTTATGATTGACGCAAGTAGCAAACCATTTGAAGAAAATATCGCTATCACTCGTAAAGTCGTTGAATACGCTCACGCTCATGTCCCATACGTTACAGTTGAAGCTGAACTTGGAACTTTAGCAGGTATTGAAGATGATGTTAAAGTCGAACACGGTGCTGAAAGCTATACAAGACCAGAAGAAGTCGAAGAATTCGTTCGTAGAACTGGTGTCGATAGCTTAGCTATCGCTATTGGAACAAGCCACGGTGCTTATAAATTCAAACCAGAACAATGTACAAGAGATCCTAAGACAGGAAAACTCTTACCTCCACCTCTTAGATTCGACATCTTAGAAGAAGTTAGTAAGAGACTCCCAGGATTCCCAATTGTTCTCCATGGAAGTAGCTCTGTTAACCAAGAATACGTTGATATCATTAACGCGCATGGTGGTGCTCTTAAGGACGCTGTTGGTGTTCCTGAAGATCAACTTAGACATGCCGCTAGATTATCAGTTTGTAAGATTAACATCGATAGTGATCTCCGCTTAGCAATGACTGCAGGTATTAGAGAACACTTCGAAGAACATCCAGATCATTTCGACCCACGTCAATATGTTGGCGATGGTAGAAAATATGTCAAAGAACTCGTTAAACATAAGATTACCGATGTTCTTGGCAGTAACGACAAAATCTAATTACATTAAACAAGATATGACCCTACTTTGTAGGGTCTTTTCTTTATAATTGATTTTTTTCTAGATTTACTTTACTCTATAAATAGGTATTAGATCACCTTAGTTAAGGTGTTCTTTTTTTATTAAGTACACTAGGGTACAAAATAACCAGAAAATAATAATTACTTTGTTCATTAAAATCCTCCTCTCCTATTTTTCTAATAGACACGTTTTAGCGTTCGCACCATTGAATACAAGAGAAAGTAATAAAGACAACTCCTCAAGGCCAAGTTTGCTAAGCATGGCCATTAGAAGAGTCACATAATTAGAGCAACCTCCTTTTTTGCCCCTCATTATATATATAGGAAGAAAATCGAGATTTTTTAAAAAAATAATTAAAATTTTTTCACTATATGTTTAAATATCGGTAATTATGAAGATTATCTTTGTGTGTCATGGGAATATATGTCGATCTCCTGCTGCTGAGGTTATTTTTAAGAGTATGTTAAAAGAAGAAGATAATATTGAAGTAGTTTCTTTAGCAACTTCAATGGAAGAAATCGGAAATGATATCTATCCTCCTATGAAAAGAGTGTTACTCTCTCATGGATATGAATTAGAGAGACATTACGCGAGAAGAATCACTAAGAGTGATGTAGATAGTGCGGATTATGTATTTTATATGGACAGTAACAACTTATATTATCTAGAAAGACTATTTGGAGGTTCTCCTAAATTCCATTTAATCTCTTGTTTTGGTGACAATCTAGAAGTTGAAGATCCTTGGTACACAGATAGATTTGAATACGTATACCAATCAATTAAAAAGTATTGTGAAGAAATATATAAAAAAGTGACTACCCAACTGTAGTCACTGTTTTTATTAACGATAGAAAAATTATTCGTCTTTCTTTTCTTCTTTTTCTTTGCCAGTTACTTTTGTTTCTAACTTTTCTTTAGCGGCAACACCTTTTTCGTGAACATTATTAATTAATTTAATAATGAGGAAGAGGATGAGAGCGACTAATAAGAAGTTAATTACAGCAGAGATAACTGCATCCCAGCCAATGTAATTGGTTTGTGTCCAGTCAATTTTCCAAACGACGACTCCGTCAATTACTTCATAGACATGATCGCCAGTTTCAGTTAATTTGTATACTGGTTCACCAAGAATTGTTCTTGCGGCTTCAAGCCCGTTCTTACCAACGATAGCACTTAATACCCAAGTGATGATTGGTTGGAAGATGTGTTGGACTAATGCGGTGATAATCGCAGTAAAGGCACCACCAATAATGATACCAACAGCCATATCAACGACGTTGCCACGAGTGATGAATTCTTTAAACTCTTTGAAAAAACCTTTTTTCTCTGGATTCTTTTTTCTACACATATTTTTGTTCCTTTCGTTTAAATAATAATTCAAACGATTTTGTTTTAAAAGTATAATTAATGCGGAGAGAAAAATATGATCGATTTACACTTACACTTAGATGGCTCTTTATCAATAGAAGATTTTAAGTATTTAGCTAATAGAAATGGTGTTGATTTAGGCAAAAACTTTCCTAAAAACATCTATGTTCCAAATGACTGCAAAAGTTTAGAAGAATATTTAGAAAGATTTGACCTACCTTTACAACTACTTCAAGATGAGTTTTCTATTGCGTATGCGGTTAATTCTTTAGTGGATCGTTTATATAAAATGGGCTATGTGTATGCTGAGATTAGGTTCGCTCCTCAATTACACACTCGTAAAGGTTTAACTCAAGAAGATGCGGTCATTTCCGCTCTTGCTGGATTAAGGAACGCTCTTAAAAACAAAACTGACTTTGACGCAAATCTTATCTTATGTTGTATGCGTCAAGCAGACTACGAGACCAATAGAGAGACAGCGGTTCTTGCGTCAAAATATAAAAATCAGAAGGTTGTTTGCTTAGATATGGCGGGCCCAGAAGCTTTCCATACTGGTGATTTTTATAAAGATATTTTTGATGAAGCAGAGGTTAATGGAATAAACATTATCATTCACGCTGGAGAAGCTTGTGGAAGCGAAGAAGTTCTTAGAGCAGTGGATTTATTACACGCTAAACGTATTGGTCATGGAGTGCATCTAGATTTAATAATGGACAATATTAAAAAGATGCAAGAGAAAAGAATCGCTTTTGAATTCTGTCCAACTAGTAACCTACAAACTACTTCATTACCAAATTATGAATCTGTCCCTTTAAGGAGATTTGATCAATATGGATTATTAGTTACAGTCAACTCTGATAACATGACAGTAAGTGATACAACCGTATTAGATGAATTTCGACATTTATTTAAATCATTCAAATTAACTAAACAAGAAGTAAAACATCTTCTTTATAATTCATTAGAAGCCGCTTTTATATCAATTGAAGAAAGATTTAGACTTCAAAGAGTGGTGGATTCACGAATAGATAATTATTACGAAGAGATTATAAAATAAAAGTGGCAATGCCACTTTTATTTGAGATAAGTTTTGAAGTATTGCTCTAGCATTGGTAGTTGCAACTTGTATTGAGTGCTCGACCAATTGCTTAATTCAATATCAGATAATTCTTTGTCTTCTAGAACGTATTCTTGTTTGAATTCTTCTAAGCAAGGCATGTTCCTTACTCTTTCCTCAGTGAAGTATGTTCTAGTAATTTTCTTAGTTTCGTTATCTTTCCTATCGTTTAGAACACAAATCATGTCTTCTAATGTGCTTCCAACACGATGTTGGAAAGTTGGAACGAAACCTGTTGAATATCCGAATACTGGATTGAGGGTTTCATCATATGTAAGAAGTAGTTCTTTCTTCTTTGCATCATATTGCTCAGTATTTACATACTTATATATATCAAATAGATATAGATTCTTGCTTGCGGTATAAGACCAACTATTTACGTATATCGCGTTGACCATATTGCAATCTGGGCAACCATATTTAGTAATATATAAGTCATATTCTTTGTTTAGACTTTCAAATTTAGCGATTACATTTTCATCGATGAAAAGTCTATTTGGGATAACGATGTTATCAAGCATAAACTTTTTGTATGCTTCATAATCATTGAACTTCTCATAATATGGAGAATTTGAATTATATAAGTATTGTTTATTAAGCTTTCCGTTAACAAAGAAGGCGATTGATGGTTGGTTATTCGCAGTGATATCAAGTCCAAAAGTATCTTTACCTAGTAAAGAGGACCAATCAATATGCCTAATATCTAGGTTATATTCATAATTAAATCTAGAAGCGATTGGTTGAAGTCTAGTCCAGCATCCGCATCCATTATTAGAGATGATAACTACAAAGGTTCTACCGTTATTAACTAAGTCTGAAAGGCCATCATATCCGTTCATATAATCAAGCGCTTCAACAGTGCCTTCATCAGTGAGGTGGACCTTACCGTAATTGATGTAAATTTTGCCTTCATAAACCTCTTCTTTATCGGAGCAACCAACTAAAGAAGACAGGAGTAGAGGTGCTAATAAGATTAAACCTATTTTTTTGTTCATTTTTTGCCTTGCTTGCTAATAGTATAATTCTTGCTTAATTTTCTGTCAAAAAAAGTGATAAAAAAATTAACAAAAATTTGAACGAAAAAAATTAAAAAATAATTAGATACAATCAAGAAAAAATTTAGAAGCCATTTCATCAAAAAACGATTTTGAAAATGATGCAGAAAAAATTTGTTTGTTTTTTTGTTTTATTTCATATATATTTTTTCGCGAAATATTGAATAAATATTCTCACTCGTTTTTTGAAAGGTTAGGGATACATTATGGCGAAAGAAAACTGTATTATCTCACTTCAAGGTGTGAACAAAACTTTCGGCAATAACACGGTTGTCGATGATTTTAACCTTGACATTACTAAAGGGGAGTTCGTTACCTTTTTAGGACCATCTGGTTGTGGTAAGACTACAACCCTCCGTATGATTGCGGGATTTGAAACTCCTACAAGCGGACAAATTTTATTAAATGGTGAGGATATCACTAAGATACCCCCTCATAAAAGACCAATTAACACTGTCTTCCAACGTTATGCTTTATTTCCATATTTAGATGTTTACGATAACGTTGCTTTTGGTTTAAAGCTTAAGAAGATTCCTTATGAGGTCACAAATAAGAAAGGCGAAACTGTTACCAAATTCCGTAAGTATACTCGTCAAGAGATCGACGAAAAAGTAATGCGCGCGCTTAAAATTATTGATTTAGAAGATTTGGAAAACCGTGATATTTCCACTCTTTCTGGAGGACAACAACAAAGAGTCGCTATCGCTAGAGCGATTGTTAACGAACCAGAAATCTTACTTCTTGATGAACCTTTAGGTGCTCTTGACTTAAAGATGAGAAAAGAGATGCAACTTGAATTAAAGGATATGCATAAAAAATTAGGCATTACCTTTATTTATGTTACCCACGATCAAGAAGAAGCTTTAACAATGAGTGACACAATTGTGGTTATGAATGGTGGTTGTATTCAACAAATTGGCACTCCAATTGATATTTATAACGAACCAGTTAACGCGTTTGTTGCTAACTTCATCGGTGAAAGTAACATCTATAACGCGACAATGACTGGAAAACTTAAAGTTAAATTCTTAAATCATGAATTTGATTGTGTTGATGATTTCCCAAAGAACGAAAAAGTGGAAGTTGTCGTTAGACCTGAAGACGTTGAAATGTCTGTTGTTAAAGGTAAACTCGACGAATCTAAACTTAGTGGTAAGATCATCGAAAAAATCTTCAAAGGTATTCATTATGAATACTTATTAATGGTGGGTAAATCCGAAGTTGTCGCTCAATCCACAAAAGATTATGAACTTGATTCAGTCGTTTATATCGATGTTGAACCAGCAAATATTCAAATCATGAAGAAAAACACAACAGCGAACGTTTATCCAGAAGCTTATATTGACAAATACAACAAACTCATTGTTTCTGACGCTGAATTTGATGTCGATGTCACTCAATTATTAAAAGGCAGTCACGTTGATGACGAATTATATTTAATTTCCGCTGATGGAAAGAAATATGATCTTGATGATGCAGATGTCATCGCCACAATCGATTTATCCGATGTAGAAATTATCGATGGCTATGATAACGGTAACGCTAACGGAGAAGTTATCGACACCATTTATAAAGGCGACCATTATGCCGTTTTAATTAGAACTAAAGAAGAGGAAGATTTCATTGTCGACACTGTTGATACATGGAACCCTGGTGATTTAGTTTCTATTAAAGTTAGTAGCGAAAAAATCAAATTAACTTTGAAAGGTGATATCAGCAAATATGAAGTCCAATAAGGCGAAGAGATTCTTCACTTTACAAAGAAAATATCTTTGTATTCCTTATGTTATCTTCTTGTTACTCTTCGTGATTGTCCCAATCGCAATAGTTTGCTTTTATGCATTCACTTACGAATATCCTGATGGACTACACGCGGATGGAACAGCGTTTATCAACTTCTTTACAAGTAAGAGTAAATTGAACGTTTTACTTGTTTCCTTATTTATCGCTACTGTTACTACATTACTTTGCCTTATCATTGGTTTCCCACTCGCGTACTTCTTAGCAGACAAAAAAGTTAATAAGAACGCAGTATTAGTTACATTATTTATCGCACCTATGTGGATTAACTTCGTGTTACGTACTGGTGCAACACGTGACTTATTAACATGGATGGGAATCAATGGAGGTAACTATCCATATTTAGCCACCATCATTGGTATGGTGCAAAACTATTTACCATTTGTCATTTTGCCTTTATACACAACGATGACAAAACTTGATAAATCGCAAATTGAAGCCGCTCGTGATTTAGGTGCTAACCCAGCACAAGTGTTTGTTAAAAACATCATCCCACAAGCAGTTCCTGGAATTGTTAGTGCGTGCTTGATGACCTTTATGCCTACAATGTCGAGCTATGTCATTTCCGATACCTTATCAGAAGGTAAAATTACCTTATTTGGTAATTACATTGAACTTGAGTTCACTAATAAAGCGTGGAACGATGGTTCGTTCATGGCCTTAGTGATGCTTGTTTTAATTGCTATTACTATGGTTATTTCTCAAAAATTCTCTAAGGAAGAAAGCGAGGGTGGAGCATGGTAAAGAAAATTATTGGCCAATCTTACATCTGGCTTCTTCTCTTATTGATGTATCTTCCTGTTCTCGTTCTTATTGTCTTCTCATTTACTGAAGCCACTAACGTTGGAGAATGGACTGGATTTACATTCAATTTATATCCTCGCTTATTCCAAAGCGAAGAGATTATGGTTGCCTTGGGCAATACTATATTAATTGCTGTTATTAGTGCGCTTCTTGCTACTATCATTGGTACTTTAGGCGCGATTGGAGCTTATTACAGCAAAAAGAGATGGAAAAATACGATTGATTTAGCAACTCAAATTCCTGTTGTTAACGCTGAAATCGTTGTCGCTTTCTCTTTAACCGTTATGTTTGTTTTCTTAGGAAACTTACTTAACGTTTACATGTTCTCTTTCTGGACATTATTAATTGGACACATGTGTCTATCTATTCCATTTGTCTATATTTCTGTTAAACCAAAATTAATTCAAATGGATCCATCATTATATGAAGCTGCTTTAGATTTAGGAGCGTCTCCTTCTAAAGCTTTACAAAAAGTAATTATTCCTGAAGTTATGCCTGGAGTGTTCTCTGGTTTCTTACTCTCAATTACTTTATCTTTAGATGATTTCATTGTTACTGCCTTTACTAGAGGTAGTGGACTTCTTTCTGGATCTAAGAAGATTGAAACATTATCTACCTTAGTTCAAGCAAAGATTAAAAAAGGACCAATTCCACCAGAAATGCGTTCTTTAACCACAATTATCTTCTTTATTGTTGTCGTGGCAGTTATCCTTATTTCTATTTATAAAAATAGACAAGCAAAAAAAGTTAAGAATAGGAGGGCTTTCTAATTATGAGAAAAATGACAAAGTGGTTAGTATTAAGCCCAATGTTAATCGTCGCGTCCGCTAGTTTGACTAGCTGTGACAAAGGCGATGACTATCTTGAACTTCGTGTCATCAATAGTGAAGACTACATTTATCTTAATGATCCTACTGATCCTGAAAGCCTTCCTGATTTAGTGACTCAATTTGAGAACTCTGACATGGTTAGAAACTTCTTGAACACTTATTATCCAGGAATGTATAAAGGTGTTCGTGTCATCTATGACACAAGTGACACTAACGAGACACTTTATAGCGAACTTCAAACCGGTAAATCAAATTATGATTTAATGAACGTTTCCGACTATATGGCGCAAAAGATTGTTTCTAGCGGTCTTGCTGTACCTTTATATCAACACGGACAAACCATTCAAAATTATCAAGATTATGCATCTTCTTATATCAAAGGAAGACTTGATGAAATTGAAGCTGGTGTTGTTTGGGAATATGACGAAGTTGAAGGAAAAATGGTGCAACGTGTCCTAAAACTTGAAGACTACGCGGTTGGATATATGTGGGGTACTTTAGGTATCTTATTTAACCCAACTTATCCTGGTTTTAACGGCTTACCTATGGATACAGTTATTAGCGATATGCAATCTTATAGCGCTCTATGGGATTCTAAATATAACGGCACAATTTCTATTAAAAATTCAATGCGTGATACATACGCTTTAGGTGTTTTATACACCTATAGAAACCAATTTGCAGAGTATAAAGAAGAACTCGATGCCGCTAAAGAAGCTTATGAAGCCGGACAAATTGATAAAAATACATATGATAAAGCTGTTGCTGCTTATCAAACCAAGTTCTCAAAACTATTTAACTGTGAAATCGAAGGAAGATCCTTTGAATCTGTTGTTGATGAAGTTAGAGTGCAACTTGAAATCTTAAAAGAAAACATCTTCGGTTTAGAAGTTGACAGTGGTAAACAAGATATCATTACCAAGAAAATTGGTGTTAACCTCGCTTGGAGTGGTGATGCTGTTTACTCAATGGATCAAGGTGAAGACTTAACTCAAGTTAGTTCACTTGTGGAATTGTATTATTCAGTTCCTGAACTCGGTTCAAACCTATGGTTTGACGCCTGGATTATGCCTAATTGTGATCGTAGCTTTGCTCAATACCAATTAGCGCATCTCTTCTTAGATTTCTTAAGCGATCCAGTTAATGCCAATCAAAATATGACTTATACTGGATACACCTCATTCATCGGAGGAGATTCCATTGTTGATCTTGTTCGTGATTGGTACGATGTTCGCACTGAAGAAGTGTATTACGACGATTATCAAATCTATTCGGTTGGTCCTAATCCTGATGATAAACCACACGCGATTGATTTCTCTATCGATTTCTTCTCTGATAGAGGTGATAGTAGAGACGACGACCTTCTTTATGCGTTTATTCCATTCGTGGACACTGAACTAGAAGAGCCAGAATTAATTGAAGAGCCTCGTTCTAGAAAAGAGTTAATTGATAACTCAGAGATCGTTCCATCTTTAGATGATAATGGCGATATCATTCTTGATGATAACGACGAAATTGTTCAAAAGAAATATAGTGAACTTCTCATCGTAGACACTGAAGATTATTCGGAAGTTGACCTTACATATTTCTTTGAATACACTCTCGACGAGTACACTAATCCACGTGATACATTCTTCTATGCAGAAGAGTACTTATATGAACTCGAAGGTGAAGATAATGTCTCTGTTGGAAGACAATTCTTCTGCCAATATCCTGATTTAGACACAATCACTAGATGTGCAGTTATGCAGGATTATGGTACAGAGAATAATAAACTCGTTATGAAAATGTGGGAAGAATTCAAGAGTGACCCACTCCCAATTTGGGCAATTATTACATTCTCAATTATTGGTGCGGCGGCGATTGGATTTGTCGCGTTATTGATTATCAATAACATTCTCAAGAAATCCACCAAAAAGAAAAGAATAGCAAAATAATTAAAGAATTCTTGATACTAAAAATCTGCAGTGATACAATACATATCGCTGCAATTGATGGTTCCTTAGCCAAGCTGGTAAGGCAGTTGACTGCAACTCAATAACCGATGGTTCGAATCCGTCAGGAACCTCCATTTCCATTAATTCATTGTAATTAATGTAGCAAACCAAAAAATGTTCTAATTGCGGTAGTAGCTCAGTTGGATAGAGTACAACACTACGAATGTTGGGGTCATGGGTTCGAATCCTATCTACCGCGCCAACTTAGAACACATAACTGATTGGTAAGACTGATAATAACGCAGCCACTCACCAATCTAACACTCCGGGACGTAGCGTAGCTTGGTATCGCGTCTGCTTTGGGAGCAGAAGGCCGCAGGTTCAAATCCTGTCGTCCCGACCAGGATTTCAAAATCAACAACCTTAATGGTTGTTTTTTTTGCCTGCGGCTAATCTTCTTCTCCCAAATATTA
>JBGVBY010000006.1:0-58081 GCA_045226015.1 Bacilli bacterium | reverse complement strand
AAGCATGTTTCTATTGCCAGAGTAAGCTTTGAAAACAAAAAGATTGAAGAAAATTTACAAGCCTTAGTTGACGCAGTTTTAAAGGCTAGACCATCTTCAGTCAAAGGTACCTATGTGAAAAATGCGGTCATCCATACGACCATGGGCCCAGCTATCCACTTCACATTTGATGGTCGTTAATCAAATCAGATTCTAATATACCCAAGACAGTAACGGACGTTTAGTCTTAATAATGTTACCGAGGTGAAGAAATAAAGCATTTATTCTCACTGTATATTGGAGCCTCAAACTTTAAACAAATTGAAAAGGAGGTCAAACATGAATAAGGATGTCTTACTAGCGAAACAAGAAACAGTTAGTGAAATCGTTTCTAAAGCTAAGGAAAGCTCCGCTCTTGTGGTTGCTGAATATCGCGGTTTAACCGTTGAACAACTTCAAGAATTAAGAAGAGCTTTACGTGCTGAAGGCGCATCTATGAATGTTTACAAGAATTCTCTTGTGGAACGTGCTAGTGATGAACTCGGTTACGCTGACTTAAAACAAGTATTAAGTGGTCCTAACGCTATCTTCTTCTCTAAAGAAGTTAATAGTGCTGCCAAAGTGCTTGTTAAATACGCAAAAAGATATGGAGACAATCTTAATATCAAGGGTGGCGTCTTCGAAGGTAAGTTTGCTGATGCAAGCGCAACCAAAGAAATTGCTAAGTTACCTGGTAAAGAAGGTCTACTTGCCATGTTGTTATCGTGCTTACAAGCACCAGTCCGTCAATTTGCCTGCACTGTTAAGGCTGTTGCGGATGCAAAATAATGCCAATTTAGGAGGAAAAGAAAAATGGCTAAATTAACAAAAGAAGAAATTATTGCCAGCTTAAAAGAAATGACTGTTCTTGAATTAAACGAATTAGTCAAAGCTGTTGAAGAAGAATTTGGTGTCACTGCTGCTGCCCCAGTTGCCGCCGCTGCTGCACCTGCTCAAGAAGAAGAAGCTGCCAAAGGACCAAGCGAAGTCAGCTTATTCTTAAAGAGTGCTGGAGCTTCCAAAGTCCCAGTCATCAAAGCTGTTCAAGCAATTACCGGTTTAGGCTTAATGGATGCAAAGAAATTAGTCGATGCCGCACCATGTGCTGTTAAAGAACACATTTCACCAGTTGAAGCTGAAGAACACAAGAAAGCTCTCGAAGCTGCTGGTGCTGAAGTCGAAGTTAAATAATTTCGCTTAACATTTTATCTTGAGGTGCTAATGGGGCATTATTTTGACGAAAACCCTGAGATTAGTTCACAAGTTCGTGAAATTAGTTTCTCTCTTTTCGGTAGGAATTATGCCTATTACACCGATAATGGAGTTTTCTCCAAATCTAGGATTGATGAGGGGACGTATATCTTCTTGAAGGTATTACTCCCCCTCCATTTATCCGGAAGAATCTTGGATTTAGGGTGTGGTTATGGCCCGATTGGGCTTACTATCGCTTTGAATTCAGAAAAGGCAAGAGTTGATCTTGCCGATGTTAATTCGCGCGCACTCGCTCTAGCGTCAAGGAGCGGTGAACGACTGAATTTAAATTCTCGAGTCACCTTCCTTCATAGTGACATCTTCGAAAAGATTGAAGGACCATATGATTCAATTGTAGTTAACCCTCCAATACGAGCTGGTAAAGTTGTTACCTACTCAATGTATAGCGGGGCTAAACAACATTTAATTGATGGCGGTTCACTTTACATTGTTATTCGCAAGAAGCAAGGGGCAGAGAGCGCTTTCAAATATCTCGAAACAGTATTTGAAAACGTTTCTGTGCTTCATAAAGAAAAGGGTTATTGGATAATCCAAGCCCAGAAGTGAACGAAAGTATTTTTATAGAAAAGGAGCCATTGAAATGTCCAGAAACATTACTGATCTTAGACAAATCAACAATCACCGTTATGATTACTCCAAGATTTCTGGTGATCTTCCTCTTCCAAATTTAGTGGAAATTCAAACTAAGAGTTACGCTGAATTTTTAGAGAAAGGTTTAGACGAAGTCTTTAGAGAATCATTCCCAATTGAGAACTATATCGGTACATTAACTATCGAGTATTTATCAATTAGGCTTGGTGAGCCAAAACATTCTTACTTAGAATGCAAAGAAAAAGATTTAACTTATAACGCACCAATGTATATCACAGTGCGTTTAATCCATAAAGAAACTGGCGAAATTCAAGAGAGTGAAGTCTTTATGGGAGATCTCCCACTCATGACTAGTAGTGGAACATTTATCGTTAACGGTGCTGAAAGAGTTATCGTTAGCCAAATCGTAAGATCCCCAGGAGCGTATCTCTCTAAAGAATTTAAAGCCGGTAAATACTTATATGAAGCTGACTTAATTCCAGGTAGAGGTACTTGGTTACAATTTGAAAGTGATGCGAAAGATTTATTATCTGTTCGTATTGACCGTCAAAGAAAGATTCATGCGACAACTCTATTAAGAGCGTTAGGTTTAGAAACCAGTGAAGAAATCCTCAAGTTATTTGGTGATAACTTTGCCTTAAGAAACACTCTTGATAAAGAAGAAAGCAAAATCAAAACTTCTAAAGCCGCTTTAGTGGATATCTTTAGAAAGATGAAACCAGGTGAACCAGTTACTGAAGAAGGAACAATTAACTTCTTAGTCCAACGTTTCTTTGATGAAAAGAGATATGACCTTGGTAGAGCCGGTAGATATAAGTTCATCAAGAAACTTGGTATTTATAACCGTTTACCAGGTAGAACTCTTGCTGAAAACCTCGTGTCCGCGGATGGAGAAATCCGTTTCAAAAAAGGTGATACATTAACTAACGAAGATGTTGACGCTTTAAGAAATGAAGAATTCTTCGAAAAAGGTGCACACTTAAAGAAAGTTAAAATCAACGACAAACTCGATGATAACGGTAGAGTGAACATCGTTAAAGTCTACAATAACGAAAAAGACAAGAAAGTCTGTGTCGTTATCGGTACTGACTTACATAACACCTCCACTCACGTTAATATCTGTGATATCGTCGCTGTATTTTCCTATTTCTTAAATGTTCAAGATGGATTCGGTGGTACTGATGATATCGACCATTTAGGTAATAGAAGAATTAGATGCGTTGGTGAACTCATTCAAAACCAATTCCGTGTTGGTTTAGCAAAAATGCTCAAAACTGTCCAACAAAAGATGTCGATTTCCGATTTAGGCAATGTGAAACCAAAAGCCTTAATCAATCCACGTCCTTTAGTGGCCTCTATTAGAGAGTTCTTTGCAAGTTCCCAATTATCTCAATTCATGGATCAAACAAACCCACTTGCAGAATTAACTAATAAGAGAAGAATTTCTGCTTTAGGTCCTGGTGGATTAACTCGTGATAGAGCCTCCACTGAAGTCCGTGACGTTCACGTATCTCACTATGGACGTATTTGTCCAATTGAAACACCTGAAGGACAAAACATCGGACTTATCAATAACTTAGCCTCATACGCGAAAGTTAATAAATATGGATTTATAGAAACCCCATATCGTCCAGTTGATAAAGCCACTCATTCCGTTTTATCTAAAGCTGAAGACAGTGTCTATTTAACTGCTGATGAAGAATGGGATTACGTTATTGCTGAAGCAAATATTAACCTTGGTGAAAAAGGAGAAATCCTTGACGACGTAGTCGTTGCTAGACATCACGGTGAAAACGTGCTCGCGAAAAAAGAAGATGTCGACTTTGTCGACGTTAGCCCAAAACAAGTTGTTTCGATTGCTGCTGGTAGCATTCCATTCCTTGAGAATGATGACACCATGCGTGCTCTTATGGGTTCTAACATGCAACGTCAGGCGTTGCCACTTCTTAAACCACACGCTCCATTTGTCGGAACCGGACTCGAACATCAAGTTGCTCGTGATTCTGGTTTAGCTGTTGTTGCTAATAAAGATGGTGTCGTCACTTACACCGATAGCCGCACAATTGAAGTTTTAGAAACTGGTAATAGTGAACCTGTTACCTATCATTTACAAAAATTTGAACGTTCTAACCAAGGTACATGTATCAACCAAGTTAGCGTCGTCAAAGTTGGCGATAAAGTGAGAAAAGGTCAAATTATTGCTGATGGACCTGCTATGCAAAATGGTGATCTCGCTCTTGGTCAAAACGTAACCATAGCCTTCATGACTTGGAATGGTTATAACTATGAAGACGCGGTCATTATGAGTGAAAGACTCGTTAAAGATGACGTCTATACCTCCATTCATATTGAAAAATATGACTGTGAATGCCGTTCCATTCCAAAACTTGGTGATGAAGAAATCACCGCTGATGTACCAAACGTTTCTAACGACGCTAAGGCTCACTTAGATAGCCGCGGTATCGTCGTTATCGGTACTGAAGTTAAAGAAGGCGATATCTTAGTTGGTAAAGTTACTCCAAGAGGACAAACCGAACCAACTCCAGAAGAAAAACTCTTAATGGCCATCTTTGGAGAAAAGACAAACGAAGGTAAAGACGCTTCCTTACGTGTTCCTCACGGTGGAGCGGGTATTGTCTTAGATGTCAAAATCCGTAAAAGAGAAGAAAAAGCGAAAGACAACATCCTCCCTCCTGGAGTTAACGAAGTTGTCTC
Organism: Bacilli bacterium; assembly: GCA_045226015.1. GTDB lineage: Bacteria > Bacillota_I > Bacilli_A > RFN20 > CAG-826 > UBA2450. The sequence continues at coordinate 53,485 of JBGVBY010000006.1, read as the reverse complement.
CGTCTATATTGTCCAAAAGAGAAAGATCTCTGAAGGTGATAAGATGTCCGGACGTCACGGTAACAAAGGTGTTATTTCTCGTATCTTACCAGAATGTGATATGCCTTTCTTACCAGATGGCACACCTGTTGACATCATGCTTAACCCATTAGGCGTTCCTTCCCGTATGAACATCGGTCAAATTCTTGAAGTCCATTTAGGTATGGCTCTTAAGAAACTTGGCTATAAGATTGCTACCCCTGTCTTTGACGGCATTACTAACGAAGAAATATTCGAATTAATGAATCAAGCAGGTATGGCAAAAGACGGTAAAACCGTCTTATACGATGGCAGAACTGGTGAACCTTTCGATGAAAGAATCACTGTTGGTGTCATGTATATGATTAAACTCGTCCACATGGTCGATGATAAATTACACGCTCGTGCTACTGGTCCATATAGCTTAGTCACACAACAACCATTAGGTGGTAAAGCCCAAAATGGTGGTCAAAGATTTGGTGAAATGGAAGTCTGGGCTCTTGAAGCGTATGGAGCGGCTCACATCCTCCAAGAAATCATCACTGTCAAATCTGATGACCGTGTTGGAAGAAGAAAGACTTATGAAGCTATCATTAAGGATCAACCTTTACCAAAGGCTGGTATCCCAGAAGCATTCAAGGTCTTAGTAAAAGAATTACAATCATTATCAATGGATGTCGAACTCCTTGATGATAAAGGTAATAACATTGATATGGATGAGCTTGCTAAAGAAGCCGACAAGGAAGAAAGAAGAATTAACACTTCTATCCGTAACCTTGCTGGTGAAGAAAGCGCAACCGTACAAACTGGTATCGACGAAGACATCTCTATGGTCGCTCTTCGCGATGGTGAATAAGGAGGTATAAACAATGTTTGATGTAAAGAAATTGTCTGCAATTAAAGTTGGTTTAGCGTCTCCTGAAACAATTAGAAGCTGGTCTCATGGTGAAGTTTTAAAACCAGAAACCATCAACTATCGTAGCCAAAAACCAGAAATGCAAGGCTTATACTGTGAAAAGATTTTTGGTCCTAGTAAGGACTATGAATGTCACTGTGGCCGTTATAAGAAAATTAGATACGCTGGTGTCGTTTGTGAAAAATGTGGCGTTGAAGTTATTTCAAAAGAAGTACGTAGAGAAAGAATGGGTCATATCGAACTCGCTTCTCCATGTACCCACATTTGGTATTTAAAGGGCATTCCTTCTCGTATTGGCCTTCTCTTAGATGTTTCTCCTAAACACCTTGAAGAAGTCGCTTATTACGCTGCTCACATCTGTTTAAACCCAGGTAAGAGTGAAAGACTCTATAAGAGTGAATTCATTAACGAGAAGAATGGTAGAGATGCCTTTATTCCAGTCATTAAAGAAATCCAAGAACGTGCTGAAGAATTCGGTTTAGTTATTGGAAGTGATGATTATCTCCGTTCTGAAGAACTCATCGAAAGACTTGAGAATAGAAGCGAAGTCTTTGACTTTGAAACCAACTACAACTTCATCCGTAAATTTACAGGAGCAGAGTTCTCTGAAGGTGCTGCCGCGATTAAACGTTTACTCGCGGAAATTGATTTAGACGCTGAAGCTGAAGAAATCAACCGCAAGATGAAAGGTACAAGCGCCTTAAATAGAACTAAGCTCACAAAGAGACTTGAAGTTATTGAAGCTTTCCGTCATAGCGACAATAAACCTGAATGGATGGTGCTTGATGTCATTCCAGTCATTCCACCAGATTTAAGACCAATGCTTCAACTCGATGGTGGTAGATTTGCTACCTCCGACTTAAATGATTTATATCGTCGTGTTATTTCTCGTAACAACCGTTTAAAGAAATTAATCGATATGAATTCCCCTGCCGTCTTATTATTCAATGAAAAACGTATGCTTCAAGAAGCAGTTGACGCTTTAATTGATAATGGTAGAAGAAATAAACCTGTTACCGGCCCAGGTGGTAGACCACTTAAATCCTTAAGTAGTGGTTTAAAAGGTAAACAAGGTAGATTTAGACAAAATTTACTTGGTAAACGTGTTGACTATTCCGGTCGTTCAGTTATCGCGGTTGGTCCATTCTTAAAGATGTATCAATGTGGTTTACCACGCGAAATGGCGGTCCAATTATTAAGACCATTCATCGCCTGCGAATTACTTAAAAGAGGAAAAGTAAACGCGCATAAACAAGCGGATAAGATTATTGATAGATATGATCCAGTCGTCTTAGATATCGTTGAAGAAATCATCGGTAAACACCCAGTGTTACTTAACCGTGCTCCAACCTTACATAGACTCGGTATTCAAGCTTTCCAACCATGCTTAGTCGATGGTAGAGCTATCAGATTACACCCACTTGTTTGTACCGGATTTAACGCGGACTTCGATGGTGACCAAATGGCGGTCCACGTGCCACTAAGTAAAGCGGCCCAAGAAGAAGCGTTACACTTAATGCTTGCAAGTAATAACATCCTTGGTCCAAAAGATGGAAAACCAATCGTTACTCCATCTCAAGACATGGTTTTAGGTAACTATTACTTAACTTTAGAAAACACTAAAGAAGATTTCTTGAAGAAAGCTGATAAAGTGAGAAAAGATAATCCAGAACTCGCTGAAGAATATGAATTATTCGCTGCTAGTGAAGGAAAGATCTTCCGTACTGTTGATGATGTTATCCTTGCATATCAAACCAAACAAATTCATCTCCATAACCGTATTGCCATCTTAGGTAAAGCGCTTATGAAGAAAGGATTCACTGAAGAGATGAATAGAAGTTACTTACTCACTTCTGTCGGTAAAGTTATCTTTAACCAAATCTTCCCAAGTGATTTCCCATATTTAAATGAAGTCAATAGCCGTAACATCGCTAACGATTTACCAGAGTACTTTGTACCAATGGGAACCGATGTTAAGAAGGTTATTGCCTCTATGCCACTTAGAACACCTGTTAAGAAAGGTGATTTAGGTAAGATTATTAACGAAATCTTCCAAAGATACGATCGTAAAGGTAATCCAAAGACCAGTGCGGTTCTTGATAAGATGAAGGATCAAGGCTTCCAATATGCGACTGTTGCTGGATTTACAATTTCTATCGACGATATTCATATCGTTGAAGGTAAAGAGCAAATCTTAGAAGAAGGTGACAACAAAGTTGCTGAAATCGAAGAACTTTATAGCTTAGGTATGTTAACCGAAGAAGAAAGACATAAGAGTATCGTTGATGTTTGGACAGATGTTAATAACACTGTTAAGAATAAACTTACCGAACAAGTTAAAAGAGATTCCCGTAACCCAATCTTCATGATGAGTGATAGTGGTGCTCGTGGTAATATCTCTAACATTACTCAATTAGCCGGTATGAGAGGTCTTATGGGTAACACCTCTGGTGGTACTATTGAATTACCAGTTAAACGTTGTTTCCGTGAAGGTATGACTGTTTCTGAATTCTTTATTGCGACCCATGGTGCTCGTAAAGGTGGTACTGATACCGCTCTTAAGACCGCTGACTCTGGTTACTTAACAAGAAGACTTGTCGACGTTTCTCAAGACGTTATCGTTAGAGAAGTTGACTGTGGAACTGATCATGGCTTCAAAGTTAAAGAAATTAGAGATACCGCTCAAAATACTATCGTCGTTAAATTATATGACCGTTTAGTCGGTAGATATTCTCTTAACGATGTCGTTAACCCATCCACAGGCGAAGTTATCGTTAAAGGTAACACCTTGATCAACGAAGAAAGCGCAAAAGCGATCGTTGATGCTGGTATTCAAGAAGTGGAAATTAGAAGCTTATTTGGTTGTGAAACTAAAGATGGTGTCTGTGTCCACTGTTATGGACGTAACTTAGCTACTGGACGTGAAGTTAAAGTTGGTGAAGCTGTTGGTATTATGGCTGCTCAATCTATTGGTGAGCCAGGTACACAGTTAACCATGAGAACATTCCATACTGGTGGAGTTGCTGGTAGCGATATCACTCAAGGTTTACCTCGTGTTCAAGAATTATTTGAAGCTCGTAATCCTAAAGGTGAAGCCCTTATCAGTGAAATCCCAGGTAAGATTACTAAGATTGAAGAAAGAAATGGTTGCTATATTGTAACTGTTACTAACGATCTAGAAGAAAAGACCTACACAACTGCATTTGGTGCCAAACTCCGTGTTAAGAAAGGTGACGAAGTCACTAATGGTGGTAAGATTACCGAAGGTGCTATCGATCCTAAGAAGTTACTCGAAGTTAGTGATGTCAAGACTGTTGAAAAATACATCATTAAAGAAGTTCAAAAAGTCTACTCATCTCAATCTATCGGTATTTCTGATAAACACATCGAAGTTATCGTTAGACAAATGTTAAGAAAAGTGTTCGTTATTGACGCTGGAGATACCGATTTAATCGCTGGTACACGTGTTTCTATTAATACATTTACCGCGAAGAATAATGAAGCTATTATTGCCGGTAAACGTCCAGCGGTGTTCTCACCACTTATCTTAGGTATTACTAAAGCCGCTCTTGAAACCGATTCCTTCCTCTCTGCTGCTTCATTCCAAGAAACTACACGTGTTCTTACTGATGCTGCTATTAAAGGAAAGACCGATTACTTACATGGCTTAAAAGAAAACGTTATTACTGGTCACTTAATTCCTGCAGGACGTGGACTCCTCAGTGAAGAAGATAGCGATTCTATGCTTTCTGACTTCTCTGTTGAAAACACCATGCATGAAGTTAAAGATCGTTACGTCGAAGATCATGATCGCGCCATTAACGCGATTCATGAAAAGATCGAACGTCATAACGCTGAATAATAACTAAATAAAATGGCCACTTAGAATAAAATCTAGGTGGCTTTTTTTATGAAAAAATAGAAAAAGTTAAAAATTATTAAAAATATTGTTGCAGCTTTTTTACTACTTATATATATTATATAGGCGTGTGAATTCCAGCATACGTGACCGTTCATGGTCCATTTTTTAAAGGAAATATGGACACGACCGGATACGTGTACAGATTACACAACATTAATAAGGAAATAATTGAAAGGAGCAATATATAAATGCCAACAATTAATCAATTAGTCCGTGAAGGCCGTAAAACCGCCACAGTTAAGTCAAAAGCTCCAGCTCTTGGCAAAAGATGGAACTCTTTAAAGAAAAAAGAATCCAACCAAGCAGCTAGCCAAAAAAGAGGAGTTTGTACCCGTGTTGGTACCATGACCCCAAAGAAACCTAACTCAGCTTTAAGAAAATACGCCCGTGTCCGTTTAAGCAATGGATATGAAGTTACCGCGTATATCGGTGGTGAAGGCCATAACTTACAAGAACACTCAACCGTCATGATTAGAGGCGGCCGTGTTAAGGACTTACCAGGTGTTCGTTATCACATTATTAGAGGAACACTCGACTGCGCCGGAATCGAAGCTCGTCGTCAAGGACGTAGCTTATATGGTTCTAAGAAACCAAAAGCAGCCAAATAATAAGAAGGAGGAAAAAATATGCCACGTAAAGGAAGCGTTGCTAAACGCGATGTGTTACCAGATCCAATTTACAATTCAAAACTTGTAACACGCTTAATTAACAAAATTATGATTGATGGCAAAAAGGGAACTGCTCAAACAATTCTCTACACCGCCTTCAACAAAATTGAATCCAAAACTGGTAAACCAGCAATGGATGTCTTCGCAACTGCGATCAACAACATCATGCCTGAAGTCGAATTAAAAGTTCGTAGAATCGGCGCTGCTAACTATCAAGTACCAACTGAAGTTTCTCCAGAAAGAAAAGTCACATTAGGCTTAAGATGGTTAGTCAACTACAGTAGACTCAGAAATGAAAAGACCATGGAAGATAGACTCGCTAACGAGATCATCGATGCCGCTAACGGCACTGGTGCTTCCGTGAAAAAGAGAGAAGATACCCACAAGATGGCTGAAGCTAACAAAGCTTATGCACATTATCGTTGGTAATCTTTGGGAGAAAAGAATATGGCACGTGAATTTGATTTAGCTCATACACGTAACATCGGTATCATGGCTCACATCGATGCCGGTAAAACCACAACAACTGAACGTATTCTCTTCTTCACAGGTAAAATCCACAAAATTGGTGAAGTCCACGAAGGTGCGGCCACCATGGACTGGATGGAACAAGAACAAGAAAGAGGTATTACCATTACTTCCGCTGCGACTACCGCAATGTGGAAAGGTAATAGAATTAACATCATCGACACTCCGGGCCACGTCGACTTCACAGTTGAAGTTGAAAGATCCCTCCGTGTTCTCGATGGTGCGGTTACTGTCTTAGACGGTAAAAACGGTGTTGAACCACAAACTGAAACCGTTTGGAGACAAGGATCCAAATACGGCGTTCCAAGAATTGTCTTCGTTAACAAACTCGATGCGATTGGTGCGGACTTCGAAATGTGTGTCCGTTCCCTTAAAGAAAGACTTGGTGCTAACGCCAAAGCTGTTCAATTACCAATTGGTATTGAAAGCACATTAAGAGGCGCTGTTGATATCATCAATAGAAAAGCTTGGGTTTATGAAAAAGATTCTCAAGAACCACATGAAATCCCAGTCCCAGAAGATATGGTTGATTCTATGGAATCTCATAGAGCAGACCTTATTGAAGCATTAGCTTCATTCGATGACGACTTCATGATGAAAGTTCTCGAAGGCGAAGAACCAAGCGTTGACGAAATTAAAAACGTCATTCGTAAAGCCGTTCTTACAGGTGAATTCCACCCAGTATTCTGTGGTAGTGCTTATAAGAACAAGAATATTCAATTACTTCTCGATGGAGTTATTGATTATCTTCCAAGCCCACTTGATATTCCAGCTGCTAAAGGAACAGATGATTCCGGTAATGAAGTCACTTGTAAACCAGATGATAATGAACCATTAGGTGCATTAGCATTCAAAATTGCAACTGACCCATTCATTGGTAGACTTGCTTATGTCCGTGTTTATAGCGGAACCCTTAAGAGCGGATCATATGTTCTTAACTCCACTAAAGGTGTTAAAGAAAGAATTGCTCGTGTCGTCTTAATGCACTCCAATCACCGTCAAGAAGTTGAAGAACTTCATGCTGGTGACATCGGAGCGGTTGTCGGACTTAAAAACACAACCACTGGTGACACATTATGTGATGAAAAACATCCAGTAATTCTTGAAAAAATGGAATTCCCAGATCCTGTTATTGAAGAAGCTGTGGAACCAAAAACTAAGGCTGACCAAGAAAAGATGTCAATCGCCTTACAAAAACTCGCTGAAGAAGATCCAACCTTCAGAGTGAGAACCAACGCTGAAACTGGTCAAACCATTATCGCTGGTGTTGGTGAACTTCACTTAGACATCATCGTTGACCGTATGAGAAGAGAATTCAATGTTGCGGTTAACGTCGGTGCTCCTCAAGTTGAATACCGTGAAACCATTAAAGGTACCGCTGATTGTGAAGGTAAATACATCAAACAATCTGGTGGTCGTGGACAATACGGTCACGTATGGATCAAATTTGAACCAAACCCAGGAAAAGGCTTCGAATTCGTCGATGCAATCGTTGGAGGATCTGTTCCTAGAGAATATATCAAACCAACTCAAGACGGACTTGTTGACGCTCTTGGTAGAGGTATGGTTGCTGGCTTCCAAGTCATGGATGTTAAGGCGACATTATTCGATGGTTCCTACCACGATGTCGACTCTTCCGAAGCAGCGTATAAGATTGCTGCTAGTATGGCCCTTAAAGAAGCAGCCAAGAAATGTAATCCAGTAATTCTTGAACCAATCATGAGGATTGAGGTTACTGTTCCAGAACAATATTATGGTGATGTTCTTGGTGATATCGCCCGTAGACGTGGACTCGTCACTGGTGAATCTCAAAGAAGTAACGCCAAAATCATTGAAGCGGAAGTACCATTATCAGAAATGTTCGGTTACGTTACTGACTTACGTTCAATGACTCAAGGACGTGGTAACTACGCGATGCAGTTCGACCACTATGGTGAATGCCCACGTTACGTCCAAGATGAAATCATCAAGAAAAGCGGCATGAGTGCTCGCTAATCTTGAAATAATTCATAATTAATAACCAATTAAATTGGTATTGATTATAAAACAAAGTTGCTATATATTAAAAATGTTGAATTCAGTTATTTGAAAGGAGAAATTCAAACAATGGCAAAGGAAAAATTTGACAGATCTAAAGAGCACGTTAATATTGGTACCATTGGTCACGTTGACCACGGTAAGACTACCTTAACTGCTGCTATTACAACTGTCTTAGCAAAGAAAGGCTTATCCGAAAAGAAAGCATACGATCAAATCGATGCTGCTCCAGAAGAAAAAGCTCGTGGTATTACAATTAATACCGCTCACATTGAGTATCAAACAGAGAAAAGACACTATGCCCACGTCGACTGCCCAGGCCACGCTGACTATGTTAAAAACATGATTACTGGTGCTGCCCAAATGGATGGTGCTATCCTCGTTGTTGCTGGTACTGATGGCGTTATGCCACAAACTCGTGAACACATCTTACTTGCACGTCAAGTTGGTGTTCCATACATCGTTGTCTTCATTAACAAGACCGATTTAGTTGATGATCCAGAATTATTAGACTTAGTCGAAATGGACGTCCGTGACTTACTCAATAGCTATGGCTTCCCAGGTGATGATGTCCCAGTTATTCGTGGTTCCGCTAGAGCTGCTCTTGATGGAGATCCAAAAGCCGAAGCTGCTATCATGGAATTAATGGATGCATGTGATTCTTATATCCCAGCTCCAGCCCGTGAAACTGACAAACCATTCTTACTCGCTATCGAAGACGTTATGACTATTTCTGGTCGTGGTACTGTTGTTACAGGCCGTGTTGAAAGAGGTAGTGCTAAACTCGGTGACGAAATGGAAATCGTCGGTATTAAAGAAACACAAAAGACTGTTATTACAGGTCTTGAATCCTTCCGTAAAACTTGTGACTTCGTCCAAGCTGGTGATAACGTTGGTGTCCTTTTAAGAGGTATCAACCGTGATCAAGTCCAACGTGGTCAAGTTCTTGCAAAACCAGGTAGTGTTACTCCACATACCAAATTCAAAGCTTCTGTCTACGTTTTAACAAAAGAAGAAGGTGGCCGTCACACAGCTTTCTTAAGCAACTACAGACCACAATTCTACTTCCGTACAACAGACGTTACTGGTGTTATCACTCTTCCAGCTGGTGTTGACATGGTTATGCCAGGCGATAACGTTGAACTCAGCGTCGAATTAATTCACCCAATCGCTCTTGAAAAGGGTACAAAATTCTCCATCCGTGAAGGTGGTAGAACCGTCGGTGCTGGTACAGTTAACGAAATTATTAAATAATTTAGTTTACTGAATTAGATTAATTAGGAGACTTAGTAATAGGTCTCCTTTTTATGTATTTTATGTGTATGTTATGAATATGATGAATTGAATAAGATTTATTCTTAATATATTATTAGTATATAGAGGTTACACATATGAAAAAGGTAAACACTAATATTTCTTTAGATCCTGAACTTAAAAAAGAGGCTATTAGTTTATTTAATAGTTTCGGTTTAGATTTAAGCACTGCTATTTCTTTATTCTTATCTCAATCTGTGAGAGAAGGACGTATTCCTTTTGAAGTGAGACTTGTAAATAATAAGAAGAAAATAGAAGAGAGTAGTAAACCTAAAGGCGAAGGATATGACAATGTTGACCAATTAATGGAAGACATTAAGGAGTAAATATGAAGAAATACCTTTTATTATTTAGTTCTGTTTTTGCTTTAAGCTTAGTTAGTTGCGGTAGTAGTGAAGACGCTCCTATTGTTTTACCAGAACTTGAATTTAACTTAGCGGGTCATATTGGTAAACAAGAAATTCATACAGAAGAACAAAAGAATTGGTTCCTTGATAAAGATATAGATGAAATCAAAAACCGTGATTCTTCTGAACTTACTGATATGAATGGGATGATTGATTACACAATTCCTAAACCAATTAATTTAAGCTGGACTTGTTCAGGCGGTTTCCCTTTCCAATATAAAGTTGAAGTATCTGAAAAAGAGGATATGAGTGACGCATTTACTATTTATAGTAAAGAGACGAGCGTTGATTTTTATAACGCGAAGATTAATCAGACTTATTATTGGAGAGTATCAGCGTTTAATTCAGTAAGTGAAGTATCTTCTTTTGTCACTATTGATAAGGGACCTAGATTTATTAATATCGATGGTGTTCATAATGTTAGAGATATCGGAGATGGCAAAATCCTTAAACAAGGCATGGTTTACCGTGGTGGATCTTTTGAAGAGTCTGGTGGAAGAAATCAACCAATCGTTATTAAAGTCACTGATGAAGGTAAAGCCACAATTAAAAATCAACTTAAGATTAAAACTGAGATTGATTTAAGAATGGACAAAAGCGAAAATCAAATAGTGGAGAATTGTGGGTTAACCGAAAGCACAGTTGAAGGAGTTAATTATTACGCTCTTCCAATGATGTATAGAGGTGAAAACGTTCTCACATTTAAAAACAATAGATATGATGATCCACTTCAATTTAAGAGATTCTTTGAAATAGCAAGTGACGTAAATAACTATCCATTCTATATTCACTGTTCTGAAGGTAAGGATAGAACCGGTGGTATCTGTTACGTTTTAGAAGCTCTTTGGAATGAAGATTTAGGTAATGAGTATCTCATTAGAGATTATATCTACTCTACATTAGCTAAAAAGGGATATAACATGAAGTATGAGACTATTGAATCTAAATTCGTGCAGACATTAAATGAATATCTCTTAGAAGAACATCCTGAGTATTCATTAAGTGAAAGGACTTACTTATATTTGCTTGATGTTATTGGGGTTCCAGCTTCTCAACTTGATAGTGTAATTCGGATATTAGGAACTGGCGCTCATTAATCAATAGAAAGTAGGTTATACCTGCTTTTTATTTTGCTTTCTATTTTAATCACAATAATGACTTAAATTGACTGAGTCAAAATTTACGATTAGAATTAGATAAATGGAAAATGTTGCTGTTGATAATAACACCGAAAAGAAAGTTTTAAATGTTATTCCAGTGAGTAAAGGAAAACGCTTTTCAGCGTTCCTTGGTGATTTTTTCATTAATTTTATTTTAGCGTATCTCCTTTTTGCGGTAGTGGTCATGCCTATAGCAAAGAAAAGCACTAACTATTGGAATAAAGACACTGAAGCTAGTGAATGCTTAGATACTAGAGAAGCGATTATGTATGAAAATAAGCTACTTTTCCGCTTTCAAGACAATCTAAACACGACAATGATGTTTAATGCATCGTATACTTTCTACTGCTATTTTTCTTATTTTGTCTATGACGAGGTGAGTCCTGAATACGCTAGATATAATCAATATGGACATAAAGCAGAAAACGATATCTTTAGACACTTTTATCTAGACATCGTCCACGATTCTGACTATTACTACAAATATTTCGATCTTTATAACTCAGACCGTTTCTTTGAAAGAAGTGGTGATTCCATCACTTTAACGGCTGATATTAGGGACTTGATTTTCTATTACTTTGATAAGACCGATTCACCAACTGCTGCAGCTGGAGTAGCTATAGAAACTCTGGAGAACAATTTCTTCTACCCTATGTATTCATCTATGATGCTATATGTTGAAAAGATTAGTGACCTCTATTATAACGGAGCTTCTTATAACACTTGTACGTCAATTGTTAATAACCACATTCAATATCAAAATAGATTAGCGACTTACGCTTCGTTTATTACTTTGTTCTTATCAACATCAATTCTTTATGTTTTGGTGCCTTTCTTAAATAAGAATCGTAAGACTTTGACAATGATGGTGATGAAGATTGAAAGAGTGGATAGAGATAAGCTTGAAATCTGCAAGAAACCAATTGTTATCATTAATTTTATTTATTCTCTTCTTGCTTCTTTAATCATTTCGTTTATCATTCCAACATCATTTGTTTCATTCTATGAATTGTTCAATATTCCTGTTTTGATGATATTTGGATTATTCTCATTATTATTACAGGTTGCTTCACTCATATTCCTGCTTTTTAATAGCTTTAGCATGGATTTATTTGACTATCTTACAAGGAGTGTTTTAATTAAAACCGAAACACTTGATGATATCTATAGAGCGAAAGGTTACTACATCTAGTTATGGTTTACGCGACTGAAACGAGTATTAAAGAATATAACGAGATACAACAGAACACTTTTGGTACGATTGAAGTGAAATACACTCGTCCAAAATTTGTTCATCGTATCTTAGCAAATCTTTTAGATTTCATTGTTTTTGTTTTTATTGCGATTGCAGGTTTTTTGGGCACTAGAGAAATACTTAAATCTACAGGCCACTACAAGGCTACGATGAAAGAACTATCTGAGGCTCGTTTAAATAGTGGACTATATGTTTTAGGTGACTATAACGAAGTTACTGACCTCATCAGTTATATGAGCAATCACTCTAATTACACGTTCTCTTCAAAGGTCTATTTATGTGAGAAGCATTTGGATCAATTCCTCATGTTTGAGGCTACAACTTGTTCCTTAAATAAGTACACTGAGATTGTGAATCATTATGACGCTTTTAGACTTGCCGCTATCGGTGTATCAAACGGAAGCATTGTTCATCTTTGGGAAAAAGATAGTGGTGGTAAGATTGTAAAAACAGATTTTTATAACACTGCGAAATATTATTACGCTGCATGGTATGCAACTTACTACGATTATTATCTTCAAGGTTATTTAGCGACAAACCCATATTATTACGACTTAACTAAGACTATTAGTAATTACCTCTTATATTTACAAATTCCAGTCTCCTTTGGAGGATCGTTGATACTTATCTACTTTATCCCTACTTTGTTCTTTAGACACGGACGAATGACTTTAGGCAAATGGTTATATCATATTGGCACTGTTGATAGTCGATATTTAGCACCAACTTTTTGGCGAAATTTAGCGAAATTTGGCATCTTCTTTTTTGAGATGATTGCAGGTGTTGCTTCGCTTGGAATTCTCTTCGTCATTTCAGTATCAATGATGGCATTTTCTAAGAAAAGACAATCATTCCCTGAATTTATGCTCGGTCTACAAGAAGTCGATACAAGCAAGAATCGTGTCTATATGTCAATGGTGGAAATACAGCTTAAGAACGTTCAAACAAACAAAAAGGCTAATGATTTCCGTCTAATTGATAACCCCTAATCAGTAAATTTTGCTTTTTCTTTTTTATTTCTTTGCTTAACGCGTTTACCCGTATATAATGTAATTGTCCTTATGATAATAAATATCATTCGTACAACGGAGGTTGAAAAGATTTTATGAAAAATAAGTTGTTTTTCACATTTTCTGCATCCATTTTATCTATTTTAGCTGTGTCAGCTTCTATTTTTTCATCGCGCACTGGTGCTAGTGGCGTGGGTGCTGATAATGCCCCTGTAACTAGACAAACACCACCAGTCCCACTTGAAGGAGAAGTTGAAATTCAATCAAGCGATCATTTAAGCGTCTCGATTGATAACGCAACCACAACTAAATACGGTACTTCATTCAGTATTAAACTCTCAACAGGTGAAGACGCCCTTAAAGACGTTGACGGCTTGATGAGCATTATTGATGAGTCCGGTCTCTTGCTCGAAACTGACAAGAGAATCAGTGATATGGAAGCGAATACTGATCGTATGGAATATTATCAACAACTCCAAGACGGTACCGCTGAGTCAACAGTTGTCCCAGATTGTTACATCTACAGCTTTACTCAAAACTACCGTTCTAGTTTAGTCGTTCCAAGAACTATTTATCGTGGAGAAGGCGGAGTTGATGAAGTTCCATATTATTCCGGAATTATTAATGCGATTGGTAGTGGTGCTTTAAGTGCTGCAAACACAAATGTTAAGTATCTTTACATTCCAGATACCATTGATAAGATTCCTGCTGATGCATTTACTGGCAATACTTCATTACTTAGAATTTACTGTGAGATTGATGAAGACAAAAAACCAGATGAATGGATTGATGGATGGAATAATGGCGTACCAGTCACATGGTCCTATGATGTCTACGAAGAAGATTCTGGTAGAGAAGAATATGAAAACGTCAGCTACGCAAAGACTGATCCAGTTGGTGATCCAGAAATTAACTATATTGCTGGATATTTCCCAAAAGATTCATCTATTCAATCTAGACCAGTAGTCGTTGAATATAAATTAGAGGGTTCTAACGAGATTTATTACAAGGCCCTTCCAAAAACTACAAACACCAATATTTACGATGGTGTTGGTAAACTCATTTATGGTTATGTCAATAGACTTAACTGTGTTATTGACCTTAAATATGGTGAAAAAATCGATTATGACTCAATCGTGATTCATAACCTTTACAAAGCCATTGAAGATCCTCAACCAGTTGGCAATGCTCAATATATGCCAGATATATCTACGCAATATTACATTAAGCCACATAAAGACTTCGCAAGAGTCTTAGACATTTCTCAATTTATTAATATCAAATTTGAAAAAGTTGTTAGATTTGGTAATTACATTTCTGTTAACTCCACAGTCGACATCGTTGATAAAGGTGCAATTTTAGCAGAATTAAAGCCAAGTATCATTAAAGAATTTGGTAGTAAAATTGCTTCTGGCAAAGCTTATATCAGAACAAGATTTACCTCTTTATCTAATGCTAAATATCGTATGTCCGTTGATGGTGTTGAAACCTTAACCAAGGTTGACACCCACATCGTTCAATTAGTTTTAAGCAAAGATACAGGCAACAGAGTTAACTTTGTTCTAAGCAAAGATATGTTTGTTGGTGGATTTGACTTAAACAAATTCGAATCATTCGCGTTACAAAACTTCAGAATTTCATTAGACGTTGTTGATGGAGACACAATCATTAAGAAGACTGTTTCTCATACAACTTTTGGCTGTGTTTATTTCTACACACCAGATGATGTTTTGAAGACATTTGACGCTAACTTACTTATTATCCTTCTTGCTGCAGGATACTCTGTTGCAGCAGCTGCTTTAAGCACATTCTTATTCTTCTTATATAAGAAGATTTACAAGAATGATGAATTTAGAAGATTAAAACCAAAACAATTTATCAAGAAAGCGATCATTTATTCATTAACCTCTTTAGCGGTTGTCTTATTTATCGCATTTGTTGTTCTCAGATTATCGTTATTCAAGAATGCGATTATCGTTTACAACCCTCTTGATGTGTTTATCGTTTTCCTTGGCATCGCCACAATTATCATTATCGGTTACTACGTTAAAGAAATTGCTGCCGCTGTCAAAGCAAATAAACAAAGAAAGAAAGCTATCAAACTCGGCCTTGGAAATGATGTTGCCGATGATGGTACAAAATAAAGGAGATTCTATTATATGGAAATTAGAATTAAGGATTTAACTAAAATCTTCCCTGGTGATGCGAAAAAGAACATTCGTGACACTATTGCGGTTAAAGATTTAGATTTCACAGTTGATGATGGAACCTTAGTTGGTTTATTAGGTCCTTCTGGCTGTGGTAAATCTACAACACTTTACATGATTAGTGGACTTCAAACTCCCACCTCTGGTGAAGTTTGGTTTGGTGATCAAGAAGTTACTAACCTTTCCCCAGAAAAAAGAGGTATTGGCTTGGTCTTCCAAAACTACGCTCTTTATCCACACATGACCATCTTCAAAAACATCGAATTCCCACTTACAAATTTAAAAGTCGAAATTCCTCTCGTTACTTTCTTTAATTACGAGCTCAATTATGCGTATCAAATGAAAGAAAACGATGATGTTAACGGTATTCAAAAGAGTGTTAAGTCACTTCTTAAGAAAATCGGTTTAAGAAGCAAACAATTTGCCGTTGGCTTTGAGTTACAAGAAAACGTTCTCAATATGCATGTCGAGTTAAAGAATGTTTCTCCTGCTGTTAGAGATATGTTCAAAGGCAACATGGAACGTATCATAGAAGCCCAACTCGTCGATGAAAGCGAAATGCAAACCCAAGACGCCTTATATGATTCCACGGTTAGAGCTTCAGTCTTAAATACAGGCGAAAATGAAGTTTTAACTGTCACTCTTAGAGGTCGTTTAGATAAAGAATTTACAACCGATCACTTAGACGAAACAATCAACGCCTTCAAACACGCAGTTTCAGGTATTGGTAAACCAGGTGAAGTTGTTATTTCAAAAACACAACGTGGTTATGAAATCATGGGCCGTGTTTATGGAGTTAACACCGCTAAACAAGATGAATTACAAGAAGCTGTTAAAGCCGCTATCGCGTTAGAAACATTATTATTATTTGTTAATGATGCTAGAAACGATGAAGTTAACGTAGTTATTAAAAACTTCTTAAAATCTAAAGGTGTTAAATTTACAGATTACAAACTCTACTTTGATAAAGTTCACACAAAAGTGTATTTCAAACTCGTCAAAGTTAAGAAAGAAGATGCGGAAGCAGTCGTTGCTGAACTTGGAGAACTCCTTGGATTTGAAGATGTTGAAGTCGATATCGCTCAAGCAATTGCTCACCGTAAACTTACAAAAGAAGAAAGAAGAGATATCGTTTACGAAACAGCGAAACTCGTTCAAGTTGATGAATACTTAGAGAGAAAACCAAATCAACTCTCTGGTGGTCAACAACAACGTGTCGCTATTGCTCGTGCTCTTGTTAAACACCCACGTGTTTTACTTCTTGATGAACCATTATCTAACTTAGACGCGCGTTTACGTTTACAAACACGTGAAGAAATTAGAAGAATTCAACAAGAAACCAAGATTACTTCTGTCTTCGTTACCCACGACCAAGAAGAAGCGATGTCTATCTCTGATCAAATCGTCGTTATGAAACTCGGCGAAATGCAACAAATGGGACGTCCACAAGACGTTTACAATAGCCCAGCCAACTTATTCGTTGCTCAATTCTTAGGAACTCCGCCAATTAACGTCTTTAAAGGACGTGTTGAAGGCAAGAAAGTCTTCGTTGGTGAAGATCAAGTCCATGAATTAGGCGAAGACCTTGGTAAGAAAGATGTTTATGTCGCAATTAGACCAGAAGGATTTGTTATTGCTGGTAAAGGCGACAAGAACGTTTTACATGCTGAATGTGAAATGATTCAAGTCATGGGACGTGATATCTCCGTTGTTGCTAAAAACGAACATTGTATCAAACCAACTTTCAAAGCAATTATTTCTGCTGACGACCAAGTTAATGCTGGTCCAGTTGCTTTAAAAGTTAAACCTCATAAAATCTTCATCTTTGATGGTGAAACCGAAGAGAGAATCTACACCAAATAATCTAGGAGGCTAATTAAGATGTGGAATAAAATCCTACAATTCTTACATATCAAAAAGAAGCCTCAACTTGAAGCCGATGGTGGAGGAAATGGTTTAATGACCGTTGAACCAGAAGTGCGTCCTGAATATGAAGAAGGATATTACGCTGAAAATAACACTATCGTTAGATTAGTCTCTCGTAAGAAAAGCAATCAAAAAGCTTATCAAGTCACAGGTATTGATGATGTGGCAAGCAAGAACAACTGGAAGGCGTGGCTATATTTAGCACCAGTTATTATTCTTATTTCTATCTTCTTGCTCTACCCATTAGTGAACACAATTTTCATTGCGTTTGCTAAAAATTATGTCTATTCAACAGGTAAATTCGAATCTTTAACCTTAAAGAACTTCGGAGAAATCTTTGGTTGGACATTGATTAATGGAGCAAAAGAGGAATTCTTTACCAAATACGCTATTCCTAATACCTTAATCATTACATTCGTTACAGTTCCTGTATCAATCATGTTGGCACTTATTATTTCTGTTGCTTTAAACAGTATTAAATGGTTCCAAAAAGTTTTACAAACAACATTCTTCCTCCCTTACGTTACTAATGCGATGGCGGTTGGTCTTGTCTTCTCTGTCTTATTTGATGACAATGGTATTATTAACTTCTTATTTAATACAAATACTAAATGGGTATTCGCTGCTGAACGATGGACGGCTATGATACCTCTATGTATTTATATTGTTTGGAACAGTATTCCATTTAAGATTTTAATCTTCTTAAGTGGTTTACAAGGTATCGATAAGCAATATTATCAAGCTGCTCAAATCGACTCCTGTCCAAAATGGAAAGTTCTCACTAAGATTACAGTTCCATTACTTTCCCCACAAATCTTATACATTATGATCACGAGCTTTATTGGTTCGTTTAAGGAATACACGTCTGTTGTATCTATTTTCGGTGGTCCAGGTACTATGGGAAAAGCCTCTACCGAAAAGAATATGGAGACTATCGTTTTCTATGTCTACGATAACGTTGAGTTAGGTAATACATCTAGAGCAGCGGCTGCAGCAGTGTTCCTATTCGTTATTATCCTTATCTTCACCTTTATTCAAATGAAGGTCAGTAAGACTAGGGTTCACTACTAGGAGGGCATATTAATGGAAAACGTTAAACAACAATACATTAATTTCAAAGACGTTAAAGTTAATAACAATATCGTCCTCTCTATTGAAGAAGCTGGAAAGTCCGCTGAATCAATTAAAAAGGCTGAAGGTGTTGTCAAAATTTTCACAACCATCTTAACTTATGCCTTTATTCTTGCTTTGGCTCTTACAGTTTTATTCCCATTCTATTGGATGATTATTACCTCTCTTAAAGAAAGAGCAGAAATCATTCAAGACAATCAAACATTCTTCCCATCTATCGTTATGTGGTCAAACTACGCTTACGTTTTTGAAGTATTTGACTTTGTAACATATATGAAGAACACAATTATCGTTGCTATTTTCTCTACTGCAGGCACCTTAATTACCACAATCTTTGCAGCCTTTGCGTTTGCAAGACTCAAATTTAAAGGTAATGGTGTTGTCTTTGGTATCTTCTTAATGACGATGATGATTCCTGGTGAAATGATGGTTATTTCTAACTACATCACCGTTAACGCTTTAGGATGGATTAAGAATCAAACAGCAATCAAAGCTTATGCTGCTATGATTGTTCCATTCATGGTTTCTGTCTTTCATATTTATTTACTTAGACAGAACTTTAAACAAATTCCTAACGAATTGTATTTAGCCGCTAAAGTTGACGGTAAGAGTGACTGGGACTTCTTATGGAAAGTCATGGTGCCTCTTGCAGCCCCAACCTTAATTTCTATTACAATTCTTAAGTTCATGGGAACATGGAATTCTTATGTGTGGCCAAACTTAGTCACCAAGAAAGATGAATTCCGACTCATTTCTAACGGATTACGTGGAAGCGGATTTACCGACCCAGATGATCCAACTAGAATCGAGTATGGTTACCAAATGGCAGCCTCCGTTTGTGTTACCGTCCCATTATTCTTATTATTCGTATTCTTCCGTAAATACATCATGAAAGGTGTTGGAAGAGCTGGTATTAAAGGCTAATATCGTCAATTCAATAATTGTAAAAAAGGAGAAAATTCAATTATGAAAAAAAGAAATTTATTTATCCTTCCACTTGTTATGGTTGGCATGCTTGCTGCCGTTAGTTGTGGTGGAGGAGACGATGGTTCAGGTGAAGTTACCCCTTATGTACCTGATGATAAGGATGATGTTTATGTGGGTGAGGATCCACTTATAGGCAAAACCGTTACCATTAGATTTGATTCTCAATGGGGCGGAAACATGCAAGCTCTCTTCAATTCGTGGAAACGTGAATTTGAACAGCTCCACCCAGGTATTACTGTCGAAGTCAATAAGATTTCCGGCGATTACTCAGATGTTTCAAAACAAGAAGTCTCTGATATTCAAGTCGGTGCTGGCGGATGGGGTGATATCGTTTCATGTTATCCAGATCACTGCGTTAGATACTCTGATCTTGGTGTTGCAGTTGATTTAAACAACTTCATTTATAATGAAAATGAAGCAATTGCTTATCAACCATCACTTTTAAATGATTTAACACCAGCTGCTAAATCATATATGGAAATCAATTATCCAAGAACTGGTATGTTCTGCGCTCCATTTGCGGTTTCTACTGAATACATGGTTTATAATGCCGAACTTCTTGAATGGACAATTGACGGAGTCAATGGCGGCAAGAGAATCACCGAAGATTACCTAAAGAATTTAACTTGGGAAGAATTCTTCAACGTCTTCTGTCCAGCGTTCATGAAAGAGAACGCCAAGAAACCAGACAGTGAAAAATTATTACTCTCAAATAATGGTGATAATTATGCGATTCTTGGATATGACGATGACGCTAATGCATTTATTACATTGTTAGAGCAAAAGGGAACACCATTTACTCATGTTGATGATGATGGATACGCATCCCTTACATATGACACTCCAGAAGCAAAACAATTAACTAAAGACTGGAACTCATATAGAAACCTACACTATGTCATTACTGAAGGTAGTAATACCAATAGTAAACCAAGTGCTCTTCTTGCTGATAAGAAGGTCTTGTTTGCTATCGCTTCTACCGGTGGAGTTAGCTATTTAGCCTCCTCTCTTGAAGCCAGCCCATTTAGTTTAGATGTTAACTGTACATTAGTACCACACGCCGAAGGACACGAACCAAAAATGGTTCTTCAAGGTGGTTCGTTAGCTATTTTGGCTCACCCAAATGATCCACAAGATGCTGATCGTCAATTAGCAGCCTGGATGTTCTATAAATACATCACTCAAAAATCAAACTGCTTACGTTGGGCAGCTCAAACAGGTTATGTCCCAATTAAGAAATCTTGTTATAGAAACTCCATTTGGCAAGAACTTATTAATACTGAGGGAAAAGAAGGTATTGACTATTTATCTGCTATTTCCACATATTACGTTCAACTCTATAACGAACATACATTCCAAACCGACGTCTTTAAAGGCTCCCAAGTTGCTCGAACTCAAGTTGATGGTTTATTCTCTGAAATCTTGAATGCAACTGTTGAAGAATGTACTGACGCATTTATTGAACAAAAATTTGCAACAGCAATATCCAATACAAAAAAAGAAATGTAATAGAAAAGGAGAAAATATTATATGAAAGCAAGATTTAAATTAATAGCTACTTTATTAGCAGTTGCAACTATGGGCTTAACATCCTGTGGTGGTAGTGATGGCTCAGGTGATATCCCTTATAAACCACCAGAAGATACCGGTTACGCTGAAATTGATGTCCCAGATTACATTCATCCACGTGTTAGCTTAGAAACAACCTTTGGACAAAAGATTCAAGCTAAGGTTCAATCACTTTATTCACAATTTAGACAAATGGTGTATAACATCGAAGGTGTCACTTTGGAATATAGTGATGCGACCGAAGCTGTTACTAAATATGGCAACTATAACGACACATTGAATGTTGTCGGACCAGAAATTGCTGGTGGCAATAACCCAACAATGATTGTTGCTTATCCTGATTCTGTTGCTCAATTAATGAAACAATATCCAAATTCTGTCATTAATATGCAAGATTATCTTAGCCATGAAGTCTATGGCTTAGGTAGCGATCCATATCTTGGAGACAAGATTAAAGGAGAAAAAGACTTCATCTCCTCATATTTAGAAGAAGGTCGTCAATTCTCTGTTGAAGGTACATATGTCTTGCCTTATTTAAAATCATCTGAAATTCTTCTTTATAATTTAGATGCTTTAAAAACAATCATGCCTGGTTATAAACCAGAAATCAAAGAAGGTATGATTGAAGACTATATGAAGAATATTTCATTCGATGAATTAATGGATATCGCAGCCTATGCATATCAACATAGATTTGAATTACATTTATCTGACTTAGAATATCCTGTCTTCTACGATTCAGACGCAAACATGATTATTTCCCAAATTGATCAATTAGGACTTAAGTTTGCTACTAAAGAAAATGGACAAATCGTTCTTGGTATGGATTACAGCGATCCTGCTGCTGCCGCTAATGCTGCTCAAATTGAAGCCTTGGTTGGTAAATATGTTAACTGGCATCAACAACACCTTTTAACAACAAAAGGTTCACAAAACACATATGCTTCCGACTGGTTTAAAGATCAAAAAGTCCTCTTCTCCATCGGTTCTAGTGGTGGTGCTGGATATTCTTTCCCAGACGAAGGTACATTTGACTATAGAGTTACTGTTGTTCCATATGCTGGAACAGCTAGTAATGCTAAATATATTTCTCAAGGTCCAAGTATTGCGTTCTTATATAACAAGGGCAGATCTGCAGAAGAGAATATGTATGACTTAATTTATTCTTGGAAATTCTATAAATGGATTTCTAATACAACAAACAACATTGTTACTGCTGTTAACTTCTCAGAAGGTTATGTTCCAGTTAAGAAATCATGCTATAACACTGGTGAATGGCAAGAATTCTTGAAAGTTGATGACATGTACGCTAAGACCGCTATGGTTTTAAAGACTGACATTGGTGATAGATTTGTTACTTCCTTAGTTTTTGCTGGAAGTGGTAAATATCGTGAAGAAGCCGGAGGTTTAGTTTCCGCAGCTTTACTTGGCACTGATGGAAAAACTATTACTGAATTAATGGCGACAGCCGTACAAAATACAAAAACCGCAATGGGACCACAATAGTGTTGCCTATACCTTATAGGAGGTAAAAATATGAAAAGATTTAAAAACGTATTAACAGTTACAGCGATTCTCGCCTTTGGAGTTGGTCTTGTTTCCTGTGGTGGAGACAAAGAAGCTCCAGTAGTTAATCCAACTAGTAGATTCGAATTATCTGAAACTGAAGTTGAATTAACAGAAGGTTTAAACGAAACCATCTCACTTGTTGATGATGGAGTTGAACGTGAATACACATGGGAAACCAGTAATCCTGAAATCGCTTATATCCAATATCGTGGAAATATGGCGATGATTACCGGCAAAGGCCCAGGTGAAGCTACTGTTACTGTTTCAGGAACTGTTAATGGATCATATTTTGCTAGAAGCTGTGACGTCACAGTTAATGAATATGTTCACGTTGAAGTTCCATTAACCGATCCTCATCCAGATGGATTCATAGATTACGCCCATGATGGAAGTTGTACACTTCCTCTTGAATATGCCGGACACGATTTCTTCCAAGATGGTGTTGGTGAATTTGAGCTTTGGATGGCGATTGACGGAGATACCGCTCACTTCACGCCAAAAGTTACTACAACAAGTAGTGAAACAGTTAAGGCTCGTTTCTACGGTATTGATACCCCAGAATCAACTGGTCGTATCCAACCTTATGGAAAACAAGCTTCTAACTTTACAAAAGCTAAATTAAAGAACGCCAAAGAAAACGGTACAATTGTTTTAGCTGGTGTTTCTAGCGAATATGGTAAACCAGGCACAGACGCTAACGGCCGTTATCTTTGCTGCGTGTGGATTCATGAAACAAAGAAAAATGCTCCTGTTAGTGAACTTACTAATTTAAACCTCTGGATTATTGAAGAAGGCTTCTCTGATCCAGGAAGCTTAAATAAGATGCCTGAATATCAAGAAACATTTGTTGCTGCTTATCAACAAGCAAAAGCATGCAAATTAAAGAAATTCTCTGGTAAGGCTGATCCACTTTTCCCAACAGGCGCTGTTAAGACCACAATTCCAGATATCATGAAACAAGTCTATGCATATATGGACGGCGAAAGTGATATTAATCCATTTGAAGACACAATTAACGTTACCTTCAAAGGTACTGTTGTTGGATATGCTAATTACACGTTGTTCTTACAAGCTTATGACTTTATCGAAGATACATATTATGGCATTAACTGCTTCTGTGGTATGACAACATTCTCAGCAATGTATAGAAAAGTTGGTACCTATTTACAATGTACAGGTTATGCACAAGATAGTGAAAACTTTGGTTTCCAAATTACAGGTTTAGAAGGACACTTCCCTGCCGTTGCTTCTCAAGCAACCGAAGATGATGTTCACATTCTTCTTACTCCAGAAGAAAACGTCTATAAAGAAACCGCTCTCCATGATTACACATTGGATAAGAAAACTCTTAATGCTAGCTTAGCTTCTAGAGCGTTCTTAGGTTCTGGTGTTTGCTTAACCGACACTGTTACAGTCAATTACTTCAACAAGAGCCAAGATGGTAAGAAATATACTATCGGATTTGAAGGTGTTGATTTCGATGTTTATCTAACCAACGCTTATGCTGGCGATCCAGATAAACCACACGAAACCTGGACTGAAGAATCTCAATGGAAAGGTAAAACCTTTGAAATTAAAAGAGGTATTCTTACATATCACACTCAAGTTAGTGGAAAAATTAGATATCAATTATTAATTGATACTCCAAAAACTAACTTAATTTGGGTAAAAGACTAAGGAGGACATATGTATTGCTATCATTGTGGATATGAAATAAATGAAAAAGCAATTGAAACAAAAGCCTCAAGCAAAGCCCCTTATATTGAAGAAGAAGGCGCGCTTGATGCCGATGTTCAATATGTTTGTCCTCGATGTGGTCATTTAATCCACGCTGGATGTGACCATCAAGACATTAAAAACCTTTCCGCGGCTTGTCACGCGGAACAACAAAGAGGAAGAAATGATTTCGCTAAAGGAATGTCAAATCTTGCTATAGCAGTCATTTTAGGAATTACAGGGTTCCTCTTCTTACTCTTATCTAAAAAAGCCGATAATCAATTTAAGGTTACGACTACCTGTGCTGAGTTCTACATATTCTTAGTTCTCAGTATTATCGCTGTTATCCTTATAGCGTTTGGTGCATTCTTTGTTACTAGAGGCCTTCTTAGAAAACATAAATACACCGCGTTATTAAAAGATATTAATACAGAGACGTTCGTCCAATAATGTCTATGAAGTCTCTGCAAAATCCAAAATTCATGAAAATCTAAAAAAGGAGGAAATTATGAAAAAAGGATTAATGTTTACCGCTCTAGCATGTGCATTAACCATGGGTTTAGCTTCATGTGGGAACGATAACAATACACCTGCTATCGTCATTACTGTTCAATCCCTTAGAATTAGTGGCGATTTCAAAACGGTGTATAAGGTAGGTGAAGCATTTGATTCTACAGGAATGGTTGTTACTGCAACATTCTCTAACGGTCAAACAGCAGATATCCCAGCTGGCGGCTACACACTTGATGTCCCAGATATGTCTACTGCTGGTACAAAAACCGTTACAGTTACATGCCAAGGCGTTACCGCTAAAGTAACAATTACTGTTGAACCAGAAACTTACACCGTCACAATTGAAAACAAGGATAAATTCGCAGATCCTTGGAAAGTTGGTGACTATGAATCACTCTCTATCAGAATTCCTGGTGTTCGTGTTGATGACGCCATCGCTTCTGGTGAATTAGTTATTTCTAGTAGTGATCAAAGTGTTGCCAAGACAGAAGCAAAGAGTAAGGTCATTACCGCTGTTGGTGTTGGTACTGCAACCATTACTGCTACATTCAGAGGTGAATATAGTGATTCTGTCGAAATTACAGTCGAAAAAGCCGCCATTTATAGAATGGTTAATAACCCTGTAGCTGAAAAGAACTATTTCTTAGCTCATAGAAATGAAAAGAATCCTAACGCTTTAGTCTTTACATCTAATAGTGTTAACTCTTATTACTTCTTACGTTATGAAAGTGATGTCAAAAACGCTGCTGTTGCTACAGTTAGAGTTTTAGATACTGAAAGTGAATACAAGTATGCTATCGACTTAACAACTGGCGAAGGTGAATCCGCAGTTACAAAGACTGTTGGTGTTGCTAAAACTGGATATGATAGATACCCATATGCACTTGGTATTGCTGGTGAAAAAGGTTCATTGAACCCAAAACACGGAACAGGTGAATTCACTCCTGAAGAAGTCGCATTCAAAATTGATGATCAATTTAGATTAGTCTGTCAATTTGATGGCAAAGAATTAGTTATGGGATGTCAATCCGGCTACGACACAACTGGTGTCGGTGAAGCTTCTGGTATTGCAAACCCAGCACACTTATATCTTGAAACTGAAGAAGAAGTTCCAGCTACCGAAATTGCTGTTGAACCAGAATCTGTTACAGTTCAACCTGGCGGTGTTGCTGAAATTAAAGTAACATTAACACCTGTTGATTCTACTGATTTAGTTGAATTCAAATCTGCTAATGAACAAATTGCAACTGTTGATGATACTGGTAAAGTTGCTGGCGTTAAAGCTGGTAGCACAACCATTACCGTTACTGCTGGCTCAGTTAGTAAAGAAGTCCCTGTTACCGTTGAAGGCGAGGCCTTAAATTATGGTACAAGAGAAAATCCACTTACTGTTGCTGAAGCAAAAACACTCTTAGATACTTTAGGTGCTGACAAAACTACAGAAGAACCAATCTATATTACTGGCGAGGTTTATTCTGCAACATTTACTGGAGCTCCTTATAACAATTCTGAAATTTGGTTAAAAGACGCTGAAGGAAAGAAAGCATTTGAATTATTTAGAGCCATTCCTGAAGATGGCGATTTAGAAGCATTTGCAGCAATCGCTGAAGGCGATACAGTTTCTGCATTTGGTCTTGGTGTTTTATTCAAAGGCAATACTTATGAATTAACAACCGCCGCTTCTGGTTCTTATACCGCACCAAACGTCTATAACGTCGTTAAAGGTGAAATTCCACCATTAGAAAGCGTTAGCCTTGATAAAGAATCTATCACATTAGCTTCTGGACAATCATACACCTTAAAGGTTGTTCCAAATCCATCCAGAGCTGAATTACCAGCAATTAGTTGGGTAAGTAGTGATCCTGAAGTTGCTACCGTTGATCAAGAAGGTAAAGTTACCGCTGTTAAAGAAGGCACAGCGACAATTACCGTTACCGTTACTGGATTTGATCCATTATATTGCGCAGTCACCGTTGATGATTCTGGTGGCGGCGGACAATCCCATGATGGTTCTGAATCTTCTCCATTCACACCAGATGAAGCTATTGCTAAAGCCGAAGAAATCGGTGAAACAGCTTCAAGCGAAGAATACTACGTTACTGGTACCGTTAAGAAGATTAAGACTGCCTATGATAGCGGATATGGCAACATTACTCTTTCATTAGAGGCTTCTAATGATAAAGTCTTTGATCTTTATAGAGTCAAATGTACTGAAGAACAAAGCCAACAAATCATCGAAGGAAGAACTGTTGTTGTTGCTAAAGGTAAACTTATTAACTATAAGGGCAACACCCCACAAATGAATGCAGGTGGAAATATTATTTCCTTAGACAATCCTGAAATCGATTTAGAGAGTGTTGCATTAAGTGAAACTGAAGTTGAACTTGCTCTTAACCAAGAAAAAACATTATCAGTAGTTCCAACACCTTCTGGTGCTGCCTTACCAAATGGTATTACTTGGGAAACTAGTGATGCTGAAACAGTTTCAGTCGCTAATGGCCTTATCAAAGGTTTAAAGGCTGGTTCTGCTACAATTACTGCTCACGTTCCAGGTTTTGATGACTTAACATGTGCTGTTATAGTTGCTGAAGAAGAACTTGATTATGGTTCAGAATCTTCCCCATTATCAATTACAGAAGCAAAAGCATTATTAGATAAAGTTGCATCTGACGGCAGTTTAACCGAGCAAGAAGTTTGGGTTACTGGTACTGTTAGTAGCGCAACATATTCAACCCAATATTCCAACTGGACAATTTGGTTATATGATGGTGAAACCGCTCAAGGCTTTGAATTATATGCTACAACCTTAAAATCTGGTTTAAGTGGTGATGATTTACAAGACGGTGCTATCGTTGTTGCTCACGGCTTTGCAAAGATTTACAAAGGAACTTATGAATTAACAAACGTCAAAGATCCTCAATCTTATCCAGAAGTCGTTTCTATCGATTATACAAAACCTTCATTATCTTCCGTTTCTTTAAACAAAGATGAACTCGAAGTTAAAGAAGAAGCAACATTCCAATTAGAAGTTATTCCAAATCCTGCTCAAGCCGATTTACCAGAAGGTATCACCTGGAAGAGTAGTGATGAAGAAATTGCTACTGTTAGTGAATCTGGTTTAGTTACTGGTGTTAAAGCTGGTACTGCAACCATCACTGTTTCAGTTCCTGGCTTTGAAGATGACTTAACATGTGCTGTTACAGTTGTCGAAAAAGGCGAAGCTGTTGAAAAAGTAGTTACTCTTGATGTAGCCGCTATTACAGCTGGTGGATTTACTGCCACAGCTGGTGCTCAAACTTATGAGGCCGATGGTTTAAAGATTACACTTACCAATGGTTTGGCTGATGGTCAAATTAGAATTTATAAGAGTGCAACTATTAAATTTGAAGCATCAAACATTTCTAGTATCGTCTTTACTTGTACCGTTGCTGGTAACGAAAAATATGGTCCTGGATGTTTCGCTGAACAAGAAGGTTACTCTTATAGTGATAAAGTAGGTACTTGGACAGGCAGTGCTGCCGAAGTTTCATTCACAGCATCATCTAACCAAGTTAGAGCATTAACTATTGTTGTTACCTATACTGCTTAATTTGATTAACATCATATATTAGGGGCGTGCTTGCACGCTCCTTTTATTATGGTTAAACTTGATATGAGGATTTATATATGAAAGTGTTAATGATATTCGCTGATGGATTTGAAGATGTTGAAGCAATTGCTACTAGAGATGTCCTTATAAGAAGCGGGATTGAAGTGGTGGATGCTACTATAAATGAAAGTGATGAAGTAATTGCGTCCCATAAATTGACGTTAAAAGGCCTAAAAAGGCTCTCTACGCTTAATTTGAGTGAATTTAGTGCAATTATTCTTCCTGGAGGATCTCGTGGCGTAAATAACCTTTTAGGAAGTGATTTAGTGATTAACACTGTTAAGTATTTTTATGAATCTAATAAATTAGTGTGTGCGATATGTGCTGCTCCTATGGTTTTATCTAAAGCCGGAGTACTTAAAGATAAAGAATTTACATGCTATCCAGGTTGTGAAGTTGGACTAGAAGGAATATATACCGGAAAAGAAGTTGTGGTATTAGATAAACTGATCACTGCTAGAAGTATGCTATATAGTGTTCCTTTTGGTTTAGCGATCATTGAAAAGCTATTAGGAAAAGAAACTAAAGATAAGATTTATAACCAAATTGCGGGTATTAAATAGATTTATTACTATTTACTAAACAAATAGATAAACTCGTTGTTATAATAGTTTTCATAATGAAAAAAGAACCATTTAATAATCAAAAATATCTGAAGATTCAAAGAGAAGCCATTCTACAAAGAGTGGCGAAATTTGGAGACAAACTTTACCTCGAATTTGGAGGGAAACTTTTTGATGACTACCACGCTTCTAGAGTTCTTCCCGGATTTAAGAGTGATTCTAAACTTCAAATGTTGCTTGGTATTAAAAATAAAGTTGAAGTCATTATCGTTGTTAATGCGAATGATATCTTCTCTAACAAGGTTAGAAATGACACTTTAATCACTTATCAAGAAGAAGTTGAAAGATTAATTGATACATATAGAGAAGTCGGTCTATTCGTTAGTAGTGTGGTTATTTCTTTCTATGAATCTGGAATAGTGGTGGATAATTTCATTTCTAAATTAGAACATAATGGAATTGCTGTTTATAAACATTATCGAATTAATGGATATCCTCATAACATTCCTTTAATTGTTTCTGATGATGGTTTAGGTAAAAACGAATACATTAAAACATCTAGACCAATCGTAGTGGTGACCGCTCCTGGGCCAGGAAGTGGAAAGATGGCAACTTGTCTTAGCCAACTTTATCATGAGAATAAAAATGGAATTAACGCAGGATACGCAAAATATGAAACATTCCCTGTCTGGAATTTATCATTAAATCATCCAGTTAATATTGCTTATGAAGCTGCAACTGTTGACTTAAATGATATGAATATGATTGATCCATATCACTTAGAACAATATGGAGTTACAACAGTTAACTACAATAGAGATATTGAAGTATTCCCATTATTAAAGAATATCTTTGAACATATATATGGAGAATCTCCGTATTTCTCTCCAACTGATATGGGAGTCAACAAAGTTGGTTTTGCTTTTGATGACGAAGATAAAATCATCGAAGCTAGTAATAAAGAAATTATTAGACGTTATTATCAAACACTTAAAAACGTATATCTTGGTAGATTAAAAGACGAATGTGTTGATAAGATGGATATCCTTTTAAATAAAGCAGGATTATCTTTATCAAATCGTAAATGTGTCGCTACATGTTTAAAAGAAGCTGAACTTAGTAACGAACCAAGTGTCACGATTGAATTAAGTAATGGAAAACTTATTACTGGCCATCGTAGTGAACTATTTGGAGCGTGTGCAGCGGCTTTACTTAACGCGATGAAACACCTCGCTAAAATCGATAAGAGCATGTATCTACTTATGCCTATGGTTATTGAACCAATTAAAGAACTTAAACTTAATACATTACATAGAAGTAACGCTAGATTAAGAGCGGAAGAAGTTCTACTGGCTTTATCCATTCAATCTAAAACTAATCCTTTAGCGGAACTTGCTCTTAAACAGCTTCCTAAACTAGCAGGATGTGAAGCTCATTCATCCACAATTCTTTCTGAAGTTGATTTAGGAACTTTAACTAGACTAGGAATTAGAGTTACTGAAGAACCAATTTCATATAAGAAAAAGCTATACACTAAAAATTCATAATTAATGTCCCACCATCATCAAAAAATAGTGGGCATTTTTATTTTTGATTGTGGAAAGTAAAAATGTGGAAAAATCTATCCACATATTTATATTATATATTTCTATTAACTTAATACACCTGTACTAAATTAATATAAATATAGTGGATAACTTGGTTGATAAAATTTTGTGCTTGATTCTTGATTTTTTTATTGGCTAATATATTCTCAGTTATGACGCAGAGAAGGCCTAAATATTACAATCCAGAAAAACTCATCGAAGCGATTAATAAACTTCCAAATCCTTTGATTGATAAAAAACATAATCTTGAAATATTTATTGAAGGATATGCAAGAAGCAATCAAACAAGAGTGGAACACATCGTTGACTATTCTCATGATTTAAAAGTTAGAGATATAGAGCTCATTGTTGAAGGCATTAAAAACTATTTCTGCTATAACAAAGATCCGATTTATAAAGATACATTTAATTATTATTTAGTAAGGAAAGGGAAAGACAAAGGCTTTATAAAAGTTTCAATCCAAATTGACCCTCGCAATAAAAAGAGAGCATGGATAAAAACGATATTCATCACTTACCATATTAAATAGAATTTGGTATAATACAGTTGTCAGGGGTGGAGAACCAGTGTACGACCACGACGCATTCCGAAAGGAATGGATGCAGCGATCCAGAATGTTAACTGCTCTGGCTGACAACAAAATTACATCTCATTGAGATGTTTTTTTGTGGCTTGTTTAATTGAATGTTGTTGAACTATCAATATATTGATACAATAAAACCGATAAATCCAAATGGGGAGTAGCGAATCTATGAATTCGTCAACACGATAGTTAATTCTATCCGGATCATAGACCGTTAAGGAGCAAGACCTTGGTTATTTTCCCACGAAGGAGTTTTGCTATGATTGATGAAAAAGACATTAAATTTGAAACAGTTTCTGGTTCAGATGTTTTAAAAGCGCTTGAAGTTGATCCTGAAAAAGGACTTACAAGCGAAGAAGCTAGTGAGAGACTTGCTAAATTCGGTCCTAATAAATTAGAAGAAAAGAAAAAGAAAAGTTGGGTCAAAATTTTCTTTGAACAAATGGCCAACCCAATGATTTATGTTCTTTTTGCTGCGGCTGCGATTACTATTGGAGTTTCTATTTATGAAACCATTAAAGCCGCGAATGCGGGCTGGGTTATTAAAACCGGTCCTGTCACTAATGCGTTTTTAGATGTTGGTGATTGGCCTGATATCATTATTATTCTTGCGGTTATTATCCTTAATTCCATTATTGGCACTGTTCAAGAGATTAAAGCTCAGACTTCTTTAGAAGCGCTTAAACAATTATCATCTCCTGAAAGTACAGTTATTAGAGATGGAAAGAGATTTAAAGTTAAATCTAGTGAACTTGTTATTGGCGATATCGTTGTCCTTGAAGAAGGAGATACAGTAGGTGCTGATCTTAGATTAATTGAAGCTGTTAACCTTAAATGTGATGAATCTTCTTTAACTGGAGAAAGTGTTCCTGTTGAAAAAGATAGTTCAGTAACATTCTCTGAAAGCGTTGCTATCGGAGATAGAGTTAATATGGCGTATATGTCTACTCCAGTAAGCTATGGTAGAGGCAAAGGTGTTGTTACTGGTACTGGAATGCGTACTGAAATTGGCAAGATTGCTAAAGCCTTAGACACTGAAGAGGAAGAAGAAACTCCACTTCAAAAAGTTTTAAATAAATTATCCAAGTTCTTGGGTATTTTAACTTTAGGTATTGTTATTGCTGTTTTAGTAGTTGAAATCATTTGGATTGTTTCTAGAAACAATGCTAGTGATGTTGATAAATGGATTGATGCTGTTCTTGAATCAATCGCTTTAGCGGTTGCTGCTATTCCAGAAGGTTTAGCCGCTGTTGTGACTATTGTTTTATCAATCGGAGTTCAAAGAATGGTTAAAGTGAACACGATTGTGAAAAAACTACCTTCTGTAGAAACTTTAGGTGCTGTTTCAATTGTTTGCTCTGATAAAACCGGTACTTTAACTCAAAATAAAATGACTGTTTTAGAAGCTTATGTTGATGGTAAGTTCTATAAACGTGAAGAATTCAAAAAAGGCCATAAAAGCAAAGATCTCCTTTTGCTTGCAAAAGGAATGTCCTTATGTAGCAACGCAACTGTTGATGAAGGATTATTTGGTGATCCTACTGAAATCGCTTTAGTAGTGTTCGCGAATGATTTTGAAATGCATAAAAAGGATTTAGAGAAATCCTCTCCTAGAATTGATGAACTCCCATTTGATTCAGTTAGAAAGATGATGTCCACTAAACACCATGAATCTGATGGAGATATTATCTTTACTAAAGGCGCTCTTGATTCTATTTTGGCTAATACTGCTTATATCTTAGAAAACGGCAAAGAAAGAAAGATTACAAAAGTGGACATCGACAATATCTATGAAGTTAATAGTGAGTTCTCTTTTAAAGCTTTACGTGTTCTTGCTCTTTCCTACACTAGAAAAGATAAGATTGATGAAAAAGATTTAGTGTTTGTTGGATTAGTAGCAATGATTGATCCTGCTAGACCAGAAGCTAAACCTGCTGTTGGTAAATTTAAAGACGCTGGAATTACCACAATTATGATTACTGGTGACCATAAAGATACTGCCTTTGCAATAGCTCATGAACTTGGTATTGCTGAAACAATTGATCAATGTGTAATGGGCAAAGAAATTGATAACTTAAGCGAAGAAGAATTACGTGAATTAGTGAAGAAAACTAGGGTTTTTGCTAGGGTTTCTCCAGAAAATAAGACTCAAATCGTTAAAGCATTTAAGGCTAATGGTCATATTTGCGCGATGACTGGAGATGGAGTTAATGACGCTCCAAGTTTGAAGGCTAGTGACATCGGAATTGCTATGGGTATTACTGGTACTGATGTTGCTAAAGGTGCTGCTGATATGGTACTAGCAGATGATAACTTTGCCTCCATTGAAAAAGCTGTAGAAGAAGGTAGAGGAATCTTTACTAACATTAAGAAAACCATCATCTTCCTCTTATCAAGCAATATTGCCGAAGTGCTTGTCATGCTCTTTATCATTTTAGTGGGATTTGAGACTCCATTTATTGCTATTCACTTGTTATGGATTAACTTAATCACTGATTCTCTTCCAGCTATTGCTCTTGGCATGGATCCAAAAGATCCTAACATCATGAAAGATAAACCAAGAAATCCAAATGAAACAGTATTTGCTCACGGTGGTCTTAGAGATACTTTAATGCATGGTGCATTTATTACTGTTGCTGTGATGATCGCTTATTTAAGTGCTTTTTGGCTTAATGGTATTACTGATTACTACACGATTGCGCATATTTCTGAATTGTCTCCAAGCATTTTAATCCAAGCTCAAACAATGTCATTTACTGCTTTAGGATTTGCGGAACTCATTCATATGATTTGTATGAGTAGCGTTGAACATAGTGCTTTCCGAGTTTTTAAGAATAAGAACTGGATGATGGCGTTAGCGTTTGCTCTTGGTGTTGGATTACAGTTCTTTGTAGTTTTAACTCCAGGTGTACAAGACGTATTTAAGACTTCATCATTAGATTGGCATGAATGGTTAATTACCGCTGCAGCTGCATTTGTTCCTCTTTTGGCGCATGAAATTGAAGTGCTAATTAAGCACATTCATAGAAGAGTAAAATCTAAATAGATTTACTTTATGCGAGATTATCTCTTGATTTAAGTAATCAAATCCTATATATTTAATCTCGCTAGTTGGTCCCTTAGCTCAGCTGGTAGAGCAAATGACTCTTAATCATTGGGTCAAAGGTTCGAATCCTTTAGGGATCACCATCTATACAAAAAATTCCTCTGGTAATCAGAGGTTTTTTGTTGGATGAGAAAATTTATATAGTTTTATTTATACCGTCAATGATATAAAATATCAGTAACTGTATAGACATTTTATATGAAAGCAAACCGATTTGTTGTTAGTGTCCTTAAGTATTTCATCAAGAAAGATGTAAATAAAAGAAAGGCATACGATCCACCTCATTCATTTAAAGAGTGGAGAAATGTTCCTTACGTTGATGATGGACTTATTAATCATTCGTATGATGTCTTTTTAGCGGACTCATCAAATAGAAAACAAATTTGTATCTTTGATATCCATGGTGGCTCTTACATCTTTGGAGAGCATGATAACAATTATCCTTTCGCTTATGAACTCTTAAGACGAGGATATGACGTTGTTACTATGGACTATGTTCCTAATAACGGAAAGATGGATACGTTTGATTTGATAACTGATTTAGAGAACAATTTTAGACACGTTCTTTCACATTTAAAGGATTTTGATTTAGATAAAGACCGTTTCTTAATTGCGGGAGATTCTGCAGGCGGGCATTTTGCGTTATTATTCGCCGAACTCTTTTCTAACGACGATCTACAAAAGTCATTACATGTATTATTACCTGAATTAGATTTTGATGGAGTCATTTTAAATTGCCCTGTTTATGATTTTGAAAATATTGATGGTGGTGTGATGACTAAAAGCGGACTTAAAAGAATGCTTGGCCCTAAAGGCACTGATAAGAAGTATTTAGCAACACTTTCACCTAAAACATATATAGAGAAAATGAAAAAACCTATTTTCTTATCAACATGTAAGCATGATTTCATTAGAATCCAATCTATGAAATTAAAGGAAGATGTTGAATCACGTTCAAATTTCAAGTTTGTTGATGTTGATAGTGACGATAAAAGAGTGGACCACGTTCATAACGTGGTTAAGATTAATCTTAAAGAATCAATTTTCGTCAATGACGAGATAGATAAATTTATCATGAATTTGGAGAAAAAATAATATGAAGAGAAGTTTATTTTTACTATGTTTACCATTCCTTTTATTAGGATGCTCTAATAGCGAACCAATTTATGTTCCTATTGATCCAGGACAAGGTGGAGATCCAGTAGATCCAGGAGAACCAACCGACCCAACCGATCCAACAGACCCTACCGATCCAACCGATCCAACCGACCCTACAGATCCTGTAGAAGAATATGCATTAACTGCGATTAAGCTTAATTATCATTCTTATGACATTCTTTTAAGTAAACCATATAGTTACGATGTAATTGTGGAGCAATATGTTGCGAGTAGAGTATTAACTGATGAAGAAAAAGAAGTTAGTTGGAAATCTACTGACACGGATGTGTTTACTACAAATGATTATGGAAAGATTGTTCCTGTAGGGTTAGGAAGTGCGTATCTAGTTTGTGAATCTAAATACTCCCATGTTCAAGATAGATGTTTGGTTAACGTTGTTAACTCAATGGATGACTTATATACGTTTGAATATCAAAAAGTTACTGACTTTGAATCTTTAGATGATAAAGACACGATTATATTCGCAGATCCTAAGACTGGGAAAGTTGCCACAAATAATGTACAAGGAAGCTATTTACATGTTGTTGATGGAACATTCTCTAGTGATGGAAATATTCTTAAATCTTTCAATGAAGAAGATGTCGAAACATTCTATTTAGGTAAAGAAGATAAAGGCTTCACATTACAGGCTAGTGATGGCAAATATTTTGTTGGATTTAACGAAAAAAGAGTGGGTTTTGTCAATAATAGAGGCAATAAACACTGGCAATTTACTCTATATGAAGGAAACTTATATATCGAAACTTATAACGATGTTAGAGGTTGGCTTATGTTCAATAAGGACCTTGACAATAAAAATGGTGGTATCACCTTATATGAAAGAGAAGAACCAAATGATTATGTCTATATGCCAACAGTGTATAGACTAACAAAAGTTAATAAATAGGAGGGATTATGAAAAGAGGTTATTTACTATTATTAACTGCTCCGCTTGTTTTCACATCATGTGCTCAAAGTGGAGTCAAACATCATGTTAGTGAATATATGATGTCGATGAATTACAAAGACGACTTCCGTATTCTTCAACTAACCGATCTTCATCTAGGAGATAAAGACGATTTAGATCTTCATTTCCGCTTTATGGATTTAACAGTGAAAGATGCGAATGCAGATTTAATTGTAGTCACTGGTGATCTATTCACGTTTGCTGGTAGAAACACCGCGAGAAAAGTATTTGATAAGCTCAATAGTTATCAGATTCCTTGGACAGTTACTTGGGGAAACCATGATGAACAGTGCATGTTCTCTGTTGATTGGCTCACTGAATGCTTAAATAACTATGGTTCATATTGTTTATTTAGAGACATCCAAGATGATGATGTGACTGGAAATGCGAACTTTGTTATTAACTTAATGCAAGGCAGTACTATTTTTGAACAAGTCATTGTCATGGATTCAAATAGATATGCATTTGGTAGTAACTCTGGTTATGACTTCATCAAAGAAGACCAAATGATTTGGTATAGCGAAGTGGTTAACTTCACTAAAGAATTCAATGGTGGAACAGTTGTGCCATCATTATTATTCGCACATATTCCTGTTCCTGAAATTAATGATGCATGGAATGAAGCCTGTGTTGATCAAAGTAAACTTATTGGTGGTAAAAAGGGAGAGAATTGCTGCCCTCCAGAATATAATTCTGGTTTCTTCCAACAAATGCTTATGTTAGGTTCCACAAGAGCATTATTCTATGGTCATGATCATAAAAATGATTTCACTGTCACATATAAAGGAATTGACATCAGCTATGGTGTTAAGAGTAATGACCGTGTCTATTATGATCCAGATATGTTAGGTGGAAAGGTTGTTACAATTAAGAACGACCATTCCTTAGAGTATGAGTGGATTTATCACCATTACGAGGAGGTTCTCTAATATGAGCAAGAAATATTACGTTTTGACTGCCGCATTATTAGTTATCCTTGGCTCATTCGTGGCTTTTATTGCATCTAACTATTTATTTGCGGATTTACTTAATAAAGACCTTGGTCTTACTAGAATTACTATTTTTGTAAGTTTGCCTATTACTAACATTGCTTTAATGTTTGTAGTTGCAATCTTATATGTTGTTAGACTATTTAGAAATCCTAAATCATTTAAAAGATTAAGTAGATTATATTTAATCTATTTAATGGTGTTTGGATTATTAGGGTTTGTTTTCTCTATTTTAAGTGGAGCGACAGTCTATCACACCTTTACTGGTGAACAGCCATTTAAAGGATATTTAATCATTTGTATGATTGTCTGTCTTATCGTCTTATGCTTGTCTTGCTTTGCTTTTGTTCGTTTATTAAAAAACGGCAAAGAAGATGAAGAAAAGATTAAGATTAACGTTTTATACGTTCTTAAATCAATTGGATGGTTCTTATTTGTTTGTCTCTCTTTAAATAGAATTGGTGGACTTTTCTATTCAGTATTATTTATTCAATGGAGACATTTCTTTTTAACTTTACCAGCGTATTTGTCTTTACTCATTCCAGCATTACTTATGGTTGTTGTTGGAATTAGAAAATTCAATTTATTAGAGAACAAATATTTGGCTAGATTAGTTATAAATTGTTGCACAGTTGCAGCAGTTATTGGTGTATATGTTGCATATATTGTTATCGGTTATCACAATACCTTATTTATTTCTGCAATTTCACCTTTATTACCTTTAGAAAGACTAGCAACAATGCCTATTGAAACAATCATTCACGTTGTTACTTATTTAGTATTAAGTTCTTTCTATTTAGTAGTTGCAGTTCTTGAATTTAAAAAGAGTAAAAAAGAGGCCTAATAAATGAAAGTTGCGTTATTCGGTGTCCCAGGAAATATGGGAAGCGAAGTTCTAAAAGAACTTGCTAAGGAAGAATATATCGATTGTATTAACGTTTTAGTGTATGATAAGAAAGGTTTGAAACCTCTTTTAAAAGCGCTTAAAAAGCTTAAAAAGAATAACAAAAAATATAATGTTATATATGGTAGTGTCGCTAATTATGATGATGTTAAAAAGGCCTTAGAAGACACTGATTATTTAGTTAATATGGCGGCGGTTATTCCTCCTTTAAGTGACAAGAAACCTGAGACGGCGATTGAAGCAAATGAACTCGGACCTAAAAATATTGTTAAAGTTATCGAAGAGATGGGTGATAATGGTCCTAAACTCATCCATATCTCTACGATTGGATTATATGGAGATAGAAATTATAAACATCCATACGCGGAAGTTGGCGATCCTTTATTAATCTCGCCTTTTGATTTATACGCTTTGACTAAGATGCGTGGAGAATTCACGGTTTTAGAGAGTGATGTTAAAGATTGGGTTGTTATTCGCCAAACAGCAATGTTATATGACAAATTAATGATGAAAAACGTCAGTGATGGATTAATGTTCCACACTTCATTTAACGTTCCTTTAGAATGGAGCACCGCTAGGGATAGCGCTCTTCTTATTAGGAACATTCTGAGAAGAGATAGAGCAAACGAATTAAATGAGACTAATTTCTGGAAACATTGTTTTAATATCGGTGGTGGAGACAATAACCGTGTCACAGGTTACGACACATTTAGACTTGGTTTTGGAATTATCGGGTGTAAAGTTGAGCAATTCTTTGACACCGACTATAACACAACCAGAAATTTCCACGGCTCTTGGTATTCCGATTTTTATAAACTTAACGACTTATTTGATTACTCTCACGAGACAATCGAAGGGTTCTGGAATCATGTATTAGAAACTCATAAATATTTCAAATTAGCCAGGCTTTGCCCTAAAAAACTGATGAAATTGTTTGTTATTAAGAGATTACTTAAAGATAGTAATTCTCCATATTATTGGTACAGACACAAAGACGAAGCTAAAATGCTTGCCTATTTTGATGGTAGTGACAAATTTGAATCTATTCCAAAGAAATGGAGTGATTTCAATTTAATCATCCATAATAAAACCCCTGATGGAAAAGATCTAGACTATCAAAAACTTCTTAAAGATGTTTCTCGTCTTGAACATTTTTTTGATATCGATAAAGATAGAACAAAAATATCTATTGATGATTTAAAGAAAGTCGCTACTGCTAGAGGTGGAAAACTATTAACAAAAGATTTCAAGGATGGAGATATTTACCGCAAAGTTAAATGGGTTAATGCTGATGGGGAAGAGTTTGAGGCTCGACCACACTCTGTACTATTCTGTGGACACTGGCATAATATTTCCTATAGAGAATACGCATGGGATTTTGACCACTTGGCTAAGACCGATAAGATGGTTGCCCAAATTTGGTATGACGCTCATAGAAAAGATGAAAATCGTTTCTATTGGTATGACGATAAATTTGAAGCCCATTATAAGGAGAAAGAATAATGAAAATTGCTTTGTTTTATTTTTCTGGGACAGGTAATACAGAATTAACTGTCAAAAAATGGAGAGAAGAAGCTGAAAAATTAGGAGTTAACATCGATTTATTTAAAATTGAAAAAGACGAATTTGATTTTAATAAAATCAATGAGTATGACAAAATTGGATTTGGTTATCCAATTCATGCTTTTAACGCTCCTGAAAACGTTTGGAGATACGCCAAGAAATTTCCTAGGTTAGAAAGTCCTAAAAAGGTCTTCTATATCATGGTTAGCGGCGAATATATGACTATTAATCATTCTTCTGCTAAGAAACTTAATCGAATCTTAAGAAGACGTAATTTTGAATACGAAAGTGATTATCATTACATCATGCCTTACAACATGATCTTTAGACACACAGAAGCAAGAGCGTTTAAGATGTTCGATACAATGAATAAACTTGTTCCAATTGATGTTAAAGAATATCTAGTTGATGGTATTCCACACGTATTAAAGAAACATCATTTAATTGGA
The DNA here is from genome assembly GCA_045226015.1 of Bacilli bacterium. Lineage (GTDB taxonomy): Bacteria > Bacillota_I > Bacilli_A > RFN20 > CAG-826 > UBA2450. The sequence continues at coordinate 13,093 of JBGVBY010000006.1, read as the reverse complement.
TGGTTTATTTTCTTACTTAGGATTGAACAATGGTTCTCTGGAGTAAATGGAAAAACTTATCGAATCAATAAAAAGAAATGTATTAAATGTATGAGATGCGTAAATAACTGTCCAACTCAAAACATCGAATTCAAAGATGGTAAATTCAAATTCCATAGCAAATGTTTATGTTGCACAAGATGTTCTTTCTATTGCCCAACCGATGCGTTCTCAATTGGTTTGCTCAATAGTTGGAGAGTAAATAAACCATATGCATTTAAACCTTTAGACATTGTTGAAAAAGATAAACATCCTCATTATTGCAAGAGAAGTTATAAGCGTTATTATAGGGAAGCAGAAGCAAGAATTGCGTCTCATAATTGATTGTAATTTTTCAAAAATATTAAGGTTTTTATGAAGAAATGTGGTCAAAAACCACGTTTTTTTATTAATTTTAACTAAAAATAGTTGATTTAATGCGCGCATACATATAAATTAAAAATAAATATAGGAGATTTAGTTATGAAAAAGAAATCTAGATTAAAAACCCCTTTATTAGTACTCACAATTTGTAGCGCGGTTTTACTTGTTGCATTTTTAGTTTGCTTCTTTGTTGAACCATTCACCGCTCCTGAATTAGGTGAATTTGCTCCTGAAGCATTTAATAGTTGGGTTACTAATTCGCATCAATATATTTTAGATGCATTTAAATTGCCATTTGATAGTCAAGGTCTTTCTGAGTTTAGATTAAGCTCTGACGAGCTCTTTGGTGAAGGTGTTGCTTTAGCAATCAGCTTAATCGCTTATGTATTAACTGGACTTTTATTAGTCTTCTTAGTTTTAGGCATTATCCTTGTTATTGTTAAACGCAAACCATTATTTACCATTTTCTCAGTTGCATTTGTTGCGACACTTTATGTTTCCTATTTAACAATCGTTAATGGTGGATTCTGGTTAAGAACTGCTCAAGAATGCTTTGAAATGGAAGGAAGTTCCTTCGTTGGAATGGGTGTAATCAACATTGCGTTAGTTGTTTTAGCGGGATTATTATTCTTAACAGTTATCGCTACTGCAATTATTGGATTAGTTTATGCTGCAAAATCCGGCAAAAAAGAATTAATTGCCGAAGAAGAAGTTGCTCCTTCAATCGCTGAAGTTGCTGGCGATCCAGAAGCAATTCAAGAAGGAGAAGAATTAACCGCTCCAGAAAATAATATTGTTTTAGTTCCTGAACCAGAGCCAGTTAAGGAAGAAGAAGCTACCCCTGAAGTTGAACCAGAAGCTGCTCAAGCAGAAGAACCAGCTCCAGAAGAACCAAAAGTTGAAGAAGAGCCGGCTGAAGATAAACATGTTGAAGTAAATGTTAATAACGGTTTAGATCAAGCTTCTTTAGCAAGTTTATTAAGAGAAGTCGTTCGTGACATTGTTAGAGATGAAATTGCTAGAAACAATATCAATCAACCACAACAACCACAAGCTCCACAAGGTGGAAGTCAAAATATTACTGGTGCAACATTTGGTGGACCACTTGTTGTCCAATATTTCAATGGTGGTATTAATGGTGTTAGTGCTCCTACTCCAGTAGCAGCACCTGCTCCAGCACCTCTTCCAGAGCCTGTTAAGGAAGAACCAAAAGCTGAAGAACCAGCACCTCTTCCAGAACCAGAACCAGTGAAGGAAGAACCAAAAGCTGAAGAACCAGCCCCACGTCCATTATTTGTTAAAAAAGAAGTAGTGGCACCAGCTGATCCTAAAGTTGAAGCCAAACCAGAAGAAAAGAAATATGAAAGATTAACTTTTGGTGAAAGATTATTACAATCTGATAAAGAATTACATGAACTCTATAATGAAATTAAGAATGAAATTCTTAGTTGGGGTGTAAAATCACGTATTTCCGCTAATGGTGATACATTCAGATTACATAAGAAAATGTATGTAAGAATCACTGTCGCGGGTAAATCTCTTAAATTATATTTCGCTCTTAACCCAGCAGATTACGCTAATGGAACAATTCCAGTGCAAGATGCTAGTAACAAAGAGATGTATCAAGAAATTCCTCTTGTGTTCAAAGTCAAATCCCCATTGTCTGTCAGAAGATGTAAAGAACTCATCCAAGATGTCATGGAAAAAGATGGTCTTGAACAAGGCGAAGTTGGTAAGGTTAATTGGATTAAAGAACTTAAAGCTGAACTTGCTAATGACGCTAAGAAGGAAAAAACAAAAGAATAATAAATTTCGATTATATCGACATAAAATCGCTAACAGTTCGCTGTTAGCTTTTTTATTAGTAATAAAAATTATAAATAGTGGTATGATAGTAGTTAAGAAGGAGAAATATTATGAAAAAATATTTACTTATTTTACCAATGCTTGGCTTGTTGGCTTCTTGTGGCGGATCTAATGAAGCTCCTGCTGCTGGACCAAGCGCACCTATTCTACCCGCTGGTGGAGAATCAGTTGTTTATGAAGAACCAACAGAAGAAGGACAAGAATCTACATATGATGTTCATATGAAGACATTTGCTCGTAGCCTTTGTGAATCCTTTGATAATGATTTTGTTAAGGTTTCATTAAAATCAAATGCTTCGATTGTAAATTTACAACCTTCACAATATGTGACAATCAGTGCTTCTTACAACTTAGATGCAGATTTCTATCTTTCTCCAGCTAAAGATCTCGTTACAGCAATCGAGTATTCTTACGCTATGATTGATGTTAAGAATTTAAGTCTTAATGTTGTTGTTAGTGCTCAAGGACAAGCTCAATCTTACACAGTAAACGGTTTAAAGTTTAAAGTTAACTATCAAGTTGACCTTGAACCAACATTATTCCTTGATTTATCAGATCCAAGTGTTAAATCAAATGTTATGGCTTTATTTAGCCCATATGCATCCATTATTATTCAATACTACGGACAAGATGTTTATAATGCATTTGTTGAAAAGCTCAACGCTTTATGCGGAAAAGCTTATGTTAAATTAAGTACAATTAAAACCATGCTTCCAATCGGTTTACCAGAAGCAGTTGCTCAAATTTTTGATAGTGCTGATCCATTAGGAAGAGCTCTTGGCTTAGTTGATAATTATGAAGATGAAGCTGAAGCATTCTTTGTTGAATTAAAAGAACACGTTGGAACATTACCAAACTTAAATGTTTATAAAGATGAAGAAGGTTCTATTAATAGAATTGGTGTTTCTGGATCAGTTTCTATGGCAGACTTCGTTTCTGAATATTCAGAAGAAACTCTTGAACCAGTTAAACCAGAACCAAGATCAAGAGATATTATTATTTCTCAAAACCCAATGAGCCTTGTTAACTTCAACGCTGGATTTGCTGTTGTTGTTGGAAATACACATGGTAGTGAAAGCTTTGCATTAGAAAGCGCATCTGGCAACGTCTCACTTGTTTATGGCAATGGTGGTTCTGCTACCGCGAGCGCAAGTGTTGATGTTTACTATGGTGAATCAGCACAATTCAGCAAACTTGAATCAACAGAAGATTACACAATCGATTTAGTTGCATCAATCGAAGAATTAGTTCGTTCATTATCTTATTCTTACGAAAGATAATTGATTGAAACAATTAAATATTACGTCCTCTAATTTGGAGGACGTTTTATTTTTATATACATTATGATATAATACCTAACTGAACTCAGTTCAAAAGGATGTGATTGTATAAATGCCTGACCCTGCTATATCGTGGATCATAATCATCATTCTTTTAGTTTTACATTTCTTCTTTGCAGGCGCTGAAACAGCATTTGCGTGTTGTAACAAGTTTAAAATGCAAATAAAGGCAGACGAAGGAAGTAAAACCGCAAAAACTCTTCTTAAGATATTAGATAAGTATGATAGAGCGTTAACCGTTGTACTTATTGGAAATAATATAGTCGCTATCGCTATATCCGCTGTATCAACAGTGCTCTTTTTGAACTACTTTAAATCAACAGGGATCACAGATGATACTGTTTCTTTAATCTCATCCATCATTATGACGTTTGTGGTATATCTCTTAGGAGATACTCTTCCAAAGACTATTGCTAGAGCTATCCCTGACACCATGTCATATTTCTTTACATATCCAACTTATGTCTTAATGATTATCTTTTATCCAATCACGTTAGTGTTTGAACTCTTTGTTAAAGGCTTTGAAAAGTTATTTAAACTTAAAAATGAAGATGAATTTACAGAAGAAGACTTAGAGTCAGTTATTGAAAAAGCTTCCGAGGAAGAAATGATCGATGAAGATCAGGCTGAAATCGTGCAGTCCACAATTGACTTCTTAGACACCAATGTTAAAGAAGTTCTCACTCCAAGAGATAAGATGTTTGTGCTAAATATCCATGATTTAACTCATGAAAAATTACAAAGTATTTTGCTCGAAACTAATTATTCAAGAATTCCTGTATATGACAAGGTTTTTGATAATATTATCGGGGTTTTGCACGTAAAAATCTACTTTGAAGAGTATGAAAAAGATTCTCATTTAGCGATTAGAAGTGTTCTTCAAAAGCCTTATTTTGTTTCAAATAAGATTATGATCGATGACCTCTTTAATGGATTTAAACGTCATCGTACACACATCGCGCTCGTACGAGATAACCGTAGCCGTATAGTTGGCATGGTTACTATGGAAGACGTGTTAGAAGAAATCGTTTCCGATATTTCTGAACCAGCAAGTCAGAGAAGGAGGAAAGCATAATGCAGTGGTATTATTGGCTAATTGTCGCTATTTGCTCCATTTTCTCTATGTTCTTCTCTAGCGCTGACATGGTTTATAGCGTGGTTAATCGCGATAAACTAAAACAAGAAGCTGATTCTGGAGTAAAGACCGCAAAACTTGCTTATGATTTTGCGTGTGATTACGAATTCTCTATTGCATCTATTCTTTTCGGTAATAACTTAGTTAATATCTTTGCTTCTTCTGTTGTTACCTTAATAGGTGTTGCTTGGAACCCTGATTGGGGTACAACTGTAACCACAATCTTGTTCACTGTCTTTATCATTATTTTCGCGGAATTTGCTCCTAAAGCGTTCTCTAAGAGATTCTCCTACTCCTTGAGTAAACTATACGTTTATCCAATGCTTGTGTTTAAATATTTGACCTTTGTCTTTATTTGGCCAATAAGCAAACTTTTCCAACTTATCTCTAAACTCTTTAAAAAGAAATCTATTGAAGAAGATCAAATCGATGAAGATGTTTTAACCGAAATGGTGGATGAGCTTGAAGAAAATGATGAATATGATGAAGATGAAGCAGAGTTAGTTAGAAGTGCGATCGATATATCTGACGTAGAAGCTCATGAAATCATGACTCCACGTGTAGACGTGTTCGCGATAAATATAGAAGATGATATTAAAGAAATTATTAAAGAAGGCGAAATCTTTAAACATTCTCGTATTCCAGTATATGAAGACACAATCGACAATATTATTGGTATATTACCAATAAAAGCTCTTGCTAAAGCTATCTTTAAGAAAGAAGAAAATATCGACATATTATCTTTATGTTATAAACCAATTATTATTCCTAGAAATAGACAACTCCTTGATTTACTCGAAGAGTTTAAGTCCACTAAAGTACATATCGCGATTGTTATTGATGAATATGGTGGAGTCGAAGGTATTGTCACTATGGAAGACATCTTAGAAGAAATCGTTGGTGACATCTTTGATGAAACCGATGAAGACGAAGTCGAATATATCGATAATGGTAATGGAACCTATATTGTTGATGGTTTAATGAATATTGAAGATTTCTTTGAACTCATCGAATTTAAAGGAGAATTTGAAACCGACTATGAAACAGTAGCGGGGTTCTGCCAAGAAATATTAGACCGTTTCGCAGTTAAAGGTGATAAGTTCACTTTTGCAGATCGATATGAAATCGAAATCTTATCAGCTGATGAATATACAGTTGAAAAGATTAGAGTTATCGATACTAAATATAATGAAGAAATAGAAGAATAAAAAAATCCCACCGAATTAATCGATGGGATTTATTTTGATTATTTAATTAAAACTTTCTGTTAGCGAAGGCTTTAACACCTAAGAATGAGGCGTGTTCGCCTAATTCTTCTTCAATTCTTAATAATTGATTGTATTTCGCCATACGGTCTGTTCTACTAGCAGAACCGGTTTTAATTTGTCCAGCGTTAACTGCGACAGCTAAGTCAGCAATTGTGCTATCTTCGGTTTCACCAGATCTATGAGAGACCATGCAGGTGTAACCATTGGATTGAGCAAGTCTAATTGCGTCAAGTGTTTCAGTTAAAGTACCGATTTGGTTAACTTTGATGAGGACGCTATTAGCAACGTGGCTAGTAATACCTTTTCTAACGAAGTCTGGGTTTGTAACGAATAAATCGTCACCAACGAGTTGGATTTTGTCTCCGAGTTTAGCGGTGAGTTTTGCCCAACCTTCCCAGTCACTTTCAGCAAGACCATCTTCGATGGTAATGATTGCTGGGTACTCTTTGACGAGTCTTTCAAGGTATTTGATCATTTGATCTGTGGTCTTCTTGCCTTCTTTAGATTTAACAAGGTTATACATTCCGTTACCTTCGTAGAATTCACTACTAGCAACGTCCATACCTAAGAAGATTTGTTCGCCGAGTTTATAACCTGCTCTGTCAACTGCTTCTGCAATTAAAGCAAGAGGTTCTTTATTACCGTGTTTACAGCTTGGTGCGAATCCACCTTCGTCACCAACACCAGTTTCATAACCATGTTCTTTAACAACTTTTTGAAGAGTGTGGAAGATTTCTGTTCCTGCTCTTAATGCTTCTCTAAAGCATGGGAATCCAGCTGGGATGATGAAGAATTCTTGGAAGTCAACGCTTGATTGTGCGTGAGCGCCACCATTAATAACGTTCATACATGGGGTTGGAATAACTTTTCCGTTTGTGCCACCAATGTAACGATATAAAGGCATACCGAGAGATTCTGCTGCTGCTCTAGCAACTGCTAAGGAAACACCTAACACAGCGTTAGCGCCTAAGTTTTTCTTAAATGGAGTGCCGTCTAATTTGAGCATTGTTGAATCAACAAGAACTTGATCAGTAGCTTCGAGACCGATAACTGCTGGAGCAATCTTATTGTTAACGTTTTCAACAGCTTTTAAGACACCTTTTCCTCCGTATCTTGATTTGTCGCCGTCTCTTAATTCAAGAGCTTCGTTTTCACCTGTAGAAGCGCCTGAAGGAACGATTGCACGTGCTTTTGTGCCGTCTTCAAGAACGACTTCGACTTCTACGGTTGGATTTCCTCTACTATCGAGAACTTCACGACCATGAACTTTAACAATTTTAGCCATTAGTATTTTTCTCCTTTTTAATGTCCACTTGTTATTATATATAACTATTAAGAAAAATCATAAATTTTCTTAATTAATTTATATCACTTTTATGCAATTTTGCTTGATGAGCAAGATATATTTTATATATTTCATCAGTGACTGACTCCACTGTGCAGTCGATATCAGAATTGATTTTATAGTCTACTTCAGCGATATTTTCTTTTTTAAACGCTACTCTATCATTAGCGATTCTAGATTCAATCTTTTTAGGATCATCACCTCTAGCAATCATTCTTTTATGTCTTGTGTTTTCACTTGCTTCTAAATAGAAGGTAACAATGTCTTTATTGTTTAATGCAATATAGCTTCTTAGTCCTGCTGGGTCGATGACAACGCATTTATCATTAGCGATTTGATCTTTTGTGGAGCCATACATATTTCCGTTATACAAAGTATATTCAACAAACTTCCCATCTTGAATCATTCTTTCAAATTCTTCTTTAGTAACGAAAAAATAGTCAACTCCGTTAACTTCTCCAACTCGCTTATCTCTAGTAGTAGTGGTAACGATTTTTTTGATGCCGTATTTAGCCGCTAACATCTTAGCAACTTCGGTCTTTCCGCTAGCACTAGCGCCCGCTAAAACTATCATATGCATACTAATATATACACAAAGTACGTTTTTTTCAATCTCCTACAAAAATTTTTATTAACATGTTAATAACAAAAAAAGTTAAAAAATTTTGACAAAAAAATCGAAAAGTCGACCTATTTAAATAGTGAGGGGGCAAAAATCATGGAAGTAAGTAAGCTTGAATCACAAATCAAAGAGATAGCAAAGGCATATTTCGAATCCTTTAACTATTTAAGAGAAATTAATCAAAGAACACTATCAAACGGAAAAGAAGACATAGATTCGCCATTTTATCGTTACTATCTCGATGTAGAACTTGCTTACTCAAGATTGAATAAAGAATATCGTTCCATCATCAATAATGAATTCTTCTATCAAAGATATAAGGAATGGTGGAAAGATGTTTATTCCCCCTCAGTTTTTAAGACTAAAAAGAAAGAAGCTATGAAGTTATTCGTGGAGGCGTTTTATGAGATTCACTAGAACCCTTGTTTTACCAGCAGTAAGTTTATTAACTTCTATGAGTGCTAATAAGGCGTTGCCAAAGACTACGTATTCATTTGGAACTATATATGGACCTTTTGATAACACTAAGGATTTTACATGTTTAATTAAACACAACAAATCTGGAGACACAATTAGTGGATCGTTGAAATGCTATTACATAGCAAACGAAAACATGTTTGCCTCTTATTCATTCAGTGTAACAAGTAGCTACACCGAATGTACTAGTATTCCTGCTAAAGGAAGAATAGCAGCAGAAGGAGTAAGATACGACTTTACTTTCGGTATTACACGACCTTCCTTTATTATTTATCCACCAAACCGAATGACTCTTAATTCAAAAGCTTTACTGAATGAAACTGTTACTTTTGATAATTGTTGTATTGGTTTACAAGCAAATACAAAAATAACGAGTGAGACTTATGATTTTCGCAGTGTTAACGAGTATATAACAGTTGATGAAGAAAATAGAGTAGATATTTCAACCGTAGAATTCGGTTATAATCGAGGCTCATATTTTAAACATAAGAATGCATATTTAGAAATATTGGATTATCAAGATATTTATGGTGGTATTACTAAAGTTGATCATCGTCTTACTTTACCACTTAGTATTAAGAAAACTACGAGCAAAATTGGATTTCAACTAAACTCTTCTTTGTATGTTAATTTATCAACGTTAGAAATGTCTGATATTTCTCAACCCAATTATGTTGAGACAGGTGACTTTTATATTCCGATTGGTAAAGAAAGACAATTTGAGCAAAATGAAGTAAATATTGTTATTGAAGAAGCAGGCTTCAGTTGTAATAAAGTTATCATCCCTTTGTCTTATTTTGCCCAAAGCAAGCTATTTGGAGCGTGTTATGAATCTGAATATTGCATAGAAGGGGGTATAAGAGGATGATTAACGCACTTTTGAGCGGGATTTTTGTCATTTTTGCCGGTGGAATATTCTCTTTGTCTTTTTCTATTCAAGGCTTAAAAAGATCAATAATCAACACTCCGATCGAACTTATGTATCGTAGTGTAGAGCTTGTCGACGGGGAGATCAAGTTTGAGAAAAATAAACTAAATCAAATACTTCTGACTTATTATAACGGCATTCTTCCTAGATATTCAAAAGAGCATAATATTGAACTTTATTACTACAATATCGATGATGAATCGTTTTGCATAGAAGATTATTGTTCGGCTATAGAAATTACTGTTAATTGTAAGTTAATTTTTGACTATGATTTTACACGTACTATGTATTACGAAATAAGGAGTAATAATGGATAAAGAAAAGGCAATTTACTATTTAGAACATTCGTTTTTGTCTTCGCTTTTATCTGAGGAAGATATTACTGATATCAGCTATAACGGAGAATCCTTTTACTTTGTTTCGAATAAATATGGCCGTAAAAAGAGTGATATTCATGTCGATCATCAGTCTGTTAAAGACTTTTTAAGACAAATCGCGAATCTTGGAGAAAAGCAGTTCTCATTTCTAAATCCTGTATTAGATATGTCTATAGGCAAATATCGAATAAACGCAACACATCAATCTATTGGCAAGATTAATGACGATAATGTAGTAACTTTTTCTATCCGTATTGCCTCAATAAAGCCAAAAATCAACGATAACAGTGATTTCTTCAATAATGAAATCGTGAATTTACTGAAAATTTTAATCAAAAATAGACAGTCAATCGTTATTGGAGGAATTACTGGAAGTGGTAAAACCGAACTACAGAAATATCTCCTTAGAAATATGCCAGATAACGAAAGAATCATAGTTATTGATAACGTATTAGAACTGGATTCGGTGAGATACGAAAACGATATTGATTTAACTTGTTGGCAAGTTGATGAAAATAATTCTAATACTCATCCAGCAATTCTTATTAAGAATGCATTAAGAAACAATCCTGATTGGCTGATTGTTGCTGAAGCCAGAGACAAAGAAATGGTGGATGTTCTTAACTCTGCTATGACTGGAATGCCTTTAATCACAACCGTTCACTCTTATGACGCTCAATCAATACCAAACCGTATGGCAAGGCTTGTTTTAAGAAGCGAACAAAAAATGGACTATGAAGACGTGCTTAAAGATATCTTTTATCATTTCCATTTTTTCATTTATTTGAAGAAAGATGATTCTAAAAAGGTAATCAAAAGATATGTTTCTGAAATTTGCTTCTATGATGACCTCGGTAACTGTTCATATCTGTATAAGAAAGAAAAAGAAACACATAAGTTCTTTCCATTTCCTAAAACGTTATATAGATACATACCTGAATATAAGGAGACAAATAAATGAAGAACTTATTACCGATATTTCTAATTATTTCTATCTTGTGTACAGCAATTACTTATGTAGCTTTAGATAACATCTTCATGGCTATAGGTGTGTTTTTGGTTTATATCATAGTGTCCATTTTCATATTTATTCCAATGCTTAAAAGATATGACCAAACCAGCAAAAGATTTCATGAGTGTTATCACTTCATCAACAATTTCATAATTGCTCTTTCCATTAAGAAAACTATTGGAGGAGCACTTGAATCAACAGTCAACAGTATGCCTGAAGACTTTGTTGATATTTATGAGGGGTTAGAGAATATGACTAACGATGAGAAACTCAATTATTTCTCTACTTATTTTCAGTTTTATGTATATCGACTATTCTTACAAATTATCTCTTTATGGCAAGAAGAAGGCGGAGACATTTTGATGATGTCTAAATATCTAATAAATGAAGCAAGAAATAATGAAGAATATATGTCTAAATGCGAAGGACTAGCAAAACATAAGTATGTTGAAATAGCTATTCTTTGGTTCTTTACACTGATCATTGTTGCGGTCCTTAGATTCTCCTTAAAAGACTTCTATCAAATGATTAAAAAACAAATTATTTTTGTTGTTTCAGTTTTTGTACTGATGGGATTTATTCTTCTAACAATTTATCTATTAATTCAAAAAGGAACATCGATTGATTTAAAAGGAGCTAACAATGAAAAAGAACTTTAAAGATAGACTTAATTTATTAGGACTTAACTATGTTAAAGAAATCACTATTATGGTGACAATTTTCCTTGTTTTTGCTTTAGGTGGTCTTGCTCTAATATTTTTCCTTAAAGAAACATATATCGGGATATTTGTTGTCATCATTGGATTAGTTATAGATTTCTTTTACTACTCAAGATACTCATCTATTGAGAAGAAAAGAGAGAAAGAGCATATTGATGAGTTAATACTTCTTTTATCTTATTTTGAGATATTTACTTCTAACGGAAATAACGTTTATCAATCTTTTAAGATGCTTATTCCATATTCTTCTACTTTTATGGAAGATGCATTAACAACAATGTTAAATCAAATCGATCAAGATAAATCGGTTGGTCCATATATCAACTTTGCTCTTAAGTTTAATTCACATATAGTGGAGACTTTAATGCTTTCTATATATCAGTCTGTTGATAACGGTGATAGTCCATCTCAGTTTAGTGAGTTTGATGTTTTGTTCACTAATACGAGAAACAAATTCCAAGAGGATCTCATCGATAGAAAAAAGAAGTCTTTAGAAACATTAAATTCTTTCCCACTTTTTGGAGCAGGTTTATTAACAATCACCTTATCAATATCTGTCATTTCAGTAATAGGAGAATATATAAATGTCGTCTAATCTTGGAATCATATTGTCATCTATTTTTGTTGTATTTTTTGTCCTTCTTGGGGGAGATATGATTTGTTTAAGTAACGCTTATTCGTCTTTGGATAATGCTTCAATCACAATTGGTTATCTCATCTCTAAGAACGCTAGAGCGGACTTAGAATACCTATCTTATTTATCTAACCATTATAACGTTAACTTTTCCTATATAAGTTCAACTTCACCTCAGCCAGGAGATGTCGTGGACTTTACCATATATCGTTACTATAGTCCGTTATTCTTGTCCAATAACAACATGGAAATTGTGGCTAGCCGTAGTACTGTTATTGGCTATTTCGGATAGAAAGGAGAATCCACATGGGAGAAATTAAAGGTCAATTGCTTGCGATCATTTTAGTACTTATTGTTTTCGGCGCGATTTCCGTTGCTCTTGTTCAAGTTTTCAAAGATACTGCTGATCAAGTATCTGAAAAAACAACTGGATCAACCGCTGCCGCTCAAACAGAAGCAAATAAAACCAGATTATTATCTTATTACGGTGAATAATTAAGTTAAGTTAGCCACAAAATTAAATAGAGGGAAAAACAATTCCCTCTTTTTGTTTTCCATAAAGATATATAAAATATATAATGCTTATAAGGAGATAATTATGGATAGCAAGAAAGTTGTTTCAGAATTATTAGCAAAACGTATTGATGTTTCAAATTTAAAAGAAGAAGACACATTAGCTTCTTTAGGTTTAGATTCCCTAGATTTAGTAGAAGTTATGTTAGAAATTGAAGACACTTTAGGAATCGAATTTGCCTCTGAAGAAATAGGGGAAGTTCAAACTCTTGGCGACGTCCTTAAATTAATTGATACAAAATTGAAATAAGGATTGATTTTACAAAAACGAGTATGATAATATCATTCATGCGTTTTTAATAAAAAGACGTAGTGTTGCCTACCTAGCTCAGTCGGTAGAGCTATCGGCTGTTAACCGATCGGTCGTGGGTTCGAGTCCCTCGGTAGGCGCCACT
>JBGVBY010000005.1:0-41263 GCA_045226015.1 Bacilli bacterium | reverse complement strand
CCCGAGTGGTGAAATTGGTAGACGCAATGGACTCAAAATCCATCGGTTAACAGCCATGTCGGTTCGAGTCCGACCCCGGGCACCATTTAAAAAAATCACGTTTATATTAACGTGTTTTTTCTTTTTGTGGCACTTTTGTGACTATATTATTGATATAATAAGGGCGAAATAAATTTCGAGGTCGACATATGAAAAAAATTGGGTTAATTGTTCTTGTTACTTTTGGAATGATAACTGGCTTTGCTAGTAGAACAACTTCCGCTAAAGCAACCACTGATACTGATTATGAAATAATTAAGACTACTTTTACTTACGCTCCTGAATTTAGATCAGAGACTAGACCTCACTTTACTAGTGATATTTATTTTTCCCAATTATATTTTGAACATTCCTCTTATCTATATGATCCTCATTTAGCGACTACTTCGCTTTGTTTAGCAATTGCTACTTATCCTGATTATGGTATTTACGATGACCCTGAATGGTATGAGAAACAACCTAAGTTTATTAAAGGGGCTCTAGAAGCAATTGGTTTTAATTCATTTGTTACTAATGATGATTTTGTGCAAACTGCTAGATTTGATTCCATCGGTTTAGCGGCGGCTAAAAAAGAATTTAATGATTACACAGTTATCGCTGTTACACCTAGATCTGGTGGCTATTACAGTGAATGGGCCAATAACATGCATTTAGGTGATGGTTCTAAATCAGATTATATGCATGAAGGCTGGTATGACGCCGCTAATAAGATGATTGATTTTATCATTGATTACGTAAATGATTTTGAAATTACAGGTCACGTAAAACTATGGATGACTGGTTTTTCTAGAGGTGGAGCAACCGCTAATATTGCTGGAGGACTTATCGATTCACGTCTAGATAAAGGTGAGAAATTATTAGGTAATTCTGTGAGACTATCTAAAGAAGATGTTTATACCTATACATTCGAAGCTCCTCAAGGCGCTAATGTAAATTCAAAAACCATTAAACTTCCTAGAGATGCAATTTACGGTAACATATTTAACATAGTTAACCCTAATGACGTTGTTCCAAAAGTTGCGATGTCAGAATATGGTTTTACTCGTTTTGGAGTTGATAAATTTATTACAACAAGATTTTATGATCCTAAAAACTACAAAGATAATCGTAATACTTTTAAAAAGTTACACGATTTAGATAATCAAAACGATGAAGTAGTTTATAGCGGTGATGATTTTGATATGTATGGTCTTAAAATTGAAGACTTCTTATCCATCATAGCAGTGATTCCTGCTATCACTGGAATTTTAAGTGGAAATTTTGGTCAAACAAAAGATAAAACAAAATCAAATTATGACGCGAATATTGCGTCTACATTGTTTATAGAAGAATTAACAGATCAACTTGGCTCAAGATCGGACTATGTCAAAAAATATCAAACACCTCTTGAGAACATCATGCTTATTTTAAAGAACGAAAATTTTACAGACATTCCTTCAACACCAGGATTAGTTGCTAAAATTTTCATTCTTTCAGTAATATCTAATTCTGTCCTAGGTAATTTCAGTTCAATTAAAAATGCGATTAAATCTAGCGTTGGTGAATACGCGACTCGTGTTGTTGAATTGCTTGATGTTTTAGTAGATCCACTTGTGGATGCATATTGGGAAAGACCAAATGAATTAATATCTATCGGAGTTCATGTCGGTGATATTTTCCAAAACCATTATTCCGATGTCACTCTTGCGCATATGCAATCACAAGATAGTTATTACATTGAAGAATACAATAGGAATAATGTCGATAAAATCAGTGTAGTTCCATTAAGAGATAACGCTGACTTTGGAAGAATGCATTTCTTCGGTTTTAATGATTTAGGTTTAAGACTAGAGAGTAAAAAAGGCACTCGTGTCGTAAACGTTGAAGGTCATATTCTTGGTAAGAGCGATATTCTTCAATGCGATGATGAATACGCAGTTGGTTACTATAGCTATATCACTGAAGAAAAGATGGAACTATTTATGCCTATTAATAGGAAATATAACATTTCAATGAAATCATATTCCAAAAAACCACGTCATAGATGTGAATATTGGGCCTATTATCAATTTATATCACTTGATAATCGTGGAGTGAAAAAAGTCCAGAAAGACCACAAAAAAGATACGGCATACTTTAATAGTGATCGCTTTAAACGCGATGTCACAATTAAACTTTAAGGAGGAAAAGACAATGAAAAGAAGTGCGTTATTATTAATTCCTCTTGTGTTAAGCTTTGCTTCATGTGGTAAAAGCGATCCTAATTTAGATCCAGGTATTGTGATTATTCCCAATCAAGAAGTAGTTAATAAGGTTAAAGAAATATTAAATAACCAAGATTTATCTAATTTTTACTCTAAAACATTAAGAGTGATGTATTCCCAACAATATGATGTCTTAGATGTCTATAGAGAAGATGGAGAAAGTGTAACTAATTTTTTTAGTTATGTCGGTGATGGTATTCTTGGAATATATCATGATCTTACCAGTGAGCAATATGATTCAGTTGTTGATGAAGAAGGTAATATTGATATTTTTGACGCGATATCAGTTGGTAAGGCCTATTACGGCATCTTCCAAATAGTGAGAACTACATCATTTAGTAGAGAAAATACTTCTGAATCGAAAGTGCAAAACCTTGATATTGCTCAATCATTAGCGTTAAAGACCAATAGCGAAAATCTTTGGCTTAATAACTCGCTTGATGTTACTGATGAAGGAGTGTTTAACGCGGAATACACTCAAAGATTTAATTCTTCAATCAATAAAGAATTACTATTTAGTAATATTTCTACTAGATCATTCCGTGAAATCATCTCTAAAACTAATATCTTTGACGCTCCAGGAAACCTCGAACATTTAGATAAACTATATTATTCAACTTGTCGCGAATTAGTTAGTAAAAGCGACAAAGAAATTAGTGACTTCATTATTGAAAATCAAATTTCAGTAAAAGAAGAAGACGATATCGAAGTCAGTTTTGTTTATAGAAACGAAATTGCTGATGAAGATGACGAAGAATATATCTTCCCAGGCGAAATTAAAGGCACATTATTCTTCGATAAGGAAACTTATAAATTTACCAATTTCATTTATGAAATTCCTTACACAATTGAAACTCACGATGAAGAAAGTGGTAACACTAAGCTTGTTAGTACAAGTTTCTACGCTGAAGGAGAATCTTATAGGGGCTTACCAAGTGATCCATGGGAGCCGATTGACCCAGTAGTCTACGACGATGTCGCAGAGTATTTAAAAGATGTAAACGAACAAGTTATTCCTCCAGAAATTTATTTATAATCCAACCTGTAAATTCTTTTGGTGATTTAATAAAACAGGGATTAATTACTCAATATGGCCAGCACGAAAGATTATTTAGAATACGTTATTGAACTTTTAAGAGAAACAAGTGGCATAACCTATAAGAAAATGATGGGTGAATACATTCTTTATAAAGACAACATTATTTTTGGTGGAATCTACGACAACCGTTTCTTAATTAAGAAAACAAAATCATTAGAGAACAGTGGTCTAAAAGAGCAAATTCCATATCCTACCGCTAAAGCAATGCTATTGATAGATTCAGAAGATCCTGATGAAATTAGTGAGTTAGTTAATATAGTGGTTAGTGATTTAAAAAGTAAATAACGATATGAAAAAAACTTTTAACTGTTGGGTGCTCTTGGCATTGTTTCTTCTGCTTTCTTTAGCTGATGTTGTTACATTAATACTTTTATATTTATATAAGTATGACATTGCTTATTTGGCAGGCTTCTTTTCTAGTGGCGCTATTTTGTTCTTAGTTTTGTTTATAATCAAATTGGTCAAATATCGTAATAGAAGACGTTTTGCTAATAGAAACTCTAATCCTAGTAGTTCATATGCTAGTAGTGATTGGTGTCCAGACATAGTGACAGAATTCGATCGAATTATTAAACTTAATTTGCCCGAGCTACCTAACGAAGACTGGAAATGTCCTTTGGACTTATATAATAATCTTGAAAAAGAAATAAAACTCAATAAGAAACCTAACGTTTTGACACTTCAAATGATTTTGATATCCATGGAAAAACATTTAGGTCTTAAAGACAACAAATCAATAATAGTGTTAGAAAAACTTGATGATTCTACCCCTGGTTATATTGAGAAGCACGATTATTCATTCAACGAAATCACACTTAGTTATCGTGAATTTTATAACGCGAACTGTTATATAGGCGTGCTTGCTCATGAGCTTTCACATGCATACCAGTATTCAAAACGTGTAGAGAATTTATTTGCCGATAGGAACAAACAAGAAAAATTTACTGACGCGCTTACGTTTTATCTTGGATTTGGAGAATACACAGAAAAAGGCAAAACTGTAACATATAAGAAATTTGTTGAAGCTACTTCAAAAGGTAATAAATATCTAACAACAACCTATACGTTAGGTTACCTAGAGTCATCATCCTTTGTATATTTCGAAGAAAAAGTTGAGGAATGTTTGAATCAAAAGAAGAAAACTGCTGAAGAGAACAAGAAAAATAAAGCCCTTATCTCTCAAATTGATGAATCATTAAATTCTATTACGATTTATAAAGAAACGATTGATAACCAAATCAATGAATTAAAAAATAAAAAGCTTTCTGATGAACAAGTGAAATATGTTCAGGATTACCTATTAAACTTTGGTGATGACTATTTAAACAATCTCAAATCTTCAATTGGTGATTATAAACGTGCTGGTGTGGCCGCTAACCAAAACACATTAGATTTGACTACAAAACAATTAAAAGAACTAATTACAATTTCTCTTAAAATCGATTCCTTTACGAACAAATAATAATTTTCGTGTTTGTGACACACACATTATGTTGTTTGATTTGTTTTATCTTTACGTACGAAAAAGCGTACGATATAATAATGTCGAAAGGAGAGAAACTATGATTAACGTTAACATCAGTAACGCTCGAAGCGACTTGTATAAGATTGCGTCATCTTGCATCAAATATAATGATGTGGTTAACATCTCTACAAGAGATGGCAATGTCATTTTATTATCTGAAGATGATTATAACAGTTTGATTGAATCTCTCTATTTGGCGGGTATAAAAAATGTATATGAGGATATTGAAGAGGCAGTTAAAACGCCTACTAGCGAATTTATCAAAGATCCTCCATGGAAGTAGTATTTTCGAAACAATCTTATAAAGATTATGAAAAACTAAAACAATACCCATCTCTAATAGAGAAGACAAAAGCGTTAGTTAAACTGCTAGAAGAAAATCCCTATACAACCCCTCCATCATACGAAAAATTAATCGGCTTTAAAGAAGTATATAGTAGACGCATAAACTCTCAACATCGATTAGTCTATGAAGTGCGTAAAGAAGAGAATGTAGTGGTTATCATTCGTATGTGGACCCATTATGAATAAGTAAGCGGCCTTCAAGGCCGTTTTCTTGTTCTAAAAATTTTTATTCTTTTATATGAATAAAGATAATGGTTTGGTATAATCGTTATCGATAATTATAGGAGAACTAGTTATGTCAAAAGCAGATCAAATCTTTGTAGAAAACATGAAAGACATTCTTGAGAATGGTTTTAGTGATAAGGATTTAGACGTCCGTCCACATTGGGAAGATGGTACTCCTGCTCATACGATTAAGAAATTCTGCATCGTCAATAGATATAACTTACAAGAAGAATTACCAATTCTCACTATTAGAAGAACTGCTTTTAAATCATGCTTAGATGAACTCCTTTGGATTTGGCAAAAGAAAAGTAACAACATCCATGATTTAAATAGTCATATTTGGGATTCCTGGGCAGATGAAACTGGCTCTATTGGAAAAGCCTATGGCTATCAACTTGGTATCAAACATAAATACAAAGAAGGAGAATTCGATCAAGTTGATCGTGTTCTTTATGATTTAAAACACAATCCTCAATCTAGAAGAATTATGACTAATATCTATAACTTCCAAGATTTACATGAGATGAATCTTTATCCTTGTGCGTACTCTATGACATTTAATGTCAGTGGAGACACTCTTAACGGCATCTTAAATCAAAGAAGTAATGATATGTTAACTGCGAATAATTGGAACGTTTTACAGTACTCATTATTATTAATAATGTTCGCTCAAGTAAGCGGACTTAAACCAGGTACACTTGTACACGTTATCGCTGATGCACATATTTATGATAGACACGTTGATTTAGTGAAAGAAGTTATCGCTAAACCACAACATAAAGCTCCTAAACTTTGGGTTGATCCAAGTATTAAAAACTTTTATGACTTCACTGTCGATTCATTCAAATTAATCGACTATGAATATGAGAAATTAGATAAGAAGATTCCGGTGGCTATTTAAGATGATTATTTCTATTTTAAGTGCGGATAAAAAATGGGGAATTGGTAAAAAGAACGACCTTCTTTTCATTTTACCTATTGATATGAAGTTCTTTAGAACCACAACACTTAACCATGTAGTGGCAATGGGTGAAAACACTTTATTGTCTTTCCCAAACTCTAAACCACTTAAAAATAGAACTCACATCGTACTTAGCGGAGATCCTACTCATAATTATGAAGGAGTGATTAATGTTCATTCATTTACCGACTTCCTTCATGAGATTACAGAACGTTCTCTAAACGAAGATGTCTTTATCATCGGAGGAGCTTCAATCTATAACCAAATGGTCCCTTATGTTGATAAGGTCTTATTAACAAAAGTTAACGAAGATGGTGGAGCGGAAGTATTCTTCCATAACTTAGATGAAGATAGCAACTTTGAATGTATTGAAGAAAGTGAACCAGTTATTGATAATGGTCACGAGATTAGATTTACTACTTATCTAAACAAAAACAAAATCGAGATTAAATAAATCTCTATTTGCCGACTTAGCTCAATCCGGCAGAGCAACTGAATCGTAATCAGTAGGTTGTAGGTTCAATTCCTATAGTCGGCACCAACAAGAAAGAAAATGCCCTTAAGGGCTTTTTTTTGATAAATTTTTCTTTGAATTTTATTTTAATACCTATATAATGATTTAGCGTTATGAGAAAAACGAATGCCTCATAACCAAAACCCACGGGTATTTAGCTCAGCTGGGAGAGCATCTGTTTGACGTACAGAAGGTCGGCGGTTCGATCCCGTCAGTACCCACCAAAATTATGAAATTTCCCCCAATTTTTTGAGGGATTTTTAATAGATACGCACCTGTGATTCAATGGTAGAATGTTAGCTTCCCAAGCTGAACACGCGGGTTCGATTCCCGTCAGGTGCTCCATAAAGAAGAAACACGACCAATGTATTATCGTTGGTTGGTTTTTTTATAAATTATAAGGATTTCCTATGTATTTTACTTGTTTTTGATGCTTTGCAATCGTCTAAATTTTGCAGGAGCATCACATGTAAATTCGCATACCCAAGACTTGCAATAGAGAAAAAAGCGGTCATTAATGCAAAAGCGTCGGAAGATTGTAACCGACGCTTTTCTGATTAGTAAATATCAAATGCAGAATCTGGCAATGCTTCAAGTATTTGCTTCAAAGTAAACTTTCCTATTGTAAGTTTGAATAATTCATCAGCATTCTTAACGTCGATAGGTTTTTCGTAGAATTTACATACTGAAATATATTTTTCTCTATTGTCATTATAATAGGTAATAGAATAACGGTTCCCTCTATAGGTAAATTCGATTTCTCTATTTTCGTTAATTAATGTTTCAATACATTCGGCTTTCATTATTGAAAATCCTCCCATTTTCCTGGCTTTAATACGCCATTTTCATCTTTTGCCCACCTGTGAATATGAGGAACCACAGGATGCGTCTTTGGGTTACCATGACAGGTGTAGTGGATATCAAGGTATGCCTCACCTTTATTATTATAATATCTCTCAGATACCACGTAACCACCAACAATCTTTTTAATTACTGAATTTGGCTTGAATTTTGACGGAACCGATTGACCTTGACAATAATGAAAGTAATCAGTAACTGTTCCAACCAATTTAGAACCTTTAAAATTATATTTCTTTAGCACATTTTTGATGAAACAATGCTTAACTGATGGCTTATGTTTTTCTGAAATAGGTTTATCAGTGTATTCGCCGCTTTTCTCACCGTTGCCAGCAGGTATGTATGGTTGAGGTTTGTTTCCGCCGCCTGGCTTATAATTATCACTCTTTTATTTGTCCTCCTTTCGAAGTGATAACCACATTTTATTTAAGAAAAAACATAGGAAGAAGATGCATAAAATGACAATCAGTGTATCTCTTTGACAACAAAGCATTACCCAAAAGTATGTTATTGAATTATGTAATGTGTGTTATTTATAAATATAATGTTGTATAATTAAATAAGATAAGTTCATCAATTGATTAAGGAGGCCTAAACTATGGCAAAAGATGGAAACCTTGTAAACTTAGGAAAAAGATTAAGAAAAGCAAGAGAAGAAGCAAATTTGACACAATTTCAGCTCTATGAAAAAACTGGTATTTCTACAACACAAATATCCGCTTATGAGAACGGAAACAAGAGTATCGGGCTTTCTTCACTGCATAGAATTGCTGTTGCGACAAATAAAACAATGGATGAACTATATTGCGGTCCTGAAAGCGTAAGACCAATTTCATCCTCTCGAAATGACGGTGAATTAATTGTCAATTGTGTTGCTGCATTATATGATGCCGAAGTAATTCAAGCCAATCCAAAGGAACGCGAAAATGAATTTACGCCAATGGGGGTGGAATATTATTTCCGTATTGGATTCTCAAAATTCATAAATATTTTGGATGATATGGTATTAAAACTAAATGACTTTGAAAGGAATAAAGAGAACTATCCAGATCCACAGGCTTTCAGAGAACAAATATTGGCATCTGCAATTAAACAAATAAATGATGTTTTAAACAAAAAAATATCAAAATTAGGCGTATAAAGATTTTAGCTTTTAACAAAGAATGTAATATCTGCACTGGCACATGCCGTGTTGACAGCCAAACTGCCTTATATATAATATAAAAGACGCATTTAAGGCGTTCGGGTTATTAAAAAGGACGCATTTAAGGCGTTCAATTAGCCCATAATAATGATATACGACCAACGCATAATTGTTGGTCGTTTTTCTTTAAAAATTTAATCTTTATTCTATTGAATATATTTGAAAGGTTTACTATAATTAAACCATGTCAAAAGAATTAGGTAAGAAAATTAGATCAATTCGTTTAAAAAGGAATCTTAGCCAGACTGAAATGGCTAATATTTTAGGCTATTCAGGAAAAGGAATGATTAGTCGTATTGAAAACGATTCAGCAGAAATGAGTTATGACAAATTAATGCTTCTTCTATCTAATTTCCAAGAAGATTTCCAAGAAGATAGAATAGCAAACCTAAATATTCAGTCCGTAGAAAATGAAAATGTAATAGTTAAAACAGATAGATTAATAATAAAAACAATAGGCTTTAAAGAGTTGGATGATACTCTTTTGCTAAAAGTGGCACCTAATCAAAGGGAATTTGTTGCTGAAAACGCACTTGCAATAGCTGAGGCTTATGCAGCCGAGAGAATTGGAAGTAAAACACAATGTTTTCTCGCTTATAACGACAATATCCCTGTTGGATTTGTGTCGATCGCCTTTGGAAGTATAGGAACAAACGGCGAAAAAGATTGGATGCTTAAATCATATTGTTTATGGCGAATTATGGTTGATATGAATTATCAAAACCGTGGTTATGGGAAAGAAATATTAAAAGCAATTATAAATTGGTGTAAATCATATCCGTTTGGTAAATCTGATGTTATGTACACTAGTGCGGATGTAAATAATGAAAAAGCAATTCAATTCTATAAGGATGCCGGCTTTCAGTTAACTGAAGATTATGTCGATGGTGAAATAGTGTTAATAAGAAATATAGGAGGAGAGAACAATGAATGACAATTATGAGTTGGTGAGATTTGAACAAAACGGATTAACCCTTGACGTGAATGTTTCTCCTTTAGAAGAAACTGTTTGGTTAACTAAAGATGATATGGCACTTTTGTTTGGACGCGATAGAACTGTTATCAGTCGACATATAAGCCACATCATCAAAGATGAAGAATTGGATTTAAATCGAGTATGTGCAAAAAATGCACGAACTGGCCCGGACGGCAAAAAGTATATTGTTGATTACTACAATCTTGATGTTGTTATTTCGGTTGGATATAGAGTTAAATCAAAAAACGGAATAATCTTTAGACAATGGGCCAACAAAGTTTTAAAGCAATATTTGCTTAAGGGATATGTTATTAACGAGAATAGAACTTTAGTTACAAACGAAAACTATCTAAATCTTATTAACAAGGTAGAGAAAATAGATTCGCGCTTATCAAAATTAGAAGGACATAATAATATTCAAAATGAAATGGTCTTTTTTGACGGAGAGTATTTTGATGCTCGCAGCTTCTTAAAACAAATATTTTTGCAAGCAAAACACAAGATAACTTTGATAGATCCGTATGTAGATATCAAGGCATTAGACTATTTGAAAACAAACAGAAGCGGTGTTGAGATTTCCTTGTTCACATCGTCGAAAGCCAAGTTAACACAAGATGATATCGACTCATTCAACATTCAATATGGCGGACTTCAAAACCACACCATAGATAATTTTCATGATAGATTCATTATTATTGATGACACCGATTTATATCATTTAGGCACTTCTTTAAATTATCTTGCAAATAAGACCTTTGCTATTACAAAAATGGAACCTGATTTTATTGATATAATTCTCAACAAAATTTGTTAAATAATCACTAATGTTATGCATTGGTCATGTAGGGGATTGTAAAAACCATGCATTGGTCGTGTAGTTAAAAGACATTCTTAACAAAAAATGGCAGTTAATGAAACTGCCTTTTTACTTATAAAAAGAAAAAATCTTATATTTCCCAAAATGAAAAATTTCTTAAAATTGGGAAATATGCATTGGTTGTGTAGGGAATTATAAAATCAATGCATTGGTCGTGTAGGCAAAAGACAATTTATCTATAAGGTAGTTGAAAAACTGCCTTTTTATATTCAAAGCTATTAGTTTTGGATATAATAGTACTAATTTAAGAATGAAAACTAATCAATATTTTGATCCAAAAACAATTAAGTTTCCTTACCCTGAAATCACTGACAAACATTATCTAGTGGTTAAGAAAAATAGAGGAATTGTTTTTGATGAGAACTATCCATATATCGATAAATCAAAAGGCTTCTTATTTAAAAGATGGTTTGTAAGAGTGTTACTCATTTTAATCGTTTTTCCTATAACCAAGATTAGACTTGGACTTAAAGTCATTAACAGGAAGAGTCTAAAGATACATAAAAAAGAAATCGAAAACGGAGTTATTGGAGTGTCTAACCATGTCCATATGTGGGACTATTTAGGAGTCTTACGTAGTGTTAAACCAATAAAACCATACATTCTTTCTTGGGCTAATAACATTAATGGAGAGAATGCGACTCTTATTAGAATGGTGGGAGGTATCCCAGTTCCTGATAACAACTATCGTGGTCAACTTACCTTCATGAAAACTATTAAAGAATTATTAACCGTTGAAAAAGGATGGCTACATATATGTTCAGAAGGAAGCATGTGGGAATATTACGCACCTATTAGGCCACTTAAAAGAGGAGCGGCTACATTTGCGGTAAGATTTAATAAACCAATTATCCCGATGGCCTATTCCTATAGAAAACCATCTTGGATAAGAAGAAAGATCTTCCATCAAATCGCGTTATTCACTCTTAATATCGGAGAGCCACTTTATCCAAATGAAAATCTTCATTTGGAAGATAGAGAAGCAGAACTTACGAATAGATTACATGATGAACTCGTAAGACTTGCATTTAGAGACGTTAATAATAAACTCTATCCAAGTGAGTTTAATAACAATAAAAGAGTAGATTATTACTCAAAAGAGTATGGGAAAGGATATAAAGGATCACATTAATATGATAGCGATTAGATATTTCACAAAAAGTAAAAAAGGAAACACTGTTAAACTCGTTAAAGTAGTGGAAGAAGCTACTAAGCTTGACGCTAAAACTGTGGAACATGATTTAGAACAAGAGGCCGATATTTTATTCATGGTCAATGCGATGTACGCGTTTGATATTGATAAAGAAGTGAAAAGATTTCTAGAAAGAAATAAAGACAAAATTAAACTCTTAATCAACGTTAATAGCGCCGCTAGTGGAGCTTCTACACTTAAATCTATGAAAAAGGTATGTAAAAAGTATAATATTAACGTTAGTGAGAAAGAGTATCACACGATTGCATCGTGGCTTTCTTTAAACAAAGGTCGTCCAAACGAAGACGATTTAAATCGACTTAGAGAATTTGTATTGGAAGTAATTAAATAGATGAAAATAGTAAGGAGAATGACGTTTGATGGATTGATGCTAGCCATTTTTTATGTGCTTTCATCTTTAACCGTAAAAGTTTCTCCTCACTTACATATATCTTTCTCTGGTATTGCCGTTATCATTACTTGTGTTCTTTACGGCAAGAAAGATGGCATCTTTGTTGCGGTTTTAGGAAGCTTCTTAGGCCAATTAACTGGAGAATACGGATTAACAATTACCACTCCAATATGGATGATTCCACCTATATTACGAGCGGTTTCTTTCGGGATAATCTATGATGCATACCTTTCTCATGGAGTAAAACTCGAAGAGAAAAAGACATTATTTATTATCTATGTAATCGCAACTGGTTTATTAACCACTGCGGCGAATACTGGAGCGATGATATTAGATGCGATTATTTTGGAGTATTCACAAACCCTTGCCTTACTCACAATTGTTTTCCGTTTAGTGAACTCCATTCTTTCAAGTGTGTTCATTGGATTTGTGACTCTACCAATTCTATATGCCTTAAAGCAGGCTAATCTCATTCCTAATCGTATGAAGGAATGGAAGACGATGAAAAGAAACACCGTTCTTGCTTATATTGAAAATGGAGATTCTTACTTAATGCTATATCGTAACCGTAGAGCAAGAGATGTTAACCTTGGTAAATGGCTCGGAGTAGGGGGACACGTTGATAAAGGTGAAAGTATTAATCACGCTTTAAAAAGAGAAATCAAAGAAGAAACCAATTTAGATGTTCTTAAATATAAAAAATGTGGAATTGTCTATTTCCACGATGATGAATATCACGAAGCAATGCATTTATTCTTAGTCACCAAATATAAAGGTGAACTTGGAGAATGTGATGAAGGTGACTTGAAATTTATTAAGAAAGAAGAAATATTTAATCTTCCTATCTGGGAAGGGGACAAAATATTTTTAAAATATTTATTAACTAACGAACCATATTTTGAACTAAAATTATTTTATGAAGGTGATGAACTTGTGAATCACCAAAGAATCAAATAGTATCATGGAGAAGAAGTTAATCATATTTGATATGGATGGAACCGTTTATTTAGGTTCTAATCTTATAGATGGCGCGTTAGAAGCGTTTAAATATCTAAACGACAACCATATCGAATATGTTTTTTTCACGAACAACTCTTCTCATGACTTAGATTTTTATTATAAAAAGATAACTGATTTTGGAATTCCTTCAGACTTAAAAAAGAATTATTATTCATCTGTTGAAGTCACAATTTCTTATCTACAAGATAGAAACATTAAAAACATCTTTGTAATTGGTAATAAATCCTTCAAGAAGAAGCTTGTTCCATATTTTAATTTAATTGATAAATATGATCCTAAACTTAACGTTGAAGCGATTGTTACTGGATTCTCTACTGAACTCGTCTATGATGAACTAAAAGATGCTTGCTTATATTTACAAACTAAAGACATTCCTTTAATCGCTACGAACGGAGATTATCGCTGTCCAATTGAAGATGGCTTATATATCCCTGACTGTGGGGGAATGTGTGAATGGATTAGACTCTGTACTGGAAAAGAACCAATTGTTTTAGGTAAACCTAATCCAGAAATCATCTACTACTTAGCAAAACAATTTAACGTTAGTCTAGACGAAGTATTAGTGGTTGGTGATCGTTTATATACGGATATACTCGTAGGAGTGAACGCGAAAGTAGATACATTATGCGTTCTTTCTGGAGAATCTTCTTTAGAAGATGTGAAAAAGTATCCACATCAACCAACCTTTATTCTTGATTCCATCAAATCATTGCCTGATTTGTTGAAATAAATATTTATATTTAGGAGAAGAGTTATGACAAATACCTCTAATAGTGCGCCTTTAAAACTTAATATGAAGCGCACAATGCTTATTGGCTTTGCCTTTTTTGGTATTTTACTTTTATGGCAAGTCTATGATTCATGGTGTCCAACATTCTTAAGTGAAATGTTTGCTAAAGTTGCTTATCCAGATCCAGTATATGGTTATGAAGCGATGAGACAACTCAATACCGCTGAAGCCATCGCTACATGTGATGAGATGATTGAAAATGTTCAATACACTGTTGGTATCATGATGGCGTTAGATAATCTAGCTGCTTTAATTTTATTACCAATCTTTGGATTTCTTTCAGATAAGACTAAGACTCCAATTGGTAAAAGAATGCCATATATTTTAGTTGGTACATTTGTCTGCGCCGTTGCTTTCCCATTTATTCCAGTTCTATTTAGAGCAAATAACTTAGCAGGAGTTATTACAATGATGGCGATCGTTATTGTCTTTGCGATGATGTACCGTAACCCTGCAGTTGCTTTAATGCCTGATATTACTCCTAAACCATTACGTAGTAAGGCTAACGGTATTATTAATATCATGGGATATATTGGAGGAGCGTTTGCAACTGTCGTTGGTATCTTCTTCGTGTTAAGTGATTATTTAGGTACATCCGTATATAAAGACGGCGTTTATAAAGGTTTATATAAAGAACCAACCTGGGCCTATAACAATATCTGGGCAATTGAGGCTCCATTCTTAATCGCTTCAGTTTTAATGCTTGTTTCTGCAGTAGTCTTATTCATTTTCATTAAGGAAAACAAGATTGCTGAAGAAGTGAAAGACGATATGGCTAGAGGTGAAAAAGAAGCCGAAGTTGTTGATGAAGTCAGTGAAGATAAACCATTAAGTAAGGCCAATAGAACAATGCTTATTATCATCTTAATTGCAGAGTTCTTCTGGTTTATGGCCGATAACGGAATTAACACCTTCATGGTTAACTATGCGATTTATTTCTTAAAAACCAGTTCTGGTAGTAGCATGATTAACACGATTATTGGTGGAGTTGGATCTGTAGTTGGATTTGCTTTAGGCGGAATTATTGCTTCTAAATTTGGTAGAAAGTGGACTCTTATTGGTGGCTTAGGTTTAACTGTACTAAGTTACACTCTATGGGTTGCTTTGACATTTGGAGTCGGAAACTTAGCAGGATCAGGTTCTTTCCCATGGTGGATTTATGTTATCTGGTTTGTTAAGGGATTTGGTATGTCTTTAGTCCACGTTAATTCCTTCCCAATGGTGGTTGAGTTATGTCCAAATAGTAAGATTGGTAGATATACGGGTTATTACTATGCGAGTAGTATGGCTGCTCAAACGATTACCCCAATCGCTTTAGGTTCCTTATTACTTGTTCCTCATTTCAGTTGGGAATATCTCCCAGTATACGCATTATTATGCGTAGTTATATCTCTAGCGGTCTTCTTCTTTGTGAAGAATGTGAAGAATCATAAAACTAATTTCTCTCGTGGACTTGAAGCACTAGGAGAAAGTGACGACTAATATGAATCGTAAGAAAGCGTTTAGTAAGATTAATCCTTTGTTTCTCGACGGCATTGCCCATCGAGGATTACATAACGATAAATATACGGAAAACGGACTAAACGCTTTTACTAATGCGATTAAACATAAAGTTGCTTTTGAATTCGATATCCATTTAACAAAGGATAATGAACTTGTTGTTTGTCACGACGAGAACTTAATCAGAACAACAGGAAAAGATGGAATCATTGAAGATTTAACTCTTAAAGAAATTAAAGAGAATTACCGTCTCAAAGATGGAGGAGTAATTCCTACTTTAAAAGAAGTACTAGATTTAAATAACGAAACAGTTCCAATGGTAATTGAACTAAAGGTGTTCCGTAAAAACTATAAACCTTTAGCAAAAAAAGCCTTGGAAGAACTTAAATGTATTAAAGATAAAAAGAATGTTCTTATCATCTCTTTTGATCCTAGAAGTTTATGGCCATTTAAAGGAAAAGGATTTATCCGTTCTTTATTAGTAGCGAAATCTGATGAATATACATTCCCATTTAAATGTACAGTGGAATCTCTTGATTTAGATTTAAAACTGTTTCCTGAAAAAAGAGTAAAACGTTATTCAAAAAGACATTTTGTTAATGCTTGGACCATTGAAAAGAAGGAACAAATTGAAGAAGTTCTTCCTTATGTTGACACGGTGACATTTCAGTATTTAGACCCTCAAGAAGTTAAAGATATCTTAAGAAAACATAGAAGATAAAAGATAACCACAATTGTGGTTTTCTTTTAACAGTTAAATATGAATAACCATTCATTTTTATATTGCAAATATGAATAACTGTTCATATAATATAATCGAGGTACGGGATTATGTTCACAAATGAAAAAGTAATTAATAAAATGCAAGACACCCTTAAAGTAGCAAGCGATGCAACTCGATTGAAGATCTTATTTTCTCTATTAGATGAGCTTTCATATCACAAGAGTAGTGATACCTTTATTGAGAAATGTGTGAACGATATTGCTTGCCAAATCGGATCATCTCAATCTTTAGTGTCTCATCAACTTAAAGTCCTTAAAGATAATGGGTTTGTTAAGAGCAGAAAAGAAGGCACTAAAATCTACTATTCTTTAAAAGATGAACATGTCCGTCAAATCATGTACATCACCTATGAACACGTACTTGAGGAGGAAGAATAATGAAAAGTAAAACTTATCATATTTCTGGATTTGATTGTCCTCATTGCGCGCTTAATAGTGAGAAGCACCTTTGCAAAGACGAAAGAATTGAGAAAGCTGTTATTGATTATAATAACGAAAGACTTCATATCTCTTATAAAAGTGAAGAGTTAGAAATTGAAGAAATTAAAAACATCATCAAAGAAGTCGAGGATGATGAAATTGAAATCAGTGAAATAAAAGAAGAACATAAACACAAGTTCTTTGATTTAGATATTATTTTAACTCTAGTTAAGATCTTAATCGGAGTTGTGGTAATCATTCTTTCGTTTACCGCTTTTAAAGAAGAGAAAGATTTCTGGCTTAACTTTTCTATCTACTTAGGAGCGTTACTCATTATTTCTTATGAGATTTACATCTCAATCTTTAAAAACATCATTCATAAGAATAACTTCATTGATGAATGCCTATTAATGGCGATTACCTCTATTGGAGCGTTCATCCTAGGAAGTATCACTAAAGAAGTACATATCTATTTTGAATCTTTAATGGTGATGATTCTTTATGAGGCTGGTGAAATCATCGAACACTTAGCAAGCCACCGTTCTAAAGAAGCAATAAAGAACGCGATCTCGATGAGAATTGAAGTCGCTAATAAATTAGAAGGTAATGAAGTTAAAAGAGTTCATCCTTCTGAATTAAGTATTAATGACCTAGTTATTATTAACGCTGGAGAACTTATTCCAGTTGACGGAGAAATCGTTAGTGGATCCGCTGAACTTGATACTTCTAGCTTAACTGGTGAATTCTTACCAATTAGTAGTAAAGATGGATTAGAAGTATTCGCTGGATATATCGTTAAAAATGGTAGTGTTAAAGTTAGAGTCACTAGAGAATACGAGAATAGTGCAGTTAAGAAAGTAGAAAACCTTATCTCTAATAGTGGGGCAAATAAATCAAAAGCTGATGAATTTGTTGATAAATTCGCTTTGGTGTATACGCCTATTATTTTCGCAATTGCTATATTAGTAGGCTTAATTGGAGGACTAGTCACCAAAGATTATCGTACTTGGGTTCTTTTAGGTCTTAAGATGCTTGTAGTTGGTTGTCCATGTGCGATTGTTATTTCGGTTCCTCTTGCTTATTTTGCCGCTTTAGGTTTAGCGAGTAAAAACGGTATTGTGATTAAGGGTAGTAACTACTTAGATAAGTTACATAGTTTAACTAAAGTAGTAACTGATAAGACTGGTACTTTAACTAGAGGTGTATTTGAGATTAATGAAGTTAAACCAGTTAACTGCACTCAAGAAGAATTGTTGGAATATTTAAATATCGCTGAGCTATATTCAACTCATCCAATTGCTAGAGCGATTGTTGGTGATAAAGACCTTAAAAAATACACGAAAGATATGTCAGATTTTAAGGTTATCAGTGGTTCAGGAGTATTTGTTAAATATAAAAATAAGCCGTTATTTGCGGGAAATTATAAGTATTTGCACGAAAATAACATTGTTTATGAACCCGTTGATAAATATGGAGTGGTGATTCACGTTACATATGACAACAAATACTTAGGTTACGTGATTGTCTCTGACTCAATTAAGGAAAGTGCCAGAAGCTTTATTAAAGATCTTAAGAAAGATGATATTGATGTTATCATGCTTACTGGAGACAAAAATAATAACGCGGAAAGATTTGCAGAAGAACTTGGTATCTCGAGATTCGAAGCAGAGCTCTTACCAGAAGATAAAGTCACTTATTTAGAAAAAGAATTATCTAAAAAAGATGTAGTAGCCTTTATTGGAGATGGAGTAAATGACGCGGCTTCAATAAAAAGAAGTGATGTAGGTATTGCAATGGGAGCAATCGGTAGCGACTCTGCGATTGAATGTGCGGATATCGTTATCATGAACGACAATATCGACAAAGTAAGTGATGCATATCGCATTTCTAAAATCGCTAGAAGAGTATCGTTGTTCAATATCTTTACCGCTTTATTCATTAAGGTTGGTATTGAAGTAGCAGCGATCGTTACAAGCTTACTTGGACACGAAGAAGTAATTCCAATGTGGTTAGCGGTACTCGCAGACACTGGATTACTAGTTATCTTAGTTATTAATTCTTTATTAATCTTATATAGAAAATTGAAACACAAAAGTGTTTAATATATAGGATAAAGCGCTATTAACTCAACTGGATAGAGTGTCAGACTTCGAATCTGGAAGTTGAGGGTTCGAGTCCTTCATAGCGCGCCAAGAAATATACTAGAGGCACTTAATGTAGCCTCTTTTATTCTAATAAAGAGCTTTTGCAACCAATAGTTGACAAAATTCTAACCAAAGTTGGTGGTAAGTAGTACACTGGTATTGGTAAATTGTTATCGTTAAAAAGCGAGGGCAAAAATTATGACTATTGAAATTGCAGACCGATTAATTAAATTAAGAAAGAAACATGGTTATTCACAAGAAGAACTAGCGGACAAGTTAGGTTTATCTAGACAAGCGGTTAGTAAATGGGAACGCGCGGAAGCATCTCCAGACACTGATAATTTAATATGTTTAGCAAAACTCTATGGAGTGTCCCTAGATGAACTTCTTTCTACTGAAGACGATGTAGACACAATCGTTAAAGAACAAGTAAAGAAAGAAGATAAAGACACTGTTGAACTTGAAGATGATGATGGTAGTAGAGTCGTCATCAATAACGACGGAGTTAAATGCTTTGATAAAGACGGTAAACCTGTAAAAAGAGAATTCTTTAAAGATAAGTTCATCAAGGTAATGGACATAATTGAATGTTCCTTATTCTTTGGAGTGTTAGTTACTTATATCCTTTTAGGATCTTTATGTAACATGTGGGCCACTACATGGATGTATCTATTCTTACCTGGCTTTGTTTGTTCTATCTTTAAGGCTATTAGAAAAAAGAACGCTTCCAAAGTAAACGTTGTCTTCTTAGTGCTATTTGTTTATTTCTTTGTATGTATGGTGTATCCAGGAGAAACACCTACACCTTTATGGCATCCTACTTGGATTGTGTTCCTCTTTATTCCAGCCTATTACATTATTGTTGGTTCAATTAATAAATTACTTGGTAAAAAAGATGATGAAGAAGATGATGACTAAAAGTCATCTTCTTTTTATATAAATAGGAGTAACACTCCAATTAATTGAACAATCGTTCCCACTAAATCAAAGGCATGGAACACTCCATGGAAATTGAGGTTCTTATGTCCTAAAGCGTATAGAATTGATCCGATTGTATAAACAATTCCACCTGCAAGTATAAGGTAAAACGAAGCATCTGGAATAAATCTATATCCAGTAGTGAAGACGATCAACCACCCTAAAACTAGATATAAAGTCATTGATATGATTTTTACGATTTTGTTATTCATATCAATTGCGTTAAGAATGACTCCAAGTGCGGCTAGAGACCATTCTAAGATTAAAGTGATTGTGCCGATAACACTGACACTAGTGATATATACGCATATTGGAGTGTATGTTCCGGCAATTAATAAATAAATTGTGCAGTGATCAGTTACTCTTCTAATCTTTTTATTTCTTTCATCTTTAGGAGAAGTAAAGTGATAAAACGCACTTACTGAGTACAATAAAGAAATTGTGATTCCAAAAGCAATCAAAGAAAATAGAACTGATAGGTTATCTATATATTTAACTAAAGAATAGATAATTACAAATAACCCTATAGGAAGTCCAATAATATGAGATATTCCGTTAAATAGTTCTTGTTTATGAGTGTATGTTGGAATATCTATTTTGTCTAAATATGATTTCTTCTCTTCTCTTTTCATAAGAAAAGATTATATAACAAATAGAAAAAGAAAACATCCACATTTGTGGATGCTCTTTTAAATTCTTTCCCAGGATTTGTAATTACAGTAACTAACGCCAACGTTATAACATTGGCTTCCTTTATAAGTTATTGAGATTTGTCTTACTTCAAAGTAAGCAATATCTTTAGTATAGTCTTCGGTGATATAGAAATGTAGATCAGTGGTTTTAGTGGTTATTGTTTCTGCTTCCACTCTATATTTGCCTAAGTTAGTTCCGTATTTATTAAAGAAATAAATATTTAGGAAATCTTTCCCCTTTTCAGGTTTATCACTAGCGTTATTGACTTGAGAAATACCAATATGGAATTCAAGCTTAGCGCCTGTATGATAGAAGAGCTGAGATTGAAATCCTTTATTCTTTTGATCGAACTTTAATCCACCTGGATATTGTTTTGTATCACTTGGGTCATATGAATAGAACTTTGGAGTTGCTCTTTCTCCACTTGGTCCATCGTCATAACTATTCCCGTAAATGAAGCGATAATATGTAGGGAGTTCATCATATAGGTCATTATTACTCCAACTAGTATAGTCAGCACTTAATGTGGTTTTAAGTTCTTCTGGATTATCTTTGTTCTTTGGAAGATACATTTGATAATACCCACAGTCGAGCATCTTTCTTTCAAATTCTTCTTCCTCTTCAATGATTGATACTTGATAAGTAGTTGAGATGTTTTGATATTTAACAGTAATAGTGCAACTTCCGACTTTTGATGAATCAAAACCAGTAAACGTGGTGTCGTTAGTCACTGTTTCTTTGTCCCCATTAGAGTATTGAGCAGTTACAGTGGGTTTAACAAAATTTTCGTTTACATAGTATGTTTCTTTTTTGTCACTTAAGAAAATTGCCACTAAAATTTTTGGAGATTCTTTTTCTTTAATTGTGACTGTAAACGAAACGGTGAATCCGTTATATGAAGCAGTAACTGTGCAACTTCCTTTTTTAGATGAATCAAAACCAGTAAATGTAACACCTTCTGAAATAAGAGAAGACGATCCATCGGAATAGTTAACTTTGATAGAAGGAGCAATAAAAGAATCCCCAACTTCATATTCGTTAACGTAGTTTTCTACTTCTATAGAAGTAATAGTGACTTCTGGAGGAATGATTTCTCCTCCACCTTCTCCTTCTCCTGAATCAACATAAATAATGACTGGTTCTTTATTACCGCATGACACTAAAAAGAGGAGTGGTAGTAATATTAGAGATAATTTCTTTTTCATAGTTATTCCCTTCAAAATAAAATAGAACTTTGTTAGTCCTATTCTATTTATATAGATTGATATTAGTCGCAATATTTTTCTGCTGTTGCAATAGCGAGTTCAATCATTCTTCCTAAGCCAAAGGCTCTTTCTTCACTTGTAAGTTTCTTATCACGATTGATGAAGCTATCAGTAACAGTTAATAAACATAATGCTTTTTTACCGAGCTTAGCAGCGTTTACGTATAAGGAGTATGATTCCATTTCAACACCCATAACACCTAAAGAAGCCCAACGTTTCCATGTTTCTGGATCAGTGTCATAGAAGACATCAGCAGCTAAGATATTGCCTCCATGATATGGAACACCAAGTTTTTTGGCTTCTTCATAAGCGGTAACCGCTAAATCGAAATCAGCGCCTGCAGAATATGTTCCATTTAAATGGAATTGACTCATCCAATTGCTATCAGTAGAAGCGGTTGTACAAATAAGTACATCTTTTAAATCGATGTATGGTTGATATGTTCCACATGTACCAACACGAATAATGACTTCTACTCCATAACCTGTATAGAGTTCATGTGAATAAATACCAATTGATGGCATACCCATACCTGAGGCCATAACTGATAATTTCTTTCCGTTTTTTGTGTATCCAGTGAATCCTAAGATTCCTCTAACATCTGTGACTTGTTTATAATCATGAAGATAAGTTTCCGCTATCCATTTAGCTCTAACTGGATCTCCAGGCATTAAAACAACCTTAGCAAAATCGCCATTATTAGCGTTAATATGTGGTGTTCCCATTATATAAGCTCCTTAAAACAAAAATATTTTACTACATATTTTTCTATCTACCAAACGTTTTATAGATTGTATTAAGTCAAAATAATCAGTAAACTGATTTTATGAAAAAAGAATCAAATGTTTATGTTCTCACTTTAGTGGATATCAAAATACTTGATACTGTCTCTTTATTAAATGTGAAAAACATCTTTCCTACTCAAGAAGGTGTGTATCTCATTTTAAAAGGAAGCGAAGATCCTGACATCGTTTGTTATAAAGATTTCCCTACATATAAGACTCTTGTGTCTTATTCTCAAAAGAAGATATCTAGATTAATCATGATGCTTCTTAGATATCGTTACCTTGAGAATTTATACGATGAAAGCACTGATTCTTTCTACTTAAAAGTCACTGATAAAGCGTTATCCTCGCTATTTGAATATCATAGAAAACATAGATACAGATTTGCGAAGAAGAAGGTTAAAGATAGACATCTATTTTTGTTCAAAGAATAATCGATATTAGTTCTTAAAATAGTCAAAAAAGAATTAACATCTTTTTTCTTTTATTCACAAAGAAGAGATTTAATTATAAAATTAACGAGATTGAGAGGTTATATATTATGATGGTTTATCCTTGGGAAATTAATATTACAGGGTTCATCCTTGAACTCGTTGCAATTATCGCGGTATATGGTTTTTTAACATTCATATACCTCAAAGTAGTTAAGAGATTAGTTGGATACATCTTTTTAGGTTTATCTTTCTCCTTAGTCCTCCTATCATTCCTATTAGGACTTAACGAAGCATTTATTCTTTCAACTTCAATTACAGTTGTTGGAGTGACTGTTACATTCTTTGCTAACCTCGGAGACATTAGAACCTTCTTAGCCAACCCATTTAAAAGATCCCAAGTAAAAGCCGGCAAATTTGAAGTAGAAAAAGTATATAACCGTGAATTATTTTATAAAGCCATTGAAACCGCAGTTATCAATTTAAGTAAAACTAGAACTGGTGCGATTATGACTTTTGAAAAGAATACTTCTCTTCAAGACGTCATTAAAAACGGTGTCGCTATTAAAGCTCCAGTAAGTGCAGAATTACTCATGACTATTTTCTATCCAGGAACTAGACTCCATGATGGAGCGGTTGTTATCCACGGAAACGAAATTGTTGCCGCTAGTGTTTTCTATACTCCAACCACCAAACCATTTGCTGGCAAATATGGTTCTCGTCATAGAGCAGCTTTAGGCATTTCAGAAATCTCTGATTCTGTTACTGTTGTTGTTTCTGAAGAAACCGGAAGAATCTCTTTCGCGGTTGATGGACAACTTGAAGTTGTTCCTCAAGACAGCTTTTTAAGAGTCTTTGAAAACTACATGGAAGGTGTTTCCAAAGAATAAGTTAAAGTAGGTTATTATGGATTCTAAACAAATCTATGATTATATTGTAAAAATTCAGTCTATTGCTAAGATTGGTCTAGTCTACTCTAAAGACCCATATGCATTAACTAACTATAAAGAAATAAACGATCTTTCGATGAAGTTCCTTGAAGAATTCATGGAAGTGGAGTTTGATCGTCCAAATTATTTCTCTAGAGATATCTATCCAACTCCTAATGTTTCGGTAAGAACCTTAATCTTTTCTAATGATAAAAAGAAAATCTTGATGGTAAGAGAGGCAAGCAGCGGAGAATATTCTCTTCCAGGAGGATGGGCAGACTTATATGATTCTCCTTCTCAAACCGCTAAAAATGAATGTTTACAAGAAGCGGGAGCGGATATAGAAATAATTAGACTTGTCGGAATTACTGAAAGAACCCCATATAAGAAACCTAATTCAGTTCCTGAATATGTTGTGATCTTTGAGGCAAAAATAAAAGAACTTCATAAAGAACATGAATATGAGACTGATGATGTAAACTTCTTCGATATTGATAATCTTCCTACTATTAGTAGAAAGACATCTAAAGAAGAACTAATGAGATTTATATCAGCTGGAATTAGTGGAGAGACAATATTTGATTAAGAAAATGACTTTTTATAAGAGTCATTTTTTGTTATCATAAATCCACTATGAAAGCGTTTACTAACGAGCAACAAATATATTTATCTCTCATGATAGTGGGAGTTGTTTTTGCCTTAGCAATATTAGTGTTCCTTTTGTATCGCATTTTCTTTAGAGGAAAAAACTTAAAAAATTCAACATACAAAATGCTATATCGCTATTCAGATTTAAACGATTATTTGTTACTCAATAACTACCGCATTCATATCGATACGAATAATATTGGCGATATTAATCATGTCTTAATATCTAACAAGTTCATTGTTGTTATCAATGTCTTCCCAATAAGTGGAGTTATCACTGGTTCTTATATGGATGAACAACTCCGTTTAACCGATAAAAAAGGAACGAGATTAATCGCAAATCCATTAAACTACAATCGTAACTTAACTAAAAGGGTCGCTCTTTTTAATAATCTTGATAATTCTTTCATCAAAGGAATTGTTGTTATTAATAGCGATTCTGTTATTAAAATCAATGATGTTCCAGAACAATTCTTCATTTGTAAAAGAAGCGAATTAAAGAAAGTATTGCGTATCATTGACTCGATTGATGTTAAGCCTTTTAAAGAAGACACGGTAGTGGATTTCATCAATCATTTGAATAAA
This sequence comes from Bacilli bacterium, assembly GCA_045226015.1. Lineage (GTDB taxonomy): Bacteria > Bacillota_I > Bacilli_A > RFN20 > CAG-826 > UBA2450. The sequence goes on along the minus strand of JBGVBY010000005.1, from coordinate 15,822 downwards.
GAAAATATTAGCTCAAAATAATATGGCATCTATTAGCGATTTAACGAAAATATCTAAGGAAAATTACCGTAAAAACGGGTATTTTGCCCATATAATTTACTTCTTTTTGACCTTATTTGCCTGTGTCTTTATTTTACTAGGAGTCTTTTATTTAGAGCTTCTATTTATCATTATTCCTTTAGTGGTTATTCCTTGTATTTTTGCTGCGAACATTGTAGTGATGTTAATGAGGGAACAGCCATATCTTTCTTTCGGTGGTTTCGTTAGATGTTTCACCTTATATTTCTCCAATAAATTTAGATCATCTTATAAAGTGATTTTCTCATTTTTATGGTCACTTCTTGTGTATGTTGTTTTGGACACGATTTTATTAGTGATTATTAACCTATGTTTCTATTATTTAGATGTGAATGGATATCAAGCGATGTATCACGATATTGTCACTCAATTATTCTCTAATATCAGTAGTGATGAATTCATGAATGTTTTGAATAAATATGTATCTAATTTTTCACATATCCTTGTCTGTACTTTATCACCATCTTTGCTTGGCACTTCATTCTTCTTCATCTCCTTATTCAATCGTAACTCAATATCGATATATGAGAGACTTGATAATACTTCTCCTTTTGGAAGAGTGAGCGCAATCCTTCATAGTAATGTGATTTCTCATAATCGCATGAAGATATTTAAAGAGAATGTATGTCTAAATTATCCTTTTTATATTCTTTTACTCATAGGAATGGGAGTGGGAGGATATTTAGGTTATCTTATTAATCCAAGTTATGATCTTGTCTTCTTAGGAGGATTGATACTTGGTCTAGTGTTATCCTTTGGACTATATGGACCAGTACTAATCGCAAATAATGAGGCTATCTATATTTTTAATAAAGATAAGTATTCAAAAGAAGAAGATGGTTTTAAGGATAAACTACTTGAGTTACAAAAGAATCTTGAGAAGTTTATTGAGGAACAAAATACAAAAAAAGACTCGGATGAGTCTCATTAAATTTTACCTGGAGCAGGCGACGAGAATCGAACTCGCATAACTACCTTGGCAAGGTAGTGTTCTACCACTGAACTACGCCTGCAACTTCAAATTGCTAAATTATTATAACAAAAACGAGTAATTATGCAATATAATTTGTTAGATTATTTTATAGGAGGAAAAATATATGGTTAGCGACAAAGAATTAGCGGAATTAATCTTCCCTGAAGTCAAAGAAACTATTGATGATTTAGAAAGAAAATATCCACCTAGAAACTTACCTTCTGGTAGTGAAGTGACGAGATTTGCTCCTTCCCCAACAGGATTCTTACACACTGGATCTTTATTCACATCTTTAATTTGTCACAAAGTTGCCAAAGACTCTAATGGAGTTTTCTATGTAAGACTAGAAGATACAGATACGAAAAGAGAAATCCAAGGTAGTGGAGAACAACTCTTAAAACAACTTCATGAATTTGGTATTGAACCAAGTGAAGGATACTTAGGTAATTCTCAAAAAGGTGAATATGGACCATATATTCAATCAGAAAGAGCCTCCATCTATAAAGTAGTAATCAAGTATTTACTTGAAAACGGTAAAGCGTATCCATGTTTCTGTTCTCAAGAAGAACTTGATGATATTCGCGCTAAACAAGAAAAAGCGAAAATCATTCCAGGGTATTATGGACCATTTGCAAAGTATCGTTATTTAACTAATGACGAAAGAAAAGAAAGAATTCTTAGAGGGGATCCATATGTTATCCGCTTTAAAAGTAGTGGTAACCATGTAAGAAAAATCAAAGTATCTGATTTAGTCCATGGTAACTTTGAAATCGCCGAAAATGATATGGATATCGTCATCTTTAAGAGCGATGGCTTACCAACCTATCACTTCGCTCACGTATGTGATGACCATTTTATGAGAACCACAACCGTTATTAGAGGTGAAGAATGGATTGCCTCTTTACCAATCCACTTAGAGTTATTTAAGACCTTAAATTGGGAAGCGCCTAAATATGCTCATCTTCCAGTTATTATGAAGATTGGAGAAAACGGCAATAAACGTAAACTCTCTAAAAGATTAGATAATGAAGCCGCTGTATCATTCTTCTTAGAAGACGGATATCCTAGTGAAGCTCTTATCATGTATTTAATGACTATTGCGAATAGTAACTTTGAAGAATGGATCTTTGAACATAAGTTTGAATATATGGAAGAATTCCGTTTCTCATTCGATAAGATGTCTCTTGAAGGCGCTTTATTCGATATGGGTAAACTCAATTTCTTCTCTAAAGAGATTCTCTCTAAAAAGAACAAATATGAAATCCTTGATATGGCGAAGTCTTACTCTAAGAAATATCGTCCAAATCTATTCGAACTCATTTCTAGAGATGAAAACTATTTCATGGAAATCATGAATATTGAAAGAGAAAAAGAAAACCCAAGAAAAGATTATGAAAAACTTGGTAATCTCTATGAGGCTATCTCCTTCTTCTATAAAGATTTATATGAAGAACTAGTGAAATCTAATTCGCTTGTCTTCAATGAAAGATTCTCTAAAGAAGACATCAAAGAAGTCTTAATTAATGTTAAAGACAATCTTTCATTAGAACAAGATGAACAATCTTGGTTCAATAATATGAAAGAAATTGGAGAAAAGCTTGGCTACGCCCCTAATGGAAAGATGTATAAGCAAAATCAAGAAGCGTATAAAGGAAGTGTATCTGATGTAGCAGAGATGATTAGAATCTCCTTAACAACAAGAAGAAACTCTCCTAACTTATATTACGTCATGCAAGTCCTTAAAAAGGATGAGTGTGATCGTAGATTTAATTCTGTTATATCAAATCTATAAAATGGTGGTATAATTCCACCAGCTGGTCCAGTGGAGAAGTGGCTTAACTCATCGCCCTCTCAAGGCGACATTCACGGGTTCGAATCCCGTCTGGATCACCAACGCAAATAACTTAACTATGTTAAGTTAATATACAAAACTCACCGTTGAATGTGAGTTTTTATTTTGTTTCAAATTAACATTTTGTAAGTAATTATATAAAATTACAAGTGAGGTAATTAATATGAAAAAGATTACATTTGCTGTTGCGGCACTTTCTTTATGTCTTTCTCTTGTTGGATGTGGTGGTCAAGATACTCCTTCCACTCCATCGTATATTCCTTCTCAATTTAGTTCTGAACTTTTCAATGAGATTGATGAGAAGATTAATGTTGCTCAAAAATCAATTGGCAACTTAGCGTCTTCCTATAATTTAGTAGATCAAACAGCAAGAAGTGAAATCAATCATGGAGAAATGGAAAATGATCCTGCTTTTGGATATGCAACAGCAGATCTTCCTTCATTTGTGAATAAGCAACAACAAATGCTTTATATTGTTTCTATCGTTAACTATATAAGAGAGCATCTAAATGACAATTCCTATGGAGTTGGTTTCCAATATGACACTTTGTATGAAGGTGCGGGATTTATGGAAACAATCCAATCTTTAAACGAACCAATTCGACAGTATAATGGACCAACACCAGTTTTAAAATTTAGATTCACATCAGGTGAAAATTGGTTGGGTTTCCAATCAAATTGGGATTATCAAAGCGACTTTATGAAAACAAATATGGAATTCTGGAATATGAGAATTCTAACCAACATGAAGTTTGTTTTTGATAGTAATCAAAAGATTAGACAAATTTGGGTTAACTATAACTTTGAAGGAAGCCTTGCATTTGGCTGTCAAAATAGTTTATTTGATTATGAAAATGAAGAGTTCTATTCCATTTTTGCTGGCAATAGTAATGGTAATCTTACAACTTTCCTTAAACAAAGCATGATTGCTGAAGCGGTGGATAAAATGAATTCTGGAAACGCAACATCTGACAATTTAGTGTATTGCTCAAGCATTGATGTCGCTAAAGCGAAACTAAGAACTGATGCAACCGCGGAAGACTATGTTAATTATCTTAGATGGGTTAATCGAATTGATCATGAGAATTTGGATGGCTACGCTGACTATTCTGAACTTCAAGATGTATCTTTATTTAATAATTTATATGATGAAGTTTATAACAAATTCAGTGATTTTAAATTTTTAACCAGTTTTGTTGGTGGAAACGCTATTAATATCGACGCTTTAGTGGGTGATGCTTCTAATTACGCCTACTGGAGATCATATTTCATCTATGATGATGTTAATAACACTACTTATATTCCTTATCTAGAAAGAGAAGAGTTGCTTAAATGCATTAATGATTTAAAAGCTACTACTGATGATGCAAATACTATTTCTGATTTAAATCATGTTTTATATAGTCAACAAGCTAGTGCAGGAAGATATATTGGCAACTACTTCAGAAATGGTGAAGATGTATATGAGCTAGTCTTGTCCCCTGAAGACACAACGCTTATCTTTAAAGATAACCTTATTACTTATAAATGTAGTGGTGGTTTCTCTTATGAGCTACATAAAAACGGAAATAAAGTCATAAGATTTAGCATTGTTAATGGATCTGCTACTAATCCTGATGATATTGTGGAACATAATTTTGATTTCAACATTAAACTTGAAAGTAACCAGAACACTCTTTATTTAGGTTCTACTGATAAATTAGTGATCACCGAAATTGATCCAGATCCTTCTATTAACTATAGTTATCAACTTGACTTCCCTCAAGAATTCCTGACTATAGATAGTGAATATAACATTACTCCATTACAGATAACCCCTGATGATAGTAGTATCACTTTAAAAGTAACAGAAGAGACTACTAAGATGAGAAAAGTGTTACGTCTCTCTATCAAACCTCAAAAGGCTAATGGAATGTACGATTTTTCTAACCTTGCAAGTGAAGAAAAGATTGAGATAATTGGGAAACTTGAAAAGTTTGCCTACGAACATTGCTTAACCGGTGTACCTATTGGTTATTATTCAGATAATGAATTTTATACTCTTAAGTTCTCAAATAATGGTGTAATAAATGAATGGTTATTAAGGAACACTAATTTCCTTAAAGGAATTATGACAAGTGCTATTAGGGAAATAGATTTTGTGATGGAACCAACATTCAATTATTTCCCTAATGGTTGTTTGGTTGAAGATGCATTTGGACTAATGGTTTCATATAACAATACTTCCGCTCATCAAAGAGTAGTGGAAGAATTAGGTCTTACTTTAAATGGTGATGAAGCAACTGCTGTATCATATTTCAAAGCTGCTGTTGATGAATTAGTATCTGAAGGAAAATTGGTGTTAGGCACTGAGCAAAAACCAAAAGCCATTCAATTTAGGGTTGAATGCAATCAAAGTGATTCTAGAATTGCCTTTCGAGTAACCGATCAAATGTGCGGTTACTTCAACGATCCTAGCATTTGTGATCAAACCATTGTTTTGGATATTGGTATCCACTCTGTTAGTGACGATTATTCTCTTGAAGAGATACGTTGGTATGAGTTCGGTGCGTCTGCATTTATTAAAGAAGATTATTCCTCAACTGATATTTATGATTATTTGAGACTATTAAGTAACACATTTACTCCAAAAGAACCATATACCGCTACTATTCCTACGAATTATTTGCCATATGGAAGCATTACTTATAATAATGAGTTATTCTCGTTTGACGCTTTACTCGGAGCTTTACTTGGTGAAGCATATGTAAATAACGGAAATCTTGGTTATTAAGATAAAATAGATTTATACAATATTAATGGGCCAATTAATCATTGGCCTTTTTTATACCACATTTAAAGATGATGCTGATGAATATGTGTTGACACAATCTCGCTGGATGTTTTTCTACGTCTTTTATGTATTTTTGTGTTATTTAAAAATTTTTAAAAATATTTTACCTGAAGGTAACTGGTAAAAATGTCTCAAAGTCGCATCAATTTTTGAATGCTAATTCGTATATATAATAGGAGGACTTTACAAATGTCAGATTACGATTATATTCGAAGTGATGATTTTGATTCCATTTTCAAGGAATTAATTAACCTTCAAAATGTTTCAATTTCTATGATTCAGAAAGAGTGGAAGAAATCATTCTATCAAGCAAAGCTATTGTATGAGGAGTGGACTTATTACAACGATGAAGTTTATATCCACAACATCCTTTATGAACTAAGTTTTGAAGATGAACCACCTACGATTGCTAGGATTATGGGAAGATTCCATATTTCTTACCGTTTAGCGGAAAAAATCTTTCAAATTTATATGGAGGATAACTAGTGATGGGAAAAGAGAAATTTTTAGAACATCTTAAATCACTAAGAATGATTGATGAAGAAGATGTAGATGAACTATTTACTCTTAAGAAATTTGGATTCACTAGTACTTTTAAATATCTTACCGAGGAAGAAGCAAGATTTGCAGCAAAATACCTTAGGAGATACCCACATATTTATTATTCAAGTTTTATTAGATGTGTCTTTGGAGTTAGTGAATTAAAAAGAATTGATAACTACACTCCTGAGATTAAAGAGGTGATATGGGAGTATCACCGTGTAGCGTATCATCAATATGTTGGACCATTCTTTATAACTGGAAAGAAAATAAAAGCGTTAAAGACTAATATCGTTGAAGGGAACATCAATGAACCTTTTATTAATAGTCCTGTATCTCATTTTGATTTCTTTCAGTTTTTAGGATTTAAAGGTGATTATGGTAACTATCCTAGAGGAAGAGTTATTTATAATAACAACACGAACGAATTCTATTTATATATCGATTCCATGTATATCAATAATGAAGAAGTTATTGATCAAGTGATGCTGACATTCAACTTATGTTCGTATAACACGATTGTTAAAACTGATGAGCATTACACTCATGATAATTTATAAGGAGATATACTATGTTGGAATTAATAACGATGTCTATTTTAGGAGCGTGTTATATGAAAGCGCTTGCGGACGAGAGAATCGAGGAACAAAAAGAAAAGGAAGAAGAAAGAATTCGTGATTTAAAAATAAAGGTCTTCTGCTACGCTATAAGGCACAACATGTTGTACAATCAAGTAGTGGATTTGATTCAAATTAATAAATTAACTATCGAAGAAATTTTAAGGAGTCTATATTATGAGAAATTTAATAATTAAAAAAGGCAAAGAACAAATTAATAGTGTTGATGATTGGAAAAGACTTGCTCCGCCTGAGGGAGGAGATAAACAATGGGTTCCACTTCATAGCGCTATGGAACTAGCTAAATATTGCATCCATTATAATGGATGTGTTCCTAAAGAAATTGATCAATATTTAAATAGTATTAATGTTAGTGATGAAGAGCTTGAGTCTGAACCAGAGAGTATTACTAGTCTTTGTGAAGATGGATTTGGCAAGGCTGGGCCAAGACATCACGATCTTCTTATGTGGAACAAAGAAATGGTTGTTGGAGTTGAGGCCAAGGCTACTGAGACATTAGATGAGTATGTAACCGAAAAATGTAAAAAGAATGGTGTAGTGAAGTACACTGAAAACCAAGCAAAAAGATATCCTGGATTATGCGATAGATTGTTGAATAAACAAATATCAGAATGTAACGACATCAGATACCAATTGTTATCAGCAGCTGCCGGGACATTGATTGAAGCTAGAAATAGAAAAGTAAACAAGGCATGTTTGCTTGTTGTTCTATTTACAAGCGACATTGTTTCTCAAGAACACATTGAATTGACTAAAAACGATATTAGTAGTTTTGTGGATTGTTTAGATAAGAACAACGATGGTTCGTATAAAACTCATTTCCTACCTGAGATAGACTTATTTGTTAAATTACTCATCGTTGATGTTGATTCTTATTCTAAATAATAGATTTAATGAATTTGAAAAGGCAAATTTCGATTTGCTTTTTTGTTTAATTATTTCTTATTAATTGTATGTACAAATACCGTACATATGATATGATATATACGAAAGGAGGGTACTTATGGCAGTATCTGTTAAAGAAAAAAGGATTGAATTCCGAGTTCCTGATGAGGCAAAGAAAACAATTGAAGACGCTGCAAGATTAGCCAATATTTCATTATCCTCCTATATCCTCACCGTTGTTTTAAAGCAAGCTAGACTAGATTTAGCACAAAACGATGTCATCACTTTAAACAACAAGGATAGAGATGCTTTAATGGAAGCCTTATCTAAAGATATTGAACCTAATGATGCTTTAAAGGATTTGTTTAGATGACTTTAAAAACCATCTATAACGCAAGTGAATATGATTTAGAATCATTCACATGTGGAAACAATGACTTAGATCGTTTTTTAAAGAGATTTGCTCTGAGAAACGATTCAAAGGGTTATGGCAAAACTTTTCTTCTTTATGACGAAGGAGAGATGGTGGGATTCTTCACATTGTGTAGTTCTTCCATTGGGTTTGAAGAATATCCACCTGAATTAGCCGCTTATCTTCCAAGATATCCAATTCCTTGTATTAGGATTGCTAGATTGGCGGTAAGAGAAGACAAGCAAGGCCTTGGATACGGTAAAGCATTATTAAAAGAAGCATTTATTAAAATATTGGAAGCATCACTAACAGTAGGTTTCTATCTAGTTGTAGTAGATGCAAAAGAAACATCAGCAGCGTTTTATGAAAAATATGGTTTCTTAAGATTAGAAAGTGACAAGTTGTCATATTTTCTAAAATTAGACACTCTTAAGAAAGCTATTAAGTAAATTGCTCATCAGTAGTTAGAAGCGAGCCTACGGCTCGTTTTTCTATTTAATATATATTTTTATTATTTTGTTTTTAACAAACCAATTGTAGAAGACTACAATAACTTAGAAGGTGATACAAATGAAAAAGATTGTGTATTTAATTCTTAAAGCTAATAGTGATGCTTTTCAAACTCTTGAATTAATTAAGAGTTATGGATATAACGCGACAATTATGACTACTGAGTCTCTCCATCATGCGATGGATGAGCTTCCAGAAGAAAAACATTTCTTTAATCTTAGAGAACTTGAAAAGAGTCAAAGAAATGAAAGTATTCTCTGTCTCTTTATGGTGGATGAATCAAAACTTGATCATCTTAAAAACGTGATTAGAGAATCCACTGATGATTTTAAAAAGATCAGAGGATTCATGTATTCACAAAACTTAGAGGATTACGAAGGTTCCTTCTAATATATGGAAACCGTATTGATATTTTCTTATATCGCAATTCTTTTGCTTGTTTCCTTACTCTCCACTAGAGTGATGAAGCTTTTAAAGCTACCTAATGTTACCGGTTTTATTATTACCGGTATTGTTATGGGACCATATGTCTTTGGAGCGTTATTTAATAACTGCTCATATGAGGCAATCGAAGCGTCTCCTGCGGTAAATATCATTGATAAGATTAGCTGGGTATCCACTGTAGCGTTAGGTTTCATTGCATTTTCTATTGGTACTTCTTTTAAGAAACAAACAATCAAAAGCGTTGGTAAAAGAGTGCTCATTATTACTGCTTTAGAAGCGATTGGAGCGTCGGTCTTTGTTTTAGTTGCATTACTTACCGCACATTATATTGCTCCTGAACATATTTCATTAGAACTTGTACTCACTCTATCAGCGATTGCTAGCGCAACTGCGCCTGCCGCTACTTTAATGGTCATTAAACAATATCGAGCGAAAGGTCCACTTGTGAACACGCTTCTACCTGTAGTGGCTCTTGATGATGCAGTAGCGTTAATCCTATTTGCGATTTTATTTCAAATAGCAACTGGACTCGCTAGTGGAGGGGAGCTTAGTTTTTATCGAATGATTGGTAAACCTCTTATTGAGATTACTATTTCTTTAGGTATAGGTGCTTTCTTAGGAGTTTCTATATCTTTACTAAATAAGTTATTCCATTCTAGAAATAACAAACTAGTGTTATGTATCTTCTCCATCTTTGCTTCTATTGGTCTATATGCCTTATTTAAGCAAGATTATATGGGTTCATTTGAATTGTCATCTCTTCTTATTTGTATGGTGAGTGGAGCATTATTTACGAATCTTGCTAAAGACTCTAATAGAACTTTAGATATCTTAGATAGATTTACCTCTCCTATCTATATGATGTTTTTTGTTCTTTCAGGAGCGTCGCTTAACCTAACTATCTTCTTTGATGATCAAGGTAGATTTAATGGAATCATTATCTTAATCGCCGCTATCTATCTCGTCTTTAGAGTGGTTGGTAAATATTCTGGCGCCCTTACTGGAGCCTCTATCAGTAAATGCGAACCACAGGTGAAGAAATATCTAGGTTTAACATTAGTGCCTCAAGCAGGTGTAGCGATTGGACTCGCCACAACTGCGAATAAACTCTTTAAGAACTATCCAGAAACTCAAGAAGCTTCCGCGATGATACTTGCCATTATATTAACAAGTACGCTTATATATGAATTAGTGGGACCGCTTATTTCTAAATATGCGCTTTTAAAAGCTGGAGAAATTGATAAAGACATTCCAAATTAGGAATGTTTTTTAAAAAAGGATTCACAATGAATGATTTATATATAAAATAGTTAGATATGACTTGGGAAATTGCAAGAACCGTCCTTATTGATGCCTCTATTGACAGTGCGAAAGTATTCGCCTTTGTTTTCCTATTCCATATTCTTTTATCATTCATCGAAGATAAGTTATCTAACTTCTTAATTAAGAATAGAAAAAGCGCACCTTTATTTGGCTCGATGTTTGGAGTGATTCCTCAATGTGGGACATCTGTTCTTGCCGCTGATTTATTTAATGCGAAATATATCACAATGGGAACATTAACCGCAGTGTTTCTTTCTTGTAGTGATGAAGCTTTAATTGTGTTATTAACTTCTAATCCGTCTAATAAGATGATTATGGTTATTCCTCTTATATTATCTAAATTCTTAATTGGCTATTTAGTGGGTTTATTAGTGGATCTTATTTATAAGAATCAGACTATTGAAGTGAAAGAGGAAGAAGTGAGTGATGTCACTTGTTCTACGCATCATCATCATGGACATGTGAAGATTCATAAACATCTCGTTCATCCATTAATCCATTCTTTGGAGATTTTAATCTTCGTATTTGCAATCAATGTCTCTTTAGGACTTATCGTAGGCGCAGTTGGGGAAGAAGCATTTAAAGACTTTGTGATATCTAATCGATATTTAACTCCATTATTAACTTCAATAGTGGGTATGGTTCCTAACTGTGTTAGTAGTGTTATTATTTCTGAACTATATCTTAAAGATGCAATTCCTTTTGGAGCGTTACTTGCTGGACTTCTTATGAACGCAGGTATAGGAATGATGATTCTTATTAAGAACCATAAGAACATTAAAATTAATCTCATTATCTTAGGAATTTGTTTTGGCACCGCCTTGTTTTTTGGTTATATTACCAGTATTATTGAATGGTTCGCGGTATGAGTAAGAAATTATTAGGACTTATATATTTACTACTTGTCTATTCTCTCGCCTCTATTTTAGGAGCGGGTCTATTTTATATTCTTAAAGACCATATCTCTAATTTCTTGGTCAATATTCTTATATGTGACGTTGTGGCCACTGTTATCGTGTGGTTTTTTGGAGTGATTGTTAAAACTGCTTCTGTGTATGATCCATATTGGTCGATACAAACTCTAGTCATTTATCTCGCTCTTTTATTCCATTTCAATAACTGGAATGTATTCACAATTATTCCTTTAGTGGTGATTTCTTTATATTCAATTAGATTAACCACAAACTTTATTATCGGTTTCCATGATCTGAGTTATGTCGATTGGCGATACAAGATGCTTAAAGAGAAAAGTGGAATGTTATTCCAAGTAGTGAATTTACTCGGAATATGTATGTTCCCTACTCTAGTTGTTTATAGTGCTTCTATCCCATTATTCATTTATGCATCTAACGTTAACTATGGATACATTGATTTCATTGGAAGCGCGGTAATTCTATTAGGAACACTTCTAGAACTCATCTCTGATATTCAAATGAAGAAATTCATTAAGAATAGAATCAGTAGAGATGAAGTCATTAATATTGGTTTATGGAAATATTCTCGTCACCCAAATTATTTAGGAGAAATCATCATTTGGTTTGGAGTCGCATTAATTCTATTAACATCAAATATCAATTACTGGTATTTCGTTTATGGAGCACTAGTAAATCTTCTCATGTTTATTTTTATTTCTATTCCTATGGAAGAGAAACATATGAAAGAATATAAGCCAACAATAAATGAATATATAGATTCTACAAGCATGCTTCTTTTACTTCCTAAAAAGAAAGAAGATAAATAAATTTAACTTTATTTTATACTCAACTTTGTTATATACTTGCTTTGCGTTGGACCCATAGCTCAAAGGAAGAGCCCTCCGCTCATAACGGAGTTGTTGTAGTGTCGGGATCTACTGGGTCCACCAAGATGGAGAATTACCCAAGTGGTTGAAGGGGTCGGTCTTGAAAACCGATAGGGGGTGCAAGCCCCGCTAGGGTTCAAATCCCTAAATCTCCGCCAATTTAAATATAACAGCCCTGAAATCAGAGCTGTTTTTGTTTACAAAAAAACTTCATTAATTCGTAGAATGAAATCTACAAATGTGGTAGAATATATATGACAAAAGGAGAACCGTTTTATGAATAAAATTACTGTTAAAAATATTGAAATTAATGTCACCGGCATCGGAGATGATGATTTTGTTAGTCTTACTGACATGGCGAAGATAAAAAATCCTGAATTTCCAGCTGATGTAATAAAGAACTGGATGAGATTAAGGGCAACCATTGAGTTCATTGGTATTTGGGAACAAATAAATAATCCAGATTTTAACATGGTCGAATTCGACCAGTTTAAAAATGAATCTGGCCATAATTACTTTGTAATGACTCCGACAAAATGGACAAAAAACACTAATGCTATTGGATTCAAAACTAAATCTGGTAAATATGGTGGTGGTACATATGCTCATCGCGATATCGCTCTCGAATTTGCGGCGTGGATTTCGGCCGAGGTCAAACTATACATCATTAAAGAATTCCAAAGATTAAAAGTTCAAGAGTCAGAACAACTTGAATGGCACGGAAAGAGATTGTTAACAAAGTTAAATTATCTTATTCACACAGACGCTGTTAAAGAATATTTAGTTACTGTTGAATTATCTAATGAATAAAAGAGTTATATCTATGCTAATGAAGCAGATCTTTTAAATGTTGCTTTGTTTGGCAAAACCGCCAAGGAGTGGAGAGACGCAAATTTTGATAAAGAAGGCAATATTAGGGATTACGTAAACACAATTGAACTAGCAATTTTAAGTAATCTTGAATATTTGAATTCTATGTTAATATCTCAAAAACTTAGTCAACATGAAAGATTAGTTCTTCTTAACAAAGAAGCAAATAGGGAAAAAGAGCTATTTAATAAAAATAAAGTTAAACCAATAAAGAGAATTGAAAAGAAGCAAACCCGTCGAAATCGGTGGGTTTAAACTGGTCGAATTCGACGCGGTTAAAAGGAGAAAAAATGGCGTACAAAGTATTAGGTGAAAGAATTAAAAAGATTCGTTTAGAAAATAATATGTCTCAGCAAGAATTTGCAGAAGCTTTAGGATACACTCATAAATCAATGATTAACAAATTAGAAACAGGTTTAACTGATATGTCTTTTGACAAAGTCATTAAGTTAATTCTTGAATTTGATGTTAACGCGAATGAATTTTTGGATTTATCAGACAAAGACACTGAGGATTTGATGTTTAAAGCAGAAAAAGCTGATAAACCAGATTGGAGAAGAATCCATCCGCTTAAATCAAAAGATGAAAGTGTGGTGTATGTAAAACCAACGTTAATTGATTGTCCAAATATTAAAGTCGGTGAATATACATACTTCGATGGTCAAAATTTTCAAAAACATGTGACCCATCATTACGACTTTATTGGTGACAAATTAATTATTGGCAAATTCTGTCAAATTGGTAGAGGAGTTGAATTCATCATGAATGGCGCTAACCATCAAATGAATATAGTATCTACATATCCTTTTTATATCTTTAATGGTTGGAAACAAGATCCGACTAAAAAAGAAGAATTACCTTATAAAGGTGACACAGTTATAGGAAACGATGTTTGGATTGGCCAAAACGTTACATTTTTACCAGGAGTACATGTTGGGGACGGATGTATCATCGGTGCGAATGCAGTAGTAGCTTCTGATATACCAGCGTATTCAGTCGTAGTGGGTAATCCCGCTAGAGTTATAAGAAAACGCTTTGATGATGAAATGATTGAACTATTAGAAAAACTTGAGTGGTGGAACAAGACGTCCAATCAAATTCAAAAGATAATCCCTCTTCTTTCTAATAGCGACATCAGTTCTGTTAAAGAAGAAATCAGATGCATTTTAGATGGAGGCGTTTATTTGTAAGACAATATTCGCGTAAAATAAATTCTTTAGAATTTAGATACTTTGCGATGCCAAAATGGCACCACAAAAATATCTTCTTAAAGAAGAATTGTTATTTATCTTTTCTTCCATATATATCCACCTGCGCTTTTTTGATGCCCGTGGATAACGTTACTTATGTTGTGATAACTGATATTAGAGGTAACACTCGCTTCTTTTATTGAAGCGTGTTTACCTATAAGATTTCCATTTAAATCATATTGATATATAAGTGGTCTTTTATGACTCTTTTCTCCTTCATATTTCCAAATAAAACCATAGGCTTTACTAGTCTTACCAATGAGACAATTTTTGATACTTTGTTGACCACCTATTTTATGTATAGATATACACGCAGAGTTAATTGAAGGATACGTTTTTACGTACTCTCCTTTTAATGTGTATTGTATAACTGCTCGTTTTGTTCTACTGATTTTCTTACCATTTTTATATCCAAATTCTTCTATTTCATGTTCACTCAAAAAGCGGTATTTTTTACCGTTCGCGGTTTTGTATCTTCCAGTTAATACATCTCTAATTGTATGAGGATCAGTTTTGTTATCTAAAGAAGCTTTTCTAATGGAGGGGTAATGCTTAATTATTTCCCCTTTTTCATTTACTAAGGCGATAGGGGAAATAGAAGAAATCTTGTTATTTACTTCTAGAGGTTCAATCTTTTCTGGGATTGAATCTACCTTATATCTTCTCCATATATATCCAAAAGCAGTAGAGGTTTCTCCTCTAATGCATTTATCAATCGTCCTGCTATTTCTATGAGTAGCTTTACTATTTGAGTATATACGAAAAAGAGTCCCATCTTTTCGATAAGCGACCACTCTTAAATTTGATGCGTGTCTTCCCATATAAGTCTCACTATAACCCTGTCGCATAAGCACATAACTTGAGTGATACATAGGGATTTTTCGCATGCAAAAAATCATTCGAATTTCTCTTGACAACATTAAGGGGTACTTAACTCGAAGTCACCCTTTCAAATGGTCAACAAAAAAATATGTTTAATACAAAGTATTAAGTTAGCACTCCTCACACGTGAGTGCTTGCAAGAAGAAGAAGAAGAAGTTATACTTACTAAAGTAATTTCGGAAATCGAAAGAGTGAATGACCACCCTTGGCCAAGGTGGACATGAACAAAATGAGATTTCCGGGGCTACCGTTAGGGAAAGTCCACAAATATAGAACGAAAG
Source organism: Bacilli bacterium (assembly GCA_045226015.1). Lineage (GTDB taxonomy): Bacteria > Bacillota_I > Bacilli_A > RFN20 > CAG-826 > UBA2450. The sequence goes on along the minus strand of JBGVBY010000005.1, from coordinate 250 downwards.
TGCACATCGCTCTTAAAAAAGTTCTCTCCTTAATGAAGTCGATAGGGGTTAATCCCTTCGACAAAACAACGACTAATACACACGGACCATTAAGTGGACTATAGGAAGCTTAGAGGTGTGTGGATAGTCAACAAAGTTGTTCATATCACTCACAGTCAAAAGATTATAGGAAATATGACTGGAGTTAAGAAAGAAAGGAGAAAACAAATATGAACAAATTATTTACAAAGATTGCTACAGCTTTCGTTGG
>JBGVBY010000004.1:0-148133 GCA_045226015.1 Bacilli bacterium | reverse complement strand
GGACACTTAGTTCAGCGGGAGAACGCTTCCTTCACACGGAAGAGGTCACAGGTTCGATCCCTGTAGTGTCCACCAAAGAAATGCCGTCTTAGCTCAATTGGCAGAGCAACTGATTTGTAATCAGTAGGTTGTTGGTTCGATTCCGATAGACGGCACCATAATTGGAAAGTAGAAACCTGTGAGAACAGGTTTTTATTTATTTAATCATTACCAAGCGGATATGGTGGAATTGGTAGACACGCAAGACTTAGAATCTTGTGAGGAAACTCGTACAGGTTCGATTCCTGCTATCCGCACCAATAATAGGTACTATATATAGTACCTATTATTTTTTTTAATATTTTTGATTTAGTTTTAGTTGTAATTTATATTTCGAATTCATGATCGCATTTTGATAAAAATTCATTTATTAATGAATAAAGTAAGACGGTTCCTATTAAAAAACTTGTAATTGTATAGATAATAAAATAAACTTATGAATAATACTTTTGTATTACTCATATCAGCATTAACAATATGAAGAGGAAATTTTGGATAAAGTTAATATATGGATTAGTGGATATCATCCTTGCTTTTACTTTTGGAGTATTCACTTTTAGGTATTCTGGTGTTCCTGGTTTTTCTTATTATAGTGAAGTCCAGTTCAACTCTATTTTTATTTACGCGGGCGCACTTGCACTTGCACATGTTATCGCTTTCTTTGTTTTTAAAGTTTATAGTATTCTTTCTACTAACTTCTCTGTTATTGATGTCATAAGAGTATCATCAATTTCTGGAGCAGTATCTTTACTTGGATTAGTGTTTATCGTTGCTATTCCAAATAAGTATTTATTCTTCCAATGGCAAGAATTATTTAGCTGGATAGTTGCTACTATCATGCTTATGGTGCTTTTAAGCACTGCTAGATTCTTGACTAGACTATATTCTATGTTAAAGAAGAAACTTGGTGGTCATAAGACTGTTAGAACTTTAGTTATTGGAGCGGGTAGTGCTGCTAAAGTTGTTGTTGATGACGCTAAGTATAACAAAGACAACATTCATGATGTCGTAGTTTTAGTGGATGATGATCCAAATAAGATTGGTGGTAGATTCTCTAATATTCCTGTTAAAGGACCTATCAGTGAGATTAACAAAGTAATTGAATTCTTTGATGTTGAAGAAGTTATCATTGCAATCGCTGATTTAAGTGAAGAGAGATTACATGATATTTTAAATCTCTTATCTACTAGTAACGTTTCAGTAAAAAGGCTTCCATTATTATCTGAAATGCAAGGACCTAATGATGTTAGAATTATCAATGTTGACATTGATGATTTGCTATCGAGAGATCCAATCATTTTAGATAACAAAGAAGTCAATAATATGCTTAAAGGAAAAACTGTTCTTATTACTGGAGCAGGTGGATCTATTGGTTCTGAATTAACTAGACAAATCTTTAACACTCATCCAAAGAACTTAGTGTTATTAGATATTTATGAAAACTCGCTTTATGACATTCAAATGGAATTGGTGAGAAAGATGAGAGAAGAATCTATTAAAGATATCAATTTAGTAGTACTTATTGGTTCTACATATAACGACGTTAGAATGGAACAAATCTTTAAAGAATATCAACCAGATTATATTTATCACGCGGCAGCGTATAAACATGTTCCACTTATGGAAGATAGTCCTGCTGAAGCAATCAGGACTAATGTTGTTGGAACATATAATATCGCTAAACTCGCTGATAAATATCACGCTCAAAAGATGGTTTTAGTGTCTACTGATAAAGCTGTTAGACCTACAAATGTTATGGGTGCTACTAAACGTTTTGCGGAAACCATTATTCAATATTACGCAGATCATAGTAAAACTAAGTACGCTGCAGTTAGATTTGGTAATGTCTTAGGATCTAATGGTAGTGTGGTTCCACTTTTCAAAAAGCAAATTGAGTTAGGTGGACCAGTCACAATCACTGATAAAGAAATAACTAGATATTTCATGACTATCCCTGAAGCTGTATCTTTAATCCTTCAATGTGGACTATTCGCAGAAGGTGGAGAAATCTTTATTTTAGATATGGGTCAACCTGTCAAGATCTACCATTTAGCGGAACGTCTTATTAGACAAGCGGGATATACGCCAAATAAAGAAATAAAAATTATTGAAGTTGGACTTAGACCAGGTGAAAAGATGTATGAAGAATTGTTATTAAACAAGGAAGAACAGACTCCTACTAAGAATAAAAAAATCTTTATCGAACCAACTGAAATGGTGAATGAAAAAGTGTTAAATGATATTGAAAAAGCTTCTGTTGCCTTTGGTTTAGAAGAATCAAAGCGCGATGTAAAAGAACTACTTGAATCACTTATTTCGACATATACGATTACGGAGAACAATGGCAAGAAGTAATAGATTTTACGCAAAAACCAGAATAAATTTCGTTCATTCAGGAAACATTCATGATTTATTTTTTCTTTTGACGAAATAATTTTTCTTTTGATTGGAAATGAAATTGCATCAAAAGACACCGTTAAATAAAAGCGAAAAAATGGAGGCAAATTATGTTTATTAGAGAAATTAAGCCACTTAAAAAGCATATTTATTTAAGTTCACCAACAATGCATGGTGAAGAGATTAAATATGTCCAAGAAGCATATGAAACCAATTGGATGTCAACATTAGGAAAAAATATTGATGAAGTAGAAAAAGAATGCGCATCTAAAATAGGCGTTAAATATTCCGTAGGTTTATCATGCGGTACGTCAGCGTTACATCTTGCAATGAAACTAGCAGGTATTAAACGTGGTGATTATGTTTTCTGCTCTGATATGACATTCAGTGCAACAGTCAATCCGGTTGTTTATGAAGGTGGCGTTCCTATCTTTATTGATTCCGAATATGAAACTTGGAATATGGACCCAAGAGCGTTAGAAAAAGCTTTTAGCTTATATCCACAAGTTAAAGTGGTGGTAGTTGCCCATTTATATGGCACACCAGGTAAGATTGATGAGATTAAAGCTATTTGTGATAAACATAATGCAATCCTTATTGAAGATGCTGCCGAATCATTTGGAGCAACATATAAAGGAAAACAAACAGGGTCCTTTGGAACATACAACGTTATTTCATTTAATGGTAATAAAATCATTACTGGATCCTGTGGTGGCATGCTTTTAACAAATGATGAGAATGCCGCTAAATTAGCAAGAAAATGGTCAACTCAATCTAGAGAACCAGCGCCTTGGTATCAGCATGTTGATTTAGGATATAACTACCGTTTATCTAACGTTGTCGCAGGTGTTATCAGGGGTCAACTTCCACACCTAGAAGAGCACATTGCTCAAAAGAAAGCCATTTATTATAGGTATAAAGAAGCGTTTAAAGGATTGCCAGTTAAGATGAATCCATTTGATGGCAATAATAGTGTTCCTAATTATTGGCTTTCTTGTTTAATCATTGAAAAAGATGCAATGTGCAAACAAGTTAGAACTGATTTGGAATATAGCTACGAAAAAGAACATGGAAAAACATGTCCTAGTGAAATATTAGAAGTTCTTGCTAAGCATGATGCAGAGGGTAGACCTATTTGGAAACCAATGCATATGCAACCAATATTTGGCGGAAGCAAGTTTGTTTCTTTTGAAGATAAGCCATGCAACGAAGATATTTTTGAAAGAGGACTTTGCTTACCATCTGATAATAAGATGACCCCAGAAGAGCAAGACGAAGTGATAAGGATTATTAAAGAGTGTTTTGAATAATATGGAGTGGTATTGGATATTATTAATTGTATTAGGTTCCATTGCGTTATTACTTTTAATGATGTCTCTTTTTTACTTCCCATTTTTCAAAAGAGTGTGCGATATTATCTGCGCCCTAGCGGTCTTCCTCTTTTTATGGCCTTTATATTTAGTTATTGCGATTCTTGTCAAAACCAAATTAGGCTCGCCAGTTTATTTCAAACAAGTTAGACCAGGAAAAGACGGAAAATTATTTACAATGCATAAATTCCGCTCTATGTCTAATGCAAAAGATAAGAATGGCAATCTTCTTCCTGACGGGGAAAGATTGACTAAGTTTGGCAAATGGCTAAGAAAAACATCTCTTGATGAAATGCCTGAAGCTATAAATATTTTAAAAGGTGATATGTCAGTTATTGGTCCTAGACCATTGCTTGTTAAGGATTATGTTTTTTTTGATGATGAAGTTATGAAAAGGCAAGCAGTTAAACCAGGCTTATCAGGTTTAGCCCAAGTTAATGGAAGAAATAATATAACTTGGGAAATAAAATTTGAACAAGATTTGATTTACATTAAAAAAATATCTTTTTGGAAAGATACCTCGATTGTTTTTAAATCGTTTTTTAAAGCTTTTGTTAAAAAAGATGATATCGATAGAGAAGGGTTTGATACAGATGAAGATTATGGAGATTATCTTTTAAGAGTAAAACGCATTTCTCAAGATACATACGATAGTGCAGTTTTAAAGAGCAAAAAATTGTTAGAACAAAATGGAGCGAAATAAAATGTCAAAGAAAGGTAATAATAAGAATATATTTCAAAAAATTGGTTCATTTCACAGGAAATTATGGAGCGCAAAAATTATTCCTCATATGGTTACGAATGGAGCGCGCATCTTCTTCTATCGTTTGATTGGATATAAAAACATTAACAAAAAATGTTTTATTGGCATGCGATGCTATCTTGATGATTTGGAACCAAAACTATTCATTGTGGAGGAAGGTGCAGAAATATCATATGGGACTTTCTTTGCTTGTCACGGTCGAGGACAAGGGCATAATCCTATAGTCATAAAAAAAGGCGCTTATATTGGGATGCACTCTACAATTATCTCTCCTGGCAAAGGAGGTATAATAATTGGTGAGAATGCTATTGTCGGTGCAGGATCATTAGTTAATAAATCAATTCCGGATGGAGAAACGTGGGCCGGTAATCCAGCAAGAAAAATAAAATAGATATGGAAGATTATGGTTTAGTCAGTATTGTAATGCCATCGTATAATTGTGAGCGATATATCGGGGCTTCTATTAAATCAGTTATTTCACAATCCTACAATAGATGGGAACTTTTAATTGTGGATGATTGTTCTTCTGATCAAACCACTGATGCTATTAAAAAGTTTAATGACCCAAGAATTAAATTATTTATAAATGATCATAATAGCGGTGCGGCTGTTTCAAGAAACAAAGCATTGATGCATGCAAATGGAAAGTGGATAGCTTTCCTTGATGCAGATGATGTCTGGACGCCTAAAAAATTAGAATTGCAATTGGGCTATATGGTCAATAATAATTATATGTTTAGCTATACTGATTACATGATTTTTGCGAACGGTCAATGGAGCAAAAGAATAATAACTTCACCAAAACGATTGGATTTCAAGTTAATTAAAAGATATTGCTATTGTTTTACTAGTACAGTTGTTTACAGACGTGATGCTGTTGGTTTAGTTCAAATTACAGATTTAAAGAAGAACAACGATTACGCTATGTGGCTACATGTGTTGAATAAAGTTAATGGATATAGATTAAATAAATGCTTGTCTGTATATGTTAAACGTGATGGTTCTATTTCATCTGGCAATAAAATTAAGCTAATAAAGTGGCATTATAGATTGTTTAGGCAAGAATTAAAGTATGGCCATTTCCATTCTTTATTCATGGTTGCTAAAAATTTGTGGTTTGGTTTTTGGAAGAAACTTTTGTATAAAAGAAAAGTTGAAGTTGATGAGAACAATTTGTTTAGTGAGGTGATGTAAAAAATGGAGAAAAATGATTTATTATTTTCTATTATCTGTCCTTTCTATAATGGAGAAAAATACTTAGCGAAAGCCATTGAATCTGTTTTAGATCAAACGTATTCAAATTGGGAATTGATTTTGGTTGACGACGGCTCAACTGATGGAAGTCAAGAGATAGCTTCTTCATTTTTCTCCAAAAAAGTACATTATTTTAAGAATGACAATCACGGAGTTTTATATTCAAGATATTATGGTGTTGGAAAAAGCTCTGGTAAATATATGGTATTTTTAGATTGTGATGACTTGCTTCCAAAAAATACTCTCGAAACATATAAAAATGTTATCGACACTAATGACCCTGACATTATTTTTAGCGATACATCCGCTTTTTCTGATGAAGGCTATGAGCCACGTATTTATCATAACAATGCATTTAAAATCCTTGATAACAATAACAAATTATATGAATGTTTTTTTGATAATCGATTTGGGTATTATCACAATGCCGCTTGCTTTAAACGTTTTCTTTTTGACAATCATAAATTGCCAGAGATGTTCAAAAAACATGCTTACACAGAGGATTTAATTGATACGTACTTTCTAATATGCGATGCTAATTCCATTGTTCTAATAACTGATGTCCTATATTTATATAGAAAACATAGCGAATCAAAATCCAAAGCTAATATGAGTCCGACTGATTACTATCAAAGCTTCTTGTCATACAACTATATTTATAAAGAAATAACGAGCAAGATATCGATTGACATTTCACTTATCGACCAACGATTAAAAAAAGATTTATCGTACTATGGAATATCTTATTTTAATTGCAATCATCGTGTAGATCCAAAAAGTGTTTTTAAAAAACGCGCAAAGGTGATCTCAAAATCATATCTTTTTAATAATTTTACAAAGCATTACAAGTTTACCGGCAAAAAATACAAAATATTCAAGATGCTTATTACACTTCAATGGTTTGAGGTGCTGTATTTAGTGTGTCGAAAGCTAAATAAAGGAGGTCGGGAATAAAGTGAAAAGGTTTTTCCAAAAGATGTTACATGGAATACATTTCCTTTTTGTGATGATGTTTGTATTTGTTTCTTTTCCAATGGCTTTTTTGCTTTTTAAAAGAAAACATATTTGGTTGATTTCTGAAATAAATTTCGACGCAAGAGATAATGGGTTACATTTTTTTAAGTATTTAAATCTTTATCACAGAGAAATAAATTCTTGTTTCATTATCAGTAAAAAGAATCCTAACTTTAATATAATTAAAACAATTGGGAAAACGATAGAACCACACTCTTATTTACATTACCTTATTTTTATTGCAGCCGATTACAAGATTTCGACTTTAGTTCATGGGTGTTCACCAAATAGCTATCTAACTAAGTATTTGTTAAAACATCATTTCACAGGAAAAAATATAGCGCTTAAACATGGTATTTTTAAAAACAAGCATCCAAATTATTTTAAAGAGAATGCACATCTAGACATGATATGCTGTGGTTCTAAACCAGAATTTGATTATATTAATGCTAATTTTCATTATAGTGATGGAGTTGCACAATATACAGGGCTAGCAAGGTTTGATGCACTGCATGATAAAAACATTAAAAATTTGATTTTTATTATGCCTACGTGGAGAAGATGGTTGAGTAGAATTGAAGACTTCAAAATCTTTTCCGAAAGCGAATATTTTTTGCAATGGTTTGGCCTTTTATCAAATATTGATTTTCTAAAAATATTAAATGATAAGAGATATAAAATAGTGTTTTATGTTCATCCTAATTTGAACAAATATTACAATCTCTTCTCTTCACTTTCATCAAATGTTTGTTTTTTGAATTCAAATCATGGAGACAGCATTCAAAAATATTTAAGAGAAGCCAATATTCTTATTACAGATTATTCTAGTGTATTTTATGATTTTGCATATCAAAAAAAACCATCTATTTATTTTCAATTTGATGAGAAAAGATATTTTGAAGAACATTACGAAAAAAGTTTTTTTGATTATAGAAGAGATGGGTTTGGCAAAGTTTGTAACACGGACATTGAAGTTATATCGGAATTAAACAAACTATTAGAGAACAATTGCAAAATAGAAGATGAATATTTAAAAAGAATACATGAATGTTTTCCACTTAACGATAATAAAAATTGTGATAGAATATTTCAAGGTATAATTAAATGTTAATTATCTTTTTTTGAAAAAATTATATAAAAATGGATACACAAAGATTTAAAACTAGAATTGATTCGAAGCATAAACTATTTGATCTCCACATTAGAGAAACATTTAAGTATAGAGATTTAATTTGGCTTTTTGTCAAAAGAGATTTTACTGCGCTTTATAAACAAACCATCCTAGGACCATTATGGGCAATTATTCAACCTGTTTTGACGACATTTGTATTTTCTTTTATTTTTGGTTCGCTGGCTGGTTTAACTACTGCAGATGTTGCTGGTGATTTTAATGTTCCAAGTTTTCTGTTCTATATGACTGGCACTATGTTATTTGCATATTTTTCATCAAACGTTAATAAAGTTTCTAAAATTTTTATTGATAATAGAGCAACTATGGGAAAAGTTTATTATCCGCGACTAGTTCAACCTATTGCAACCTCGCTGTCTAATTTAATACCATCAATTATTAATCTTGTTTTATTCTTAATAGTCTGGTTAGTTTTCCTTTTGACAGGAAACTACACAATTTATGCGTCGTGGTGGCTTTTATTAATTCCTGTCTTGATTGTTGAGCTCATTATTCTATCAATGGGTCTTGGTTTAATTATTTCTGCTGTTACAACAAAATATCGCGATCTTCAGATGCTTGTTGGTTTCGGACTACAACTTTGGCAGTATGCCTCGCCTGTTGCATACGGCTTAACTTTGATTACTGCTAAACACGCAAATCTAACCATGCTCTATATGTGTATGAATCCATTAACTCCTATAATTACTACATTTAGGCTCAGTGTTTTTGGTTTCGGGTATTTCGAATGGATTTCATATGTTTGCAGTTGGGGAATTACACTTGTTTTATTCTTTATTGGCTTGCTTCTGTTTAATAAAACCGAAAAGAATTTTATGGATACTATTTAGGAGAGAGACATTATGCAAAAAGATGAAATTATGTTAAAAATTGAAAATGTCTCCAAAATTTATAAACTTGGTGAAATAGGCGGAACGACCCTTAGGGACGAATTTCAAAGATTATGGGCCAAAATTAGAAAAAAAGAAGATCCAACAAAAAAGATTGGAGCAAAGAATTATAATAAAGGCGAAAAGTTTAAAGCTCTTGACAGCATATCCTTTGAAGTAAAAAAAGGAGAAAGAATTGGTATTATTGGCCACAATGGCGCTGGCAAATCAACATTGCTTAAACTTATTTCACGAGTAACTGGTCCTTCAAACGGAACAATATATCTTAATGGCCGTGTTGCTTCTATGTTGGAGGTAGGAACAGGCTTTCACCCAGAATTAACAGGTAGAGAGAACGTCTATATGAATGGCGCCATTTTAGGTATGACAAAAAAAGAAATTGATTCAAAAATGGAAGATATCATTGATTTCTCTGAAGTAAGGCAATTCATTGATACGCCTGTAAAAAGATATTCTTCGGGAATGTATGTAAAATTAGCCTTCTCTGTTGCTGCGCATCTTGATTCTGAAATAATGATAATGGATGAAGTTCTGGCTGTTGGAGATGTTGCTTTTCAAAATAAATGTATTAAAAAAATGCAGGATGTTTCTGAACGCTTTGATAAAACCATCCTCTATGTCTCCCATAATATGTCAACCATAAAAGAACTTTGCAATCGAGTAATTGTTTTGAATCATGGGACTGTTGCTTTTGATGGAGATGTTGATACAGGAATATCTCAGTATTTAGGATTAATTTCTGACAAACTTGATTATCACTATACTGATGAATTTCATCCTGTTTGGAAAGATAAAAACGTTACGATTAAAACATTGCATTTGCTTGAGAAAGAGTTGCCGTCATATTCTGTTGGTGAACAAATCAAAGGAAAAATATGTGTTGAAAGTTTAAAAGATTATAAAGATGTTAGGCTTGCGTTTATACTTTGTGATTCAAGTTTTAATAATATAGGTACTTCGTATAGTGACAAATTCGACATGCATTTGGGTCAAAATCTTCTTAATTTTGTTTTTGACACATCTTCATTAGTTCATGGTCGTTATGTCATTCACATATTTGTATTTGAAATCGGAAAAAATGGAGCGGAAGCTTCATTAGATGCAGCATATTGTGGACTTTATGTGAATATAGACGATTCGTTAAACGAACATATAGATGTGTATTGGGATACCAGATATTGGGGTCACATTCATTTAAAAGAAATAAAAATTAGTAAAGATGGTAATTAATATGTTCAAGCACTTTGTTAATTATAAAAAGAATCACAGAATTAAAACTATTGAGAAAGATACTAATTCATCAATTCATCCTAGTGTAATTTTTAATGATGATACGATTTTTGGTGGCTATAACAGCATTGCTTCAGGCTGTATAATTGATGGAACACAAATTGGCTTAGGAACATCAATAGGGCAAAAATGCATTCTATACGACATGATTATTGGAAAGTTTTGTTCAATCGCAAAATGTGTTGAAATACAGCCGTTTAAACACCCAATTGATTTCGTATCAACTCATTGTATGTTTTATAATACGTCGAATTACATAAAATTAAGCAAAGCAGAGACTTTGTTTGATGAATCAGATAAAGTTGACGAGAGTCATTTTGTTTCAATCGGAAATGATGTGTGGATCGGAATGAATGTCATAATCAAAGGTGGTGTTACTATTGGAGATGGAGCAATCATTGGAATGGGGGCTGTTGTAACAAAGGATGTACCACCTTATGCAGTTGTCGGAGGCATTCCAGCCAAAATCATCAAATTTAGATTTCCTGATAAAACTATTGCTCGCCTATTAGCTTTGAGATGGTGGGATTGGCCAATCGAAACAATTATTCAAAGAAAAAACGACTTTAATGATATTAACCTTTTCTTGGAAAAATACAGTGGCAAATAGGGATTTTTGAAGTTTATGCAAAAAAACGTTGCTTTATCAAAAATAAAATTAATAATATGGGACTTGGACGAAACGCTGTGGGATGGCATATTAGCAGAAGGCGATGTTAAACCAAATTTTAACGCTTTCAATTTGATTAAAAATCTCAATTTAAGGGGCATTGTTTCTTCCATTTGTTCAAAAAATGACGATAGTAAGGTTCATAATTTTTTAGAAGAAATTCATTTCAATGATATGTTTGTGTTTTCTTCTATCAATTATCAAGAGAAAGCACCAAGAATTCAAAATATAATCAAAAAAATGAATTTAAGAGACGAGAATTGTCTTTTTATTGATGATAATTTTAGAAATCTCGAAGAGGCTCTTTTTTTGATGCCGAATTTAATGGTATCAACTCCAGACATAATTCAAACATTAATTGAAAATTGTAATTATCTTGGGAAAGATGATAGTACGTTAGAAAGGCTAAAACAGTACAAAATATTAGAGCAAAAGGTTGAAGATAGATTACTTGTCTTTGACGAGATACAGTTTTTAAAAAGAAGTGATATACGAATAGCATTTGTTTCTACTTTTACTAATGAGCTGGTTGATCGAGTCTGCGAATTAGGTGAGAGAGCACATCAATTGAATTATACAAAAAAACCATTGTCTAACGATTTTTTTGCAATGGCAAAGCACAACGGTATTAAATGCGCTGCTATTCAATGTAAAGATAAGTATGGTAATTATGGTTATGTTGGCTTTTATGCGTTATCAGTAAAAGAGAATAGATTAATTCACTTTTTTTTCTCTTGCAGAACGTTGGGCATGCATATCGAACAATATATTTATCAATATTTAAACTACCCAGAAATTGATATCGTCAATCCTGTAACCATTAATTTATTAAAGAAAAGTGAAATTGATTACATTAAAGTGATTAAATCATCAAAAATGTCAGAATCCATTACCTATAATGATGATGTTTTGATTGTCGGACCATGCGATTTAGAAACGGTGGATTATTTTTTACCTTGGAACCCAATTACCGAGTTTAGATATTTTGATGATAAGAAAAGATTGATTGGGTACGGAAGTCATCCGTTAATTTTGAATAACATTCTAGATAATGTATCTTACTCTAAGACCGATTTTTTTGATCCGGTGGTTTCGAACTCAACAATTTTTAATGGAAAATATAAAGTAGTCATTTATTCTTACATTACTGCCCTTTTATATGGTGAATATAGGAACATCAAAACCGGAGAAACAATTCTATTTGGAGAATGGCCATATGATGCTACTAAATCTGATTCAAAATCATACAAGAATAGTGTTTGTTTTACACCAAATGATAAATCATGGGATGATTTTTGCCGAGATTATGAATATATTGGTAGAGTGGATCCTATTAATCAAGCAAAAAGAATCGCAAGAATTGTGGATCATCTTTTAAAACAAAAAACACAAGTGTGTTTGCTGTTGGGTTCAGAAGTAAAATATAAAGATGAAAAACAAACGTCAATGAATGATGCTGATACGTATTCAAAATATATAAACGATTTTTTATTTGATAGATATCATAATAACAGCAATGTGCTATTAATCAATCCTTCATCTTATATTAAAAGTCAGGCGGATTATAACGGTTCAATTCAACACTACAGTAGACGTGTATATAAAAATATTGCCGATGTTATTGCATCAAACTATAGCTACATAGAAAGAACAAAAACTGATAAAAAAATTCCAATTTTGCTTGAGGAAAAACCAAGTTTTTTGAAAAGATTAAGGAAAAAAATAAAAAAACTTATTAAGAGATAGTTTTTTACAAAATAGTTGATGGAGATAAAGATGAAGACATTTGTTACAAAACCATACCTACCAGACTTAGAAGAATATATTTCTGAGATTAAAGAAATTTGGGATAATCATTATCTAACCAATTTTGGTCCAAAGCATGAAGAACTTGAAGAAAACTTGAGTCGTTTTTTGGATGTTAAAAGAACTGCTCTCTTTATAAATGGTCACTATGCTTTAGAATCGGCGTTATCATATTATAATTTTCCTAAGGACAGCGAAGTAATAACCACACCTTTTACGTTTGTAAGTACCGTTAATGCTATTGTAAGAAACGGGCTTGTTCCTGTTTTTTGTGATATTAATGATAAAGACTATACGATAGACGTTAAAAAAATAGAGCAATTAATCACCAATAAAACGGTTGCCATCATACCTGTTCATGTTTATGGAAATGTGTGCGATGTTGAAGAAATAGAGCGAATAGCAAAAAAGCATAATTTAAAAGTTATCTATGATGCTGCGCATGCTTTTGGTGTTAAATACAAAGGCACTGGAGTGGCTAATTTTGGCGACATGTCGATGTTTAGTTTCCATGCTACAAAAGTTTTCAACACAATTGAGGGGGGGGCTATTTGTTATAATGATGATTCTTTAGACGGTTTTTTTCACTCGATTAGAGATTTTGGTATTACAGGTGAAGAAACTTGTGATTTTGTAGGTGGCAACGGAAAAATGAACGAATTTCAAGCCTGCATGGGATTGTGTAACTTAAGACATATAGATGATGTAATTACTCAAAGAAAAAGAGTGGTTGAAAGATATATCGATAGGTTGTCGAACATTAAAGGAATAATTGTTTGGAGACCGCAAAATGAAGTCGTTCATAATTATTCTTATCTGCCAGTAGTCTTTGATGGATATCCAGCCAATAGGGATGAAATAAAATCAATTTTAAACCAACATGGAATCTATGCTAGAAAATACTTTTATCCATTGGTGTCTGAATTTGGTGCATATAATTTATTTAATAAAGGTAGTACCCCAATTGCGAAAAGAATTAGTGAAAGAATATTAACGCTCCCACTTTACCCTGATTTAACTGATAAGGAAATAGATAGAATTTGTGATATTATACTCAGTTGCAATCATCATTGATAATTGAGGCAACTCTCTCAGCCCATTTATTCCAATTATAATCACGTTCATATAGTGCGCGTGATTTTTTTGATATTTTCTTATATCGATTGTCATCGTTTACCAACCTGATTATTTCACTAGAAATAGTGTCCAAAGAGTCGTCTTGCTTGAATAACAATCCGTTTTCATTGTTTTTCAAATACGATGAGATTCCACCGGTGTCGATTGATATGCTCGGTAAATAAAACATTGATGATTCACAATAAACAATTCCGAAGCATTCGGCCCTAGGCATCGAAATAAAGAAATCTGAATATTTATATAAATCGATATATTTCTTATAATCTTCTTCGTTTGTTTTCTTGAGAAAACCATAATATTTAACCATATCAGTGTTGTCCGCGTATTTTCCAACAACATTCAAACTATATTTGTGATTGGTATCTTTTATATTCAATAGTTCAATCAAATCGATAATTTTTGATAGTCCTTTTCTTTCATAATCTGCACCCATAAAAAAGAACTGTATCTCTCTTTTGTGTGAAATACTTTTTGGTGATGTTTTTATATCTTCGATATTTGCCCCCATCAAAGCAACATATGATTTATTCATTTCTATTCGATAAATCTTATTTGCCTCATTTCGAGCCCAGTCAGATGCAAATATTATTTTTTTAGATCTTTTTAAGGCTCTTCTTTGAATTGAATCGAGACGTTTAGCATCAATTTTATTAACGTCAAAGTAGTAATAATTAAGCAAAGATCTGTAGACCGCATCAACTACATAAATGCACTTTTTGCTATATGCAGCAAACGTGCTGATAGTGGTTAAAACCATATCACTAGATTTTTCAGCTTCTTTTATGCATTTTCTATATAGAAGATGGTTTACAATGATAGGATATTCCTTTGCATTCTTATGAAAAATTTTATCTAATTTTAGAAGCAATTTAGCCAAAATTGAATAGTGCGCAGTTGCTTTAAAATACTGGACTTGAAAATGTTTTTTCAATGATTTAATTATAAAATAATTGACGCCGCTCCACGCAAATCTATTGTTTTCGTCGCTGTTCATTATTATGGATAATGTTTTAACATTTTTATTACTCATAACTTATAATAGTTTATCTTACATGTTTGAAATATTCTATTCATATATTTTGCGTTTTGACAACAGCATTTTTCACAAACATTATTCGTATGATGGCGGTCTTAATATGGCTACATGAAAAATATAAATTTGATTGATGTTTTTAACGTGAGAAATAAACAAGTAGAAAAAAGGATTATCTTATGATTAAATAAGATACTAGAGAAACAATATGAAAAAGTGGAAAGAATTATACAAACAAGATTTACAAAGATATGGTCATTCTTCAATTGATAGTGATTTAAAATGTTTTTTGAAACTTTTTAGGATTTGTCAAACCGAAGAAAACAAGATTAAATTGTTTTTTGCTCGTTTAAAATTTAGATACATTAAAAGAAAAATGAAGATTGATTTGTATGGCAAAACAATCATCGGGGGGGGGTTATATATTGGCCATGCTTATGGTATCACTGTAAATTCTGATGTTATACTTGGTAAAAATTGTAACCTAAGCAAAGGTGTGACGATTGGACAAGAGAATAGGGGCGTTAGAAAAGGAACTCCAATAATTGGAAACAACGTTTGGATTGGTGTCAACGCTACAATAGTTGGAAAAATTGTTGTTGGTGATGATGTAATGATCGCGTCAAATAGTTTCGTTAATTGCGATGTTCCATCACACTCAATTGTTATAGGGAATCCTTGCAAAATTATATCCAAAGAGAATGCTACAGAGAGTTATATCGAAAACACAATATAGACAAAACATGAAAACAATATCTATTATCACAACATTATACAACGCACCGATTGAAGGACTTCGTGCAACCCTCAATTCTGTTTTGCGCCAAAACTATCCTGGTCTTGTTCATTACTTATATAACGACGGCAGCAAGGATAGATCTTTTGTAGATGTTGTTAACCAATATATTGAAGATGTTAAAAAATTAGATAAGCCGTTTATTGTTAAATTCATTGATTGTAAGGAAAACCTTGGAGTAGATAAAGCACATTTTAAGTGTTTTGAAATGGTGACCACCGATTACTTCATGTGGCTTGACTGTTCTGATTATTTAGAGAATAACTTTTTTAACAAAGTTTCTGATTTTTTGGATAACCACTTTGAAGACTATCAATTTTATCATTTCAATTCATATGAGTTTTGCGGAGCAACAATAAAGAAAGAACCAACCTCTTCTTCCTTTTCTAGGGATGCTTTAAAACAAAAAAAACAATTTAACAATTTTCTTTCAAAGAAAAACTGGTTTTATCATTCTTTCCTAATCAATACTGAAGTATATAGAAAGATTAATCCCTTGTTTATGTTTGTTAACAGAAATAGACACGGTGGATTCTTTTATGATGGCCAAATAATTTGGGCTCTATGTCTTGCGGATTATAACTTTTATTTTTTCGACAATGTCTATTCATATATTGAAAAGCCTCTTTCTTCTGTATCAACTGGATATAAATATGATCACGAATTAATACACGAAGTGATGATGGAGTTACTTTTTTCTTTTGACTTTGAAAACAAATTTGAAAGAGCAAAACAAACCATGGCGTTTTTTGATAATCGATCAGTTTATAAAAAGCTTATTTCTATGGACAGACAAATGTTTAAAAATGAATTGTTAAGAATTTTGCCTTATTATCGTGATAAAGAATTGTCACAAATATTATTTCCAAAAAAGCAAATCAATAAGCTTTTGATTGTTTCAAGGAATCCATTGCTTTATAAGTATTTTTTGAAAAAACACAGGAAAGAAATAGAGAATCGCCTATATTTTTATTGATCAAAAATGAAGTTTAGTATTATTTGCCCTGTATTTAATGGAGAAAGATATTTATCGGAAGCGATTGAGTCTGTTTTTTCTCAATCGTACGAAAACTGGGAATTGATTATTGTTGATGATTGTAGTGGTGATGATTCAAATTCAATAGCTAATAATTTTTCAGACAAGGATTTTAGAATTAAAGTAATTAAAAACAACACAAACAAAGGCCAATTTTATTCGAGAATTGAAGGAATTAAGAAATCGTCTGGAGAAGCTGTTGTTTTTTTAGATTCTGATGATAAGCTAAAATCTAATTGCCTCGAAACTTTATTTAAACTTTTCAACAAATATCAAAACATTGAGTGCATAACTTATAATTGTTGCCAGCTTTTAGAAGATAATTTGCCTGAACAAAACATTGATGACATAAGCGAAAAAAAACTAATTAACTCAGGTCATGAATTCTATAAAACCGTTTTTGTTGAAAAAACAATTCCTACTGTTTGGAGGTATTGTTTTAAACGCAATGCATTAGACAGAATTATTAAACTCAATCTTTCATGCGATACAAAGCTTGGGGAAGATATGTTTTTTCTCACCGCTGCAGTTTTAAATACGTCTCGCGCCCTTTTAATAACCGAAAGCGTCTATGAATATAGGCTTAACAAAAACAGCATTTGTCATACACTGGATAGTAATAAGGCTTTCGATAGATTTAAATCAAAAGAAGCATCCTATCGTTATATCAATTTTTTATCACCAGATATTTTAAAAGAAATACCATTTAGGGTTGTTAACATAATATCTTGGTCAGTTGCGAAATATTTGGAATTAGGATCAGTTGATAATGACAAACAGCTTTTCAAGATGAGATGTACTGAAATAAAGCATTCTTTTATTTGGAAAAAGTTTGTTAAAACACACAAGTTTGAAAGCAGGTATCCTAACTTGTTGTTGACTTGCTTTAAATTTAGGCTTTTGTTCCTAATTCGTTATATTGTGAAGAAATACAAAAATAATTAGAAGATATGAACAGTTGCTTAATTGTAATTCAAAATCTAACCAGAAGCGGTTCTCCACAGACCTTTTTGCACGTTATTGAAGTGCTTAGGAAAAAAGGCTTTTTAGTAGATGTTTTTGTTTATGCTGTCAGAAATAAAAATGCCGACTTATACTTTTACAATGAATATAAAAAGATATGCAGAAATATCTTTGTTGGGAAAATGAAATTGAATGGGTTATCGTATAAATTTTTCCCGTTCCTTAAGTTTTTCAACATCAAAAGTACTATCAAGAAGAATGGATATAACATAGTTATATCAAACAATATCTATTTTATGGCTGATTGTTCCGCTCATAAGAATAAGCTGAAAAAACAAAAACTTATTTACTACGCTCTTGGCAACGTGAATATACAAAGTAAATTCGCTTTAATTCGAAAGAAAGAAGTGTTTGTCCGAAAGTATATAAAAGGTGTTGACGCTTACATCGCTTTATCTAGTCTTGCTATTCCTAATGATGATATTGCTCCAAAAGGTAAAGTTTATACACTTATGGATTATCCAAATGAATATTTTCCAGATGTTGTCAAAAAGCCAAATAATGATGAAATAGTATTAGGACAAATTGGATATTATTGTTCAAATAAGAATCAGTTATTTTCGTTATCAGTTTTAAAAGAATTAATAGAGAATGGTCAAAGTGCTCGTCTTTTGTTAGTTGGATTCAAACTTTCGGAAGAACCTCGTTACTATGATGAGATGGTTGAGTTTATAGATAAGCATAATCTCACTTCTGCCGTGACATTTTTGCCATCAGACTATAGCAAAAAGATGTTGTTTGAACAAATTCATATATTGCTTTTGCCATCGTTATTTGAAGGATTGTCAATAACATTATTAGAAGCACAATTTTCAAACACTTACTGTATTGCTTCTGATTCTGTACCGAGAGATGTTAATTTTGGATTATGTACATTTTCAAAACTCAAAAGAGAAGAATGGCTTAAAAACATCAATGATATAAGAAACAAAAATATAGTTAGACCAAGTCATATTTATGGAAAGGATGAATTTGAAAATTCTTTGTCTCTAATCATTGATGGTGTTATGAGCGGTAAAAAATAAAGAATTAAATCTAAAGATAAAATATCTTTGATATAATAAACCATATTATGAAAAGAAAAATAATTAAGTTGAAAGATATATGTTTGAAGATTCTTCCTTCATTTGTTTTTCTTATCTGTTCTGTTGGCCAATTTGTTTTAATGAAGCAGACACTAAATTCAAAATTGAATAATTGGTCAAATCAATTCAATAACTACTATGTTAACAATTTTGTTTCTCGAGAAACGGCTCCGATGATTAGAATACAAAGCAAGGACAAAAATACTCTCCCTGATTTATATTCAAATTTTTATTACACAAATAGTTCAACTGTAAACTATTCGTTCAGACAATTCTATCCTGGAGAATCTTACTTCACATCCTATTATAATAATGACTATTCAATTTGTTTAAATAAACAAACTGGATTTAATATAGGGGAAAAGTATGACTGGGGTTATTATTTAGACAATGGTTTATTTTCAACGTATTTTAAGGATGAGGTTTTGCCAAATAAAGGATATTGGGCAAGAAGGTATGATGCAAATGCGGTTTGCTTCATTTCTGACACACTAGCAGACAGACTCGTTGTCGAATACGGAATTGTTGATGAGGTGACTGATAAAAATAGAATCAACGCATATACAAAACTAATTGAGCCAAAAAATCCAAAACACCCAGAACAAGAACCAGATTTTTTGCCTATTTTAAAACTTAAAATAGGTTCGGAAGCTAAAAATATAAAATTTTGTATAAACAATATTCTTTATTCTAAATTTAGAACTGGGCCAAGAGTGCAACAGCTTTATGGTGATTTTTGTGTTATGTTTGGCGAGCCGTACACAGACAATCAATTAAAATATTGTGCTGAATTCGATATGAAGAATGACATCTACGGTAATTCATCTTTTTTGAAAAGAGTTAATGCGCTAGGATATAACAAACATAATGCTGACTACACATTCTATATATTCAATTACTCCGAAAATAAGTACAAGGAAATATTTGAATTAAAAACATCGTTCCAGTCCATAGATTTTTCCAAAGATGATACGCTGTTATATCTTTTTTCTGCCTTGATTTCTCTTGGGTATGCTTGTTTTATTTTTGTTTGGAAAAAAGATATTTTGTTCAGTTTGATTTTAATTTCATTCTTATTCATTTTTTATAATTTGATTTTATGTTTTGTGTTTGTTGAGCCTCTTTGCAATTTATTCACAGTTATTAACTTTTTATCAATTTTAATCATATGCGGAACAAGATTTTTCTTGCCAAAAATAAAAAAGAACAAAAGAAAGGATGGTAATTTCACTTATGAAGAAATTTCTATCTAAAATCTTTTCTGAGAGAAATCTTGAATTATATATTCTCTGCCTATTAGGTATGACTTTTTTATCAATTCCATTATTCTCGCTTGTTGGAAAACTATATTTCGTTACTTGGATTCTAACCATATTGTTGATTAGCGTTATAGCGCTATCGTTTATTCTTCATAAAACAATAAAAATAACTGTCATATCTTTCTCGCTAATTCTGTTTTGTGTTTCCGCATTATTCTCTTCTATATTGACCGGATTCAAAAGTTTCTTATCGACTCCTTTGTTGAACACACTAGTAATAATCATTCTTTATACATATTTTTCGTCTGTTGAGCCAAAAGAACGTAAAAAAAGTTTTTCTGTTTTATACCTATCTTTGATAATTTTTGCCGTGATTTATTGCATTAAATATAGACCAGAGATACTTTCTTTAAATGTATCTAGGTTGGGTAGTGAATTTGGTGATGAAAACGATATTTCTATTTTGTTGGCTTTTGGTTTTGCCTTTTCATTCTTTTATTTGTTTAAATACAAAAAATGGTACACTTTAGTTTTGAATAGCCTTTTTTCTTTACTTTTTATCGGTTTATCTTTTACTTGCGGGTCAAAAATAGCAATTTTGATAGTTTTGATTACTTCATTTATTATCTTTGCCAAATTTTTTGGCAAAAAACGTTGGTATCTTACTGTTTTATTGATGGTTGGAGTTATTGGCGGTTTAGTGATAGTCCTTCAGTTACCTGTGTTCTCGACTCTAAAAGATAGATTTTTAAATATGCTTTATACATTCGTTGGTAAACAATATAAAAATTTAAATCCAGATTCGAGCACTGCTGGGCGATTAGAAATGATAATAAATGGTTTTTCCTTGTTCTTAAGAAGACCTTTATTTGGCTTTGGTCTTAACGGATACCATGTTTTTTCAACGCATCATTCAGGCTGGTCACATAACCATTGGTCTGACACATTATGCAATTATGGTATAGTTGGAACGTTCTTATACCATTTACCATTTGTTTTGTTTTTGAAGCGATCAACTAATAAACGTAATTTTTCTTATATTGGAATTATCTTTTTCTTAGTTTCAACTTTGACAATTGCTTTATTTAAAGAAAAGATGTTTTCCTTTTCTGCCGGCTTATTTTTAGCCGATACTGGCATACCATCTATCTTTGAATTCAACATTTTGAAAAAGAATGAACAAAAAAACGAGGAACTAAAATCACCAAAAATTGAACTTGTCGAAATAATCCCTTCTTTAAATCCTGTTGGTGGTGCAGAGACTATGTTTGTTAATTTATGTGAGGAAATAAAATTAAATCATAGCGATCGCGTAAACTTGAATGTTGTTGTCTTATATGGCTATAGACAAAATGCTTTATATAATCGATTATCTGAATTAGGCATAAAAGTTAACTTTCTGGATAAGCATAGAGGAATTGATTTTTCTTGCGCATCTAAGTTGGCTAACACTTTAAGAAAAATTAATCCATCAGTAATTCATTCTCATTTAGGAACTACAGTTACTTTGATGTTGGCTTTAAAATTTAAAAAGCAATATCCAATTGTTCATACATTTCATCATATGGTTGGTACTGGATTTAAGAAAGAATTATTTAATAGATTCTTAATAAAAAGAAAACACATATATCCAGTCGCTGTTTCCAAGTTATCAAGTGAGTCAATAGAAAGAAAAACAAAAATGGAATGTGACTATATTGATAATGGGATTAATATTCAAAACTTTAATTCTTCTATTCCTGTTGATGAAAGGACAATTGACTTTTTATGTGTTGCTTCTTTTAGACCTGTTAAAAATCAAAAATATTTAATAGATGTTTTTAAAGATGTCATTAAAGAAAAAGAAGACGCTAGCTTGGTTTTTTTAGGCGATGGCCCACTTAAACGGTCCTGCATTGATGAAGCGGGAAATTCGCTTTATAAGAACATTTCTTTCATGGGTGCTGTAGACAATGTTGGCGAATATATGTCTAAATCAAAGATCCTTGTTCTTTCTTCAACATCAGAAGGAAACCCCATGGTAATAAATGAAGCTATTGCATCTGGCATGTATATTATTGCTAATAACGTAGGTGGAATTCCTAATTTGATTCAAAACGGAATTACTGGAGATTTGATTGAATTGAACGATTTTGAACATTTTAAAAAAGCGATGATAAGCAGGATTTCTGACTTGTCATTTTTAGAACAAAACAGAATTAAAAACCAAAAAATAATTGAAAATTATTCTATAAAGCAATCTGTAGGTAAATATATTGAATTATTTGCTGAGATATCCACTAATAATCAATAAATGATTATTTTTTAAAAAAGCGTTTAATTATAGATTTGCATTTGTAGAACGCTAATTTGATAAGGCCAATATTCACAATAGAGAAATAATTTTGTGAAACATTCTTTTTTTGACTCAAAAGCTGAATTTTTTTAATATGCTTTTCGCTTGCAGACAATAGTTTTGGATAATTATAGCCTGGAATATGGCCCGAATGAACTTGACTATTCATTTTTATCAAAAACACATTTTGCAAATTATCTTCCAAAATTGGTCTAACTTGTTCTACATCTCCAGCGTGCTTCATTCCATAAAAATGCAATAATGGTTTTGGGTAATCATATAACAAATGATAAAGCGAAAACCATCTTTCTTTCTTTTTGTCACCTATTTGATCCTTGTAAGTGTTAGCGAACACTACATTATTGTTCGATCCTGTCCAAGTATATAAAGAGAGCAAGCCACCAAAAGAGTAAACCCTTTTTACGTTATCTAGCTGAGAACCTAATAATATTGCTAAATATCCACCGCCAGAGTTCCCGACTATAATAACTTCAAAATTTTTAGTTTTTTCTTTTAGAAACACAATTAATTTATCGATGTTGCTAATTTTGGCATTAATTCCATTGACATAAGACTTTTGGAAGACATCACGTAAAAAATATACATTCCTGCTTGATTACGAATTGCTTTATTTTTTGAAACGTTCTTCCACTCGTAATAATCTTTTTGTAGGTAATCCTTATAATTGGATTCATTGATATTTGTATATATTCCGTTCGATGAACAAAAAATGTAACACAGGTGACAATCGCTATTTATTATTTCAATGCTATAGTTATCACATTGCTCGTATCTTTTGTTCTCTAATTCGTATATAAAACCTTTGTTATCCATTTTAATCAAAATAAAGTCGCATTAGCATCAGTATTATTTTATAATACAATATAATAATATATAAGTATGAAAATAACAGTAGCAGGAACAGGATACGTTGGATTATCAAATGCGATAATTCTAGCGCAACATAATAGAGTATATGCCGTAGATGTTATTCAATCTAAGGTTGATTTAATTAACTCTAAAAAATCTCCTATAGTGGATAAAGAAATAGAAGAATATTTAAAAAATAAATCACTAGATTTAATAGCAACCACTGATGGTGATAAAGTCTATAAAGAATCTGAATTAGTGGTTATTGCTACTCCTACTAATTACGATAGCGAAAGTAATAAGTTTGATACATCTTCTGTTGAATCAGTAATTGAACAAGTTAAAAGAGTTAATCCTGATGCTTGGATTGTTGTTAAATCCACGGTGGGCGTAGGTTTTACTAAACACATTAGAGAGAAATATAACTATGATAAAATTCTTTTTTCTCCTGAATTCTTAAGAGAAGGTAAAGCTTTATATGATAATCTTTATCCATCTAGAATAGTGGTAGGCGTCCCTGAAAAGAAAGAGCCTTATTTATCGAAGGCAAAAGAATTCGCGGGATTGTTAATGCATGGTGCACTTAAAGAAAACATTGATGTTCATATTTTAGGATGTACAGAAGCAGAAGCTGTTAAGTTATTTGCTAATACTTATTTAGCGTTACGTGTTGCTTATTTTAATGAATTAGATACTTTTGCCCAAACCAAGGGATTAGATACATTAGATATTATCAAAGGCGTATGTGGAGATCCTAGAATTGGTGATTTCTACAATAACCCATCATTTGGTTATGGTGGCTATTGCTTACCAAAAGACACTAAAGAATTAAGAGCAAACTTTGAAGATGTTCCAGAAAATCTTATTTCTGCGATTGTTGAATCTAATAGAACTAGAAAAGATTTCATCGCTGATAGAGTGTTACTTCTTGCAGGATATAAAAATGATGGCAAAGATAGCATCACAGTGGGTATCTATAGATTAACTATGAAATCTGGTAGTGATAACTTTAGACAATCTTCTATCCAAGGTGTTATGAAAAGATTACACGCGAAGGGCGTGAATATAATAATCTATGAACCAACACTTAAAGATGACGAGTTCTTTAATTGTAGAGTAATCAAAGACTTTGATGAATTTAAGAAAATGTCAAAAGTCATTATTGCAAATAGATATGACGCATCACTTGATGATGTTAAAGATAGAGTTTACACTAGAGATTTATTAAGAAGAGATTAAATATGATTTGTCTCATTGGCAATAGCGGTCTTAAGCACCACGGGTTAGATGGGCAGACAGCCAAAGTCCGTCTCTATTTAAAAAAGATTCAAGATGAAGGATTTGATACTTCCTTTATTGATTTGGAGAATTTTACTAGACACCCGATTTTTACGTTAATAAGAATTAAAAAAAATATCAAAACGTGTGATAGAATTGTTTTAATAACTGCTGAAAGAGGATGCAAAATACTAATTCCATTTATTAATTTCTTCAATAGGAAATATAAAAAACCAGTAATCCTTCCTCTTGTTGGCACTGGTGTTCTCCATTATTCAATTGACAAACTTACTGATGATGAAAAAATCGACTTTTTATTGAATAAAAGGTACGATTTATGCAAATTCGATAAAAAAACTAGCAAACAATTGTCTCAATTGAAATATGTGCTTCCTGAGACTGATATGCTAAATGTTGTTTTTAGAAGTTTTTTTAAAATAAGCAATGTTAGAACGTTGAATAATTTTAGAGATGTTGAACCAATAGATGTCAAAACAAAAAAAACTAACAATCCACTAAAACTTGTTTTTTTATCAAGGGTTATGCGTGAAAAAGGTATTTTCGATATTTTGGAAGCTGTTAAAGAACTAAATGCTAGCGGTATTTCTCTTCAATTAGATATTTATGGACAGAAAGTTTTAGCAGACAAAGATTTGCTTTTGTTTAATGGCTATTTAGATGATAACATTCATTATTTAGGACAAATCGATTTTTCTAATGTTGTTGATACACTTTCAAAATATGATTTGTTTGTTTTTCCTACAAAATTTATTGGAGAGGGCACTCCTGGTGTTGTTGCTGAATCGCTTATTGCTGGAACCCCAGTTCTTTCTTCTTGTTTTCCGCAAGCTAACATATTGTTAAAAGATGGCAAAGATTCTATTTTATTTAAAATTAACAATTATGATGATTTATTGAATAAACTTAGGATGATTGTCACTAACAGGGAACTGTTAAGCACTTTAACTTATAATGCAACGACAAGTGGGAGCTTATTTACTTATCTTGCTGAGCGAAATAGATTTTTAAAATATATATGTGGAGTGGAGGACTAATTGCAATGAAAGGTATTATTTTAGCTGGCGGTAAAGGCACAAGACTTTATCCAATGACAAAGGCTGTATCAAAACAACTTCTACCAATTTATGATAAACCTTTGATTTATTACCCTCTTTCTATTTTGATGCTTGCATCAATTAAAGAAATTCTAATTATTTCAACCCCACAAGATATTAACGATTATAAAAATTTATTAGAAGATGGTTCTAAAATTGGACTCAATATAAAATACGCTATTCAAAGTCAACCGAGAGGATTAGCTGACGCTTTTATCATAGGAGAAGACTTTATTGGTGATGATAGTGTTTGTCTCATTTTAGGTGACAACGTCTTTTATGGTCCAGACATGACTCGTATTTTGAGAGAATCTATTGATAAGAAGGTGGGAGCTGTTATTTTTGGATATCCAGTAAAGGATGCTTCTAATTTTGGTGTTGTTGAGTTTGGCTCAAACGGAAAAGTTATTTCTCTTGAAGAAAAACCAAAACAACCGAAATCCAATTATGCGGTTCCTGGTTTGTATTTTTACGACAATGATGTTGTGCAAATTGCTAAATCTATAAAACCATCTGAACGTGGTGAGATTGAAATTACCGCAATCAACAACGAGTATCTAAAAAGAGGAAAATTGTTTGTGACTTTAATGGGCAGAGGTATGACTTGGTTAGACACAGGGACTCCTTGCGGAATGCTTCAAGCTAGTGAATTTGTCCAAACAATCCAAGAAAGACAAGGTTTCTATATTTCTTGTATAGAAGAAATCGCTTGGAGACGTGGTTTTATTACAACTGAGCAATTATTAAAACTTGGCAAGGAACTAGATTCTACGGATTATGGAAAATATCTTATTTCATTAGCGGAGGCTGATTTGAAATGAAAATATTAGTCACTGGTGGTGCAGGGTTTATAGGATCAAATTTTATTTATCTTCTTATAGAAGAAAGACCTGAATGGAAAATAGTTTGTGTTGATTCTTTAACGTATGCTGCTAATTTTCATACATTGAATGATGCTTTGAAAAATCCACACTTCATATTTTATAAAGAAGACATTAGAAACAGAGATGGTATTTTTAGGATATTTGAAGAAGAGAAACCTGATGTAGTGGTGAATTTTGCTGCGGAATCTCACGTTGATAGATCGATTGAAAACCCGGGCATCTTTTTAGAAACAAATATATTAGGAACACAAGTTCTCATGGATGCTTGCAGGAAATATGGTGTTGAAAGATTCCATCAAGTTGGAACTGACGAAGTTTATGGTGATCTACCATTAGATAGGCCAGATCTATTCTTTACTGAAGACACGCCAATACGCACATCTTCGCCTTATTCTACCAGTAAAGCTGCTGCTGATTTATTAGTTATGGCATATTATCGTACATATGGTTTGCCAGTCACTTTATCAAGATGCAGCAACAATTATGGACCATACCAATTTCCGGAGAAATTAATACCATTAATGATTAATAATGCTACACACGATAAGTCGCTTCCGGTTTACGGAAAGGGCTTGAATGTGAGAGATTGGCTATATGTTAAAGACCATTGTTATGGAATCCTTGCGATTTTAGAAAAAGGAAAAGTAGGTGAAATCTATAACCTTGGTGGTCATAATGAAAAAGCAAATATTGAAATCGTTAAGATTATTCTCAAAGAATTAAATAAACCAGAATCACTTATTACGTATGTTGCTGATAGAAAAGGCCATGATCTTAGATATGCGATTGATCCTGTTAAAGCAATGAGAGAATTAGGTTGGAAGCCAACTACAATGTTCAAAGATGGCATCAAACTAACAATTGAATGGTATAAGAATCACATAGATTGGATGGATGAATGTACTGGCGGCGAATACCATGACTATTACGATAAAATGTATGGAGATAGATAACTATGTCAGAGTATTTTTCTGAAAAAGCGCATTTCAAACATAAAGAAAAATGCAAACGCTTTGTTGAAAAACATATTAATGATAAAAACAATCGTGCCGTAGGAAGCAAGGCCTTAAAATTATCGCACAAATTAATGATGAGCATGATTAGGTCCCAAAGATTTTTCGACAAACGAGTTAGATATGAATTAGATTCTATCAATTCTTTAGAGTCTAACATTGCTAAAGAAATCGCCATTATTAGATTCAATAAAAAACAAATTGTCTTAATATTAGGCGCAGACGCTCACAAAGTCTTTGATGGGCTAAAGATAATCATTGATAACAATTTAAATGTATAGTTTAAATCATTTTTTTCTACCTGTTCATAATAAAGTAATTGAATATTTATAACTTACGATTTGTCTATTCTTCTTTATCGCAAGAGATTCGATGAATCTTTTTTCTTTTTGGATAATTGGAGGTATCAACTTTCTAAAATCATCTTTTGATGTTTCCTTCTTACATTTAACTACGATTAATTCATAATTGGGTAAAACGATCATCTTGTAGTGGTGGATATCTGCTAATAAGGAGTAGTTGAAGTTTTCTTCTAAAAGCTTATCTATCCAGCCATCTATTCTTTGCTCTTTGGTACCTACATAATCTTTTTTCTTAATTTCTCTCCTATGTTTCTCTAACGAGGAGATTTTTTCTTTAATACAATTAAGGTTATTAATAAAAGATTCATCGTTGATAACATCTGGGTTTTGTATTTCTAATGTTTCATTCTTTTTTAACTCGGCTTGTTGTTCTAATAAATCAGCATTTATTTTAATTGAATCAAACTTCTTTAGCACCAAAAGACATGAAAAGAATTATTTTAAGAGTTTCTTTGATTCCTAACGTTATATCTTTAATATCTGTTGGTAGTAGTGGAAATACTCGTTGGAATAGATACATTGATTAGATGCTATAAATATAGTTAGAGATTTATAGATCCTTGTCGTATAAATAATCTTAACAAGTTTTTATGTGATAATCCTAATGTGATGGTTCTTCTTTATATGTTTTGATGTGTTTTCATTACATAAAATATCTGTCTTTCGATTAGCATTTCCTCTGAAATAGGTATTGTTTTACAATTATTATATTTATTCTGGCTTTTAAAGAAGCGAAATTTACTTTAATTATTCAGAACATTTAACTTTATTTATAGTTTATTTATCTTGACTAATTAAGCACGGCGAATATAATATAACTATCCGATTAAATAGGGTAAATATTACAAATGTTTGAAAACATAGAATTTGAAATAGTTATTGATGACGAAGTGCTAAGGCAGGATTTTTCTGATATAACATTTCCATTTCCATTGAAAAACGAGTTGAAGCAATTAAGAAAAAATGAAGGTACGGATTATATTTTTCAAGAAATTGCCACGCTACTAAAGAGGAATCCTGAACTCAAGGGAGTGACTTGCTACACATCAAAGGCAATAAAAACATGCGCAGTATACAAATTAAGAATTCCTAAAGATGATAATCGAGGTAAAAGCAGCGGTTATCGTATCATATTCTTGCTATTAACTATTTTTGGTAAAGGATATGTACTAGATATTGCAGATCATTCTATAAGAGATGACTTGAGTGATTCAGATAAGAAATTCTGTGGATGGCTTGTTAACGAAATAGATAAAGCTATCTCTGGTAAGGACATAAATGAATAAAGAGGTGGAATTATGATTAATTTAAGTGAAATTAAAAAGAAAAAAGGATATGTTGTAGAGTTTAAAAAGCAACCAGATGTTGATGCTGAATTTGTTAAGTCATTACGTAAGAAACTTAATCTATCACAATCAATGTTTGCAGAACTATTAAACGTCAAGAAAAAGACTGTCGAAAAATGGGAACAAGGAACAAATCCTATTAGCAATGGTAATGCTGTTGCAATGATTATTTTTGATAAGCATCCAGAAATGGCTCGAGAGTTTATTGAAATTAATGAGCCAATTAAAAATTATGTGGAATTTGAAATTGATTTAGCTCAGGGATCTTGTTTAAAACACGAAAGAATAAAAGATAATCAATACTCAAATTATAGAGATATCACACAATTATTTTGGAATATGCAAAGAAACTAGTAAAGAAGGCGAAGAAACAATGAACGAAACAAAGTTACCAGTATTTGAATTTATGGGTTATTCCCTAATGGATTGTAATTTCCACAGAGACTTCGAAACCGGAAGGCCTCAAAAGCTATTTGTTATAGTGAATGATTTTAATGTGAGTGACAAAAAAATAGCTCGTATGAATATATTTGTTAAAATTACGTTTGAATCCGGAAGTGAATCCGAGTTTAAGTACCATTCACAGTTTAAAATAAATAATTTAGATTGGCTGGATAAAGCAAATAAAGAACATCAAAATCTAGGAATAAGCAATTTATTTTCAATTGTTTTCCCTTATGTGAGAGCGTCTGTTTCCTCTATTACAAACGATTCATTGCATCAAATATTCTTGCCTGTCATTAATGTTTTAGAGGGAGACATTACAAAAGGTGTTTCATTTACATCTTCTATAAAAAAGAAATAGTTAAAATAGAAAACATAATAAGGGAATATGGCTGTAAGAAAAACTAGAAGCGATTGCACTGTTGGCTCATTCGAGAAAAGTCGTGGTTTACCTGCGGGGACCATTAGGAACCAAGGCGGGCGTGACACAAGAAGCGATAAAAAAATAGGTACAATAAGAAAAGGAAAGTAAATTATACTATCTATAAATAGAAGAATGATTTATTCGACGTATATATTTCAGAAATAGAACACTATTAGAAAGATACCTGGCTCGTGTTTGAACATTGGTTGGTTGGTTTGATTGAATGTTCTACAAACACTCGCCGAATAGAAGATGGGAAGAGTGAACATGTACTGATTTCTATGTACCTGAAGAAACTGATTATAAAAAAGCATTAAGAGGTAATCCATTATCTTGTTTAACCACTATGTATGATAGAGAAGTAGTTGGTGATGCTTTCTTTCCTGAAGATATTGATAGACCGGAAGACTATGTCTTTTGGCTCAATATATTGAGAAAAGGAATTGTTACACATGGCAATCCAGCTATTTTAGCCACATATAATATAATTGATGGTAGTAACCTTCTAATAAATTTAAATTAATTGGATATACGCATAAGGTTTATCATAAAACCTAAGGAATGAATTGATATAAGAGTTGGTTATTTGTTATTAGATGGGCCTTTTATGGGAAAAAGAAATATAAGGGTGTTAAGTAATACGAAATATTTTTAAAGACCTGCGTTTATTTTTGTCATATTTTTTGGATTATTGATTATGGCCAGAAATTTTTTTGTCTTTCTATAAACGTGTACTGGTATTTAAAATAAAACTTTAGTCTATGCAGTATTGTTGCTTTATAATTTAGATATAACGCAACCTTTTCAATATTTAACTGACAAAAAAATAGCAAACGAGAGGCCGAACCATTATATGAACAAGTATTTCGACAGAAAAATAATTAGTAAAAGTGAAGAATCATATTTTGATGATTTAGCAAATTTAATCGCTAATCGAGAAGGCGCCATTTTTGCTGGTTATCCTTTAATTTTCAATCACATCGATAATAAAATAAATCGATTACATGGTTTATTGATAATTGATACAGGTATTTTTGTTTTTATTAAAACAGAAGATGAAAAAAATGAATTTAAGCAATATATTATTCAGCAAATATCAAAAGCTAATGTCGATTTCTTTTCAAAAATTATTAGTAATGTAGATAAAATGATTTTATTTGTAAATATTGGTGATTTTTCATTCTTGGATGATAGTGTTTTGGTTTGTTTTAATAACCATGATATTGGTGTTTTAATCAGCCTCTTTCAAAATATTTTCAATTTAACCAAGAAAGATTCACGTGATTTACTCAATAACAATTCATATGGTGCTATGATAGTTCGTAGAAGCGGAGAAGAAGCTAAGTTTGATGAGAAACAATTTCAATTTGTTTATGCGCAAGAATATGAAAATGTGAATATTAGAGTTAGAGGTTTGGCTGGAAGCGGCAAAACCATTTTGCTTGCTGAAAAAACAGCATGGCTTCATTATCGAGATAAGAGTCTTCAAATTGCCTATGTCTTTTATAGCAAATCATTAAGACAAACCATAGAAAAATTTGTGATACAGTTTTATAAACAATTTG
The DNA here is from genome assembly GCA_045226015.1 of Bacilli bacterium. Lineage (GTDB taxonomy): Bacteria > Bacillota_I > Bacilli_A > RFN20 > CAG-826 > UBA2450. The sequence continues at coordinate 116,446 of JBGVBY010000004.1, read as the reverse complement.
ATGAACAATCCACAACCTTTGATCGAACAAAAATAAATGTCATTCATGGTTGGGGTAATTATATGTATGAAGGCCTTTATTCAAAAGTATGTAATTTGATTGGTATATGCAACACATCATATGAAGAAGAAAAAGATTTTGGGCTTTTATGTTCACAAATTGTCAATTATATTGTGACGAATCATTTAGAGAATAAAATTAAAATTTATGACTACATAATGATTGATGAGGCACAAGATTTTTCCCCCGACTTCTTCAAACTTGCAAAGATGTGTTTGAAACCGACAGGCAACCTTATTTACGCTTATGATGAGTTACAAATTTTAAATGAACCGAAGAAAAAAATGCCATCGGTTAAACAAATTTTTGAAGAGAAACCGTATAAAGATTTAGATTTGTCTCTTTGCTATAGATCACCGCTTGAAATAATAGTCGCAGCTCACGCATTGGGCCTGGGAACGTATCATAAAAACGAAAAAAATGAGGCTAGTTTTATTAACGTTGTTATGGATGCTAGCATTTGGAAGGCAATTGGTTATCGAAATGAGAATGGGGTTGTAAAGTATGGCTCACAAGTGTCTTTTAAGAGAGACTTTGCCATAAAAAACGAAATTGGTGATGATGCAATTTCGTGCAAACTTTTTGCTAATCAACATCAACAATTACAATTTGTACTTGAGGAATCAATTAACTTGATTAAAAGCCAAGATATCAAGCCAGATGATATTTTAATTATAGATTTAGATGGTTTTAATATTGGTGATCACTATGATAAGTTAACAAAACTACTTTCCACATCTAAGTCGCTAGACGGTGAATCTAGGGCAAATTTATTTACTTATATTAATAAGGATTCTGGAATTAGCTTTAGAGTTAAAAACACTATTTCAGTTTGTAGTGTATATAGAGCTAAAGGCAACGAGTCACCTATAGTTTTTGTTATTAATGCCGATAATAGTGATGTTGTTTTGTCATACAATAGAAATAGACTTTTTACAGCAATGACACGTGCTAAGTTTAAAGTTTATCTATGTGGGACAAACAAAATTTTTATGAATTCAATTATTAATGAAATTGAAGAAACAAAAGCAAATGGTTATAGATTAAATTTTAAGTATCCGACAAAAGCTGAATTGGAGCAATATGCAAATAAAGTATACACAGATACAGAATTGTCAAAAGCGGTTGAGGATGCATACGCTAAAGTTAATAACTCAAAAATTCTAACTAACACTGACTTTTTGAAATTGTATTACAGTAACCTATCTGAGGTAGACAAGAAAAGATTTATTGAAGAACTACTAAACGATGAAAAAGAATAATGTTTCACAAAAAGAAGCTATTTTAGAAGATTTAAAGAGCATAGAAAAGAAAACTATTAGTTGGAATTCAATCAGCGATCTTAAAATTTACTGTTTTCTAAAAATAAAAGACAATTGCATAGGTCTTAAGACAAATATTTCCCTTTCTAAGTATATCGACGATTATGAAAGAGCTTTGAACGAAGAAGAATATTGCATTTTGTTTAACGATTCTTCATTTATATCTTTTATTTATTCTTTTGATTCAACTAATAAAATTGATAAATTTTCGATATCTTTCATCCCTAACCCTTTTTCTGAATTTTTATTTGATAAGAAGAGTGTTTTTAATGGCGAATATTATTTAAGAATAGATTTTGACCCAGAAGCTTACGTAGAGATGTACCACCCCAAAATCCATTTGCACACCTCATTAAGCGAATATGGTTGGAGAATACCAGTAGACACAATTATTAAGCCTAGTCAATTCCTAATCTTTGTTGTTAATTATGCTTATCAACGTTTATTTTTTATGGAGCAAACAAACAAAGTTTTGTTCGATACTGTTTTAAGTAAAAATGAATGTTTGTCATTGTTTTTAAAATCAAGTGTAAAATAAACAAATTTATATTGTGCGCTTTAAAAGTTTGTATGATTCTTTAATAAATATTTCGTTTTTTAGATGATACTAATTATGTTTTAAAATAGAATTATAAATCCTAATAACATTTAAAACCGGCTGATAGTTGGTAGCCCCGTTCTCACAAAGGAACAAAAACCAATTAATTATTTTATAATTACAAAATTACCATAAAGTTATAAAATATATGTGTTATGAAAATTTTAGTTACAGGAGCAGCTGGATTTGTAGGAGCGTTTCTATGCAAACGTCTTTTAGAGACTACTAATGATGAGATTATCGGCTTAGATAATCTCAATGATTATTATGATGTTTCTTTAAAAGAAGCACGTTTAGATATGCTTAAACCACGCAATAAGTTTACATTCATCAAAGGAGATATCTCAGATAAAGAATTTATCGATAAATTATTTAATGAATATAAGTTTGATATAGTGGTTAATCTAGCAGCTCAAGCAGGAGTTAGATATTCTATTGATCATCCTGATGTCTACATCATTTCAAACATCATCGGCTTTTATAACATATTAGAAGCGTGTAGATATCATCCAGTTAAACATTTAGTGTATGCTTCATCGTCTTCTGTTTACGGAGGAAACACCAAAGTTCCTTTCTCTACAGATGATAAAGTGGATAATCCAGTTAGTTTATACGCGGCAACTAAAAAGTCTAATGAATTATTAGCACATGCTTATTCTAAACTATATAACATTCCTACAACTGGATTAAGATTCTTTACGGTATATGGTCCTATGGGTAGACCCGATATGGCGTATTTCTCTTTTACTAATAAATTAATTAAAGGGGAAACTATAGAAATCTTTAATTATGGTAATTGTAAAAGAGACTTTACCTACGTTGATGATATTGTAAAAGGTATTATCAAAGTTATGAATAAAGCACCAAAAAAATCTAATGGAGAAGATGGCTTACCAATACCTCCATATAAGATTTATAACATTGGTAATAATAATCCAGAGAACTTATTAGACTTTGTACAAATATTATCTGAAGAACTCGTAAGAGCGGGAGTTCTTCCAAAAGACTATGATTTTGAATCACATAAAAAACTAGTGCCAATGCAAAAAGGCGATGTCCCAATTACCTACGCAGATACATCTGATTTAGAAAAAGACTTTAGATATAAACCTTCTACATCCTTAAGAGAAGGATTAAGAAGATTTGCTGAGTGGTATAAGAGTTATTACAAATAATTTTATATACGAATGATTGACTATTTATAGTGCACGATTTGTCCATTCTTCTTTGTTACAAGAGATTCGACAAATCTTTTTTCTTTTTTGAACAATTGAGGGAATCAACTTTCTGAAGTCATCTTTTGTATTTTCTCTCTTAAACTTAACAATTATCAATTCACAATTAGGCAAAACAATCATCTTGTAGTGGTGGAGATCCACTAATAGGGAGTAGTTTTAATTTTCATCTAATAGTTTGTCTATCCAACCATCAATTCTTTGCTCTTTAGTGCTTATACAGTCTTTACGATTAATTTCTTTTCTTCGCTCCTCTGAAGAGGAGATTTTTTCTTTTATAGAATTGATATTATTAATAAATGATTCGTCATTAATAACATCTGGGTTTTGTATTTCAAGTGCTTCGTTCTTTTTTAATTCGACTTGTTGTTCTAATAAATCAGAATTTACTTTAATTAAATCAAACTTCCATATAACTGTAAAAATACTATTAAAGGAACATGCGATACTTTTTTGTCCCAAACATTCAAAGACTGGGAATGGATAATAGTGGATGGTTGTTCCGCTGATGGTTCTTATTGGTTTTGTTTAGGCATTACACATAAAAGACGGAACCGAATAGTCTATCAGCTTTAAAGTGAAAAAATCTCGTGAAATATTCACTTAATTGTTGAAATGTTTTTTGTTTGTGCTATCATAGTAACACGAGGTAGTTAATATGTTAGTAAATTTTTCGGTTAAAAACTTTCTATCATTTGATGAAGCAATAAATTTTTCTATGGTTCCGGGTCGTGCAAAATTGTTTTCGGATAGGATAGAATCTATTGGCGATGATTTGAAAGTGTTGAAATTTTCAGCTATATATGGAGCTAACGCATCCGGAAAAAGCAATTTTATAAAAGCTATTTATGAATTTGGAAGACTTGTTATAAAGGGTTCACACCAAACGCAGAAAAAATATTCTTTTCTTGGTAAAAAAGACAGTAATAAAAATCCCACTTCTTTTGAAGTTGGTATTAATATTAATGGTCAAAATATAATATATGGTTTTGAATATATATATGACAGCAATTCTTTTTCTAGTGAATGGTTATATGTTTTCGAAAACGGTAAGGAAAAACCAATATTTGAGAGAAGGATTCCTGATGGAGTATTCGAGTTATATTTTGATTTAGACAAATCAGATTCAGAGAGACTAAATGTTTATAAAGAAGATTTTAAACAAGAAGGAAAAAAATTATTTGTATCTTTTGTGTGGGGTTTAAAAAAGAAAATTAACAACAAAAATATTGATATTATAGCAAGTATTCAAAGTTGGATATTTGATGATTTAGAAGTTACTTTCCCCGATAACGATTTGACCACGCCTGACTACTTTTTAGAGGATTCAAAAATTGAAGAATTATCATGCTTTCTTAAAAAATATGGAACAGGCATAGAAAAACTATCATTATCGACGATGAATGATTCTGAAGTTAAAGAAATTATCCCAACCAAAATTATTGATGCCATCGAAGAGAGGGCGAAAACCAAAGATAATTCTATTACATATTTAAGAAGCAAAACACAACTGATTTTTGTTGAAACAAAGAATAAAACTATTAAATATTCTAAGGTATTATTTGTTCACAAGATAAATGGCAACAATGTGGAAATGAATTTAGCTCGTGAATCAGACGGGACAATTAGAATAATGGAGTTGGCACCAGTTGTATTAACAAAAAACAAGAACAAAACTTTCTTTGTTGATGAGTTTGACAGATGTTTACACCCGTTACTTTCTGTTATGTTTATTAAAGATTTTTTGAAAAAAGCTAATCAAGGATCTAACAATCAATTGATTATTACAACTCACGAATCTCTCCTTATGGATTTGGAACTCCTAAGAAGGGATGAAATCTGGTTTGTAGAGAAAAAGAATGGCTTTAGCGAAATGTATTCTTTGGAGGATTTTCAAGAACGATTCGATCGAAAGGTTGATAAACAATATCTGAGCGGAAGATATGGTGCGGTTCCTTTATTTCAAAATACGATGGGCGGGATAATGATTGATGAAGATTAATTCTAAAAGCATTTTTAATCAAAGACCATCTCTGGAGAATAAGAAAGAAATTGTTTCAAAAACATTTATCGCATGCGAAGGAGAAAAAACCGAAATCATTTATCTTTCAAGAATTATTGAAATCCTTAATCTTCCATACCATTATTTGTTGAATCCGAAATGCTCCAACCCGAAGAAGATTTTAGACGAAATCATGGTTTCTATAGGAAATGGTCATTTTGAAATTACTTATGAAATAGTTTATTCAAGAGTTGAAAAACTAATGGTCTCAAATAATTGTTTTGATAGTAAAGCTAAAAAACTATCCGATCGTTTTCTTACAAAGAATAATTTAAAACCATCGGATATTATTGATGAGAATATAGCCTTTAAATATATTTCCATTATTTTAGGAAGTACTTCTTTAATTGATTCAGCAAAACTTTATCTTGATGAATTCATAAAAGACGGTGATTTTATTAAAGGAGTTGATCGTTTATATTTGGTGAGTGATAGAGATTCTAAATCTTATACCGAAAAGCAATGTATTGAAGTTATTAACAAATGCAATGAGAACGGATTTCAATACTTTTTAACCAATCCTTGTGTTGAATTCTTTTTTATGCTCCATTGGTCGGATTGTTTGGAATATAATAAGCAAGATTTATTGAACAATCGCAAGATAAATGGCAAGACCTTTTGTTATACTGAACTTAAGAAAATGGATTCCGAATATAAAAAGAACAAAATTAACGTTGATTGGTACTTCAATCATTTTAATGTCGCCAAAAAGAATTCTACTAGCTTTGAGAGCGAATTAAAGGAGTTAATTCACAAAGCTGGTTCGAACCTTTTTAATCTTATAGATATATTAATTAATGAAAAAAGATAGATTTATATAACTTCAGCGAGAATAAAATGTAATAAGAGAAGATAAAAAATATGTTAAAAGGCGCCATAAGTACTTGAGGCAATAATTTAAGAATTCAACTATATTACGTTTAGATAACCTTGTCTTTATCATGTATAGTGGTGTCTGTTCCTTATGTGTCTATAAATCCATCAAAAAAGAGAGAAGTGCAAGTTGTTTTAAAGCAAAATAAATATGTCTATGAATTCTAAAGCAATTAAATTGAACCCTTTTCAAGAGAGGCCGGTTATTGATATTAGGATTGTTGATTCCGAATAATAGTGATGGAAAAGTTAATATAGTTTTGGTTTTTATGATAAAAATATGTATTATGTATAGCATGAATGTCGAATAATAAAAAAATACACCTACTCGCGATAGATGTATTTTTTGTTACTACACTTACTTTGGTGTAGAACGGCGATGTCCTGAAACTCTAGTGCCATCAGACTTAGTATAAGGCTTAACAGGCACTATTTTTTTGTGTTGGACGCCACGAACACTACTATTTGTTTTCATGTATCGTTTCTCCTTTCAAATTGATAGTGTGATTTAACTTATCGGTAGTATCTACCATCTTTTTTCCAATCAATTCTTTTGCCAAAGCTATCGACTATTCCATATCCGCCATTTTGATTATTAACGACTTGATACTTTCTTTGACCAATTTGGAATGTTGGATAGTTGTCGCTTTTTGCTAAATTGTTTTGTCGATGCATTGGTTCAAAATTATTTAAAAAGTTTGCATCATCTTGATTTTGAAAACTTGCTCTTGGTCTAATGTGATCGACGTTCCAACTATAATCATAGCGTTTATCGCTACCAAAATGATCTTTCATAGATACTGGTTCGCTGCTATATGCATCTTTACACATCCAAGCCCCAAAACAATCTTGCGCAAATTTAACATTGCCAAATACATCATTCCAAAGTTTCATTGCTAGCTCACGATCAATTGTCATAAGTGTCTCATCCTTTCTTTGTGGACTTTTATAGTGGTGTCGCCACTTTGAATATAAAAAGCCATCAAAATGATGGCAATATCTCTATTGCTCATCACCTATATCCTAACAATATAAGCGGTGAGCTATTACTGTTAAGAAAAGTATTAAATTTGAGGATTTTTTAATTCCATGCCTATATTTTAATGAAAAAAGTATTAATAATGCAATAAAAAAATACAAAATGTATATTTTTCTTCAAAAGTGAAACACTATGCTATATAATGAATGTGCAGCTAAAGGAGGACAGAAATATGGCGAGATTTGTTTTGTTATATTTAAAGACACACGGCATGAAATCCTTGGAGCGTGATATTGAACTCCAATTCTATAAGAAAGATATCAAAGATTTAGAATATGGTAAGGCTTTTGTTAAAGCTATATATGGCACCAATGGTGAAGGTAAGTCCGCTATCGCACATACTTTAGAGTTATATAGAAATACTGTTACTAATCCAGATTATTTATCTGCTCAAAATATGGGTGGTTATTTAAAGTCTCTCATTAATAAACACACCCAATGTGTATGTGTTGATTTATATTTTGCGATGGTATTTGATAAGGAAACAATGAGGATATATCGCCATATCATTGATTATGTTTTAAAAGATGGAAGACTAGTAATATCTCATGAAGCAATTAGATTATGTAAAGGTACTACTTGGGGTAACCCAGATAAAGAAGTTACTTTGGTTGAAACTAATAACGGAGAAATTACAAAGTTCTTTAAGAAAGATCCTATTGAATCTGAAGTTAAAAGAAGAACAATGAATTTGTTAACTGGATCTTCGGCAGCACTTTCTATTTTTAATACACTTGTAGAAGCAAATGTCAAGTTTGATAAGAATGACGAGAATGCAAGTTTCTTTGTAAGTTTTATTCCTGTAATTTGTTTTGCTCTTTTAATGGTTGTTTTTATTGACAAGGATGATAGATATGTAATGGACAAAGAGTATTATGACTCTATTACTGAAAAGATGAAGGGTACCCTTTTGCCATCTTTTTTACCATTAGTTGGCGATTCTAACGACGAAATAGATGAGTCTGATAAAAAGGTCTATGAAAAAGAAATCCATAAAGTTGAACAATTGTTAAAGGTTTTTAAACCTGAATTAAAGAAAATTGAGATCTTCCCCATCAGTAAAAGAGGCACTAAGGTAACATACAAAAAGTCCTTGGTTTATAACAATGGTGATGTTGTTGAATTGGAATATGAAAGTACAGGTATTAAAAAGTTATTTAGATTATTCACTTATTTAAGTGTTGTCGATAATGGTGGTGTCGTCTTTATTGATGAATTTGATGCTAATATCCATGATGTGTATTTGTGTAAGTTAGTTGAATATTTTACTGAATACACTAATGGTCAATTAATCTTTACTACCCACAATTTAGGACCGATGGAAGTGTTAGATAAAGCTGATAAAAAATACTCTATTGATTTTATTAATAATCAGTCAGTGGCTTCATGGAGAAAAAATGGAAACTATTCTGTTGTTAAAGTATATAGAAACGGCATGATTCCTAACTCACCTTTCAATATCGACGCTGTTGATTTTGCAAAAGTATTTGGAGGAAGTAAAAAGAATGGAAAATGATAATTTCCAAATGATTCTTGTGGATGAAACTTCCGCCAATGACAAAAGTGGCACATTCTACATTAATGAAGTTATAAAGAAATATTTTGATAGCAATGGTGTGAACTTAAAATTTGTTCATCTAAAAGGTAAACAAAATTATAACGACAAGAAAGTAGTTGGACAAATAAGAAACCTTACGAATATGTTTAAGAAATTTGCGGGCGGAGATACTGTTACTATCTATTTTATAGATACTGACTCCACCAGTAAGACCTTCAAACCAGGTTCATTCTTTTACAACTTAACCGAATTTGTTAAAGATAAAAGATTCGAACTCGTGTGGTTTTGTAAGAATGCGGAAAACGTTTTTCTAAATGTTGATCCAGAAACAATTGAAAACAAAACTGCAGCAGCGATAGAATTCGCTGCCAATAACATGATTGATAAAGTTGATAAAGAAAAGCTTGGCAAGCAAACAATTGAGTACAATTGTAGCAACATCCTATTTGTCTTATCTAAATATTTAAAGAAGAAATAACAACCATTCATTAAAGTGTGGTTGTTTTTTTATTTTTATGAAAATAGTTAAAAAAGCGGGAAAATTGGATTTATAGCCAGGAAGTCTATTTATAATGTCAAAATTTGGCAGAAAAAAGCCATTTTTTGATAGCACACTATATAAAATCTGTGAAATCGCTACCGAACTATTTGGTTTTGTGGTGCATTATATAGTCGGACTAGTTTTTGTTCTAATGGCATTTCTCGTACTATTATCAGTGTACCTTGCAATTAACATACTATATTTATAATATAGTATATGGCTTAACACACTTCTAATTGGGATTACTACAGTCGGAATAATTTGTATCAAGTATAAATTAGGAATTGTTACAGTACGTTAAAGACAATAATTCTTGATTATCGGCAGTATCAAATACTTATTGATGATTTTTTAATATGATTTAGAAATTATATTATATATAATGAATAAGATTATTGTTTTTGGAGGTCCATGTAATGGAAGAAAAAATAATTGAAGAAGCACCTATCGAAGAAGAAGCTTTAAGTGCAAGTGAAGAAACCGTCGAAGAAGTTCCTCAACAAGTTGAAGAAAAACCAAAAAAGAAATTGCTTAAAATGCCTAAACTTTTGAAAAATAAAGTTTTTGTGTTTGTGTTAATTACTTTCCTTACATTCATTGGCGGTTTAATCCTATTCCTCGTTGATGAGAACAACTCATTTAGAGGTAAACTTGGCATTAAACCAGAAGATGTTGCATGGTTAAGAAAAATCTTTAACATTGACGTATCTATTGTTACTTGGTTAATCTTTGCGATTATCTCAGGATCAGTATTCTTTATTTTCTTTACACTTTTCTTTAGAAAATCTATTAAAGAAGGTGTTGAGAATAAGAACAAAAAGAAAACTGGTAGTGGTTTTACTAAAAAAGGTAATTTGATTTATAACATTGTTTACTGGGCTATATTCGCTATCATCATTGGAGCGATTGTTGCTGCAATTGCAGTTATGTTCTCCTCAGTTGGTGATGGATTAGGAATGCGCTTTGCAGCCTATGGAGAAGAAGGGTTCGGCAAAGTCTTACTTAGATTTATTGAAACCGTTGGATTACTCTTACTTGGCATCCTTATAATCCCACTATTCTTACTTGCATTACTTTTAATTTATCGTGGCATTGTTCTCCTCTTTGGAGGACTTGCTGGCGGTATTGCCAAAAGCGTTATGGCGAGTTCTAACTTCCAGGAAACATACGCTGCTGCACAAGCTGCATCAAATAAAATCAATGAAATGGCGAACCAATTACCAAAATCCATTTCCGTCGTCAGTGAAGGTGGAGTGTATCTCCCTGCTGGAGGAGTTGGAGGAGAAGGTGGTTCTGGTAAAAAGAGTCAACTTGGTCAAAGTAGTTATGATGGCATTCTTTTCCCAGCGTTAGACGCGATTGATAAGAAATACGCAACTGAAGAAGTTACTCCTGCTGAAGGTGAAGATCAAATCACAGAAGTAGATGAATCCGCTCCAGTTGAAGAAGTCAAACCTGAAGAAAAGAAAGAAGTTAAAAAACAAGATCTTTCTATTCTTATTGATGAATTCCAATCTTACTTAGTGTCTGAAGAACAATTATATTTCTCTAAAACTGTATTAAGAACATTTGTTGCAGGTTTATCTGCGTCTAGACTCCTTCTATTAGAAGGCCTTTCTGGAACTGGTAAATCTTCCTTGCCTCGTAAATTCCAAGAATTTATTGGAGGTAAATCTACATTCTTACAAGTTCAAGCAACTTGGAGAGATAGAACCGATATTATCGGTTACTTCTCTGATTTAACTGGATACTATAAAGAAACTGAATTACTCAAGAGTATTTATGAATCCTGTTATACAACTAATCAAGTAAATCTCATCGTCTTAGATGAAATGAACATTTCTAGAGCGGAATATTATTTTGCTGACTTCTTATCAATTTATGAATATCCAAGTGATGCTTGGAAAGTTCAACTTATGCAAGTATCTAGCGAAATGAAGTTACCAAAACTCATTGATGGTGGTGCTCTTAAGATTCCTACCAATATTTGGTTTATCGGTACTATTAACGTTGATGACTCAACATTTACAGTTACTGATAAAGTCTACGATAGAGCGATTGTCATTAACTTCAACGCAATTAATGAGCCATTTGAAGCAATTTATGACAAAAAACTTGAACCAATTAGTTATGAAGAATTAGTTGCGTTCTTCGAAGAATGTCAAAATAATCCGAAACTACGTTTAACTAAAGAAGAAGAACATTCTATTTATGAATTACTCGCCTTCTTAGATGATACATTTGAAATCAAGATTGGTAACCGTATCTTCAATCAAATTGAATTATTCGTTCCAACATTTGTTGGACTCGGTGGAAGTAAACTCGATGCAATTGATATGATGATTAGTGCTAAGATCTTTAGAAAACTTGATTATGTCTTCATTATGGATATGGCGGATTCCCTTATTAAACTTCAAAGATTCTTAAATGCAAACTTTAAGAAGGGAAGCCTTCCAAAGTGTGAAGCCAAGATCAATTCCTTGCTTAGAAAATATCAATAATTTATATTTCTATGCCTTATAGCGATAAAAACGTTAACGACTTTTTAAGAGACTTTCTTGCTAATATAAAGAATGAATTACCAGGTAACTCATTCAAATTTAGTGATTTTGAAAATGCTTATAATAAAAGTAACGTCGCTTTAAGCAAACCTGATCAATATTTAGAAAATGAAAATGAAGACATGTCTTGGGTCAGTGACTTCAAGACTGTCTTATTTCATATTAGTAGAGTTATTAATAATCCTAGATTTACTATTACTTCCTATAAGGAAGCTTTAGGTATTGAAAAGATTGTTAAGATTGACAGTCAAGATGTCATGGATAGCTCTAAAAAAGATTCATATTGGAATAGAGATAACGAAGGAGAAATCATTCCTAAGAAGTTCTCTACCTCCATTAACGAAAGAGATATCTGTATCTATGAAAATAGATTTGTTGTCTTTGTCGTTGATTTAATGCTTTCTTATGTCAATCAAAACATCTTCCGCATTAGAAAGAGTATTCGCTTCTTATCGAGAAACTTCTCTGATGAGAATTATTCTTATAAAGACGTCGATAACGTCTTAGATCTTGCGGATTTCAAACAATTTAAACGTGTTAAAGAAAAGAAGAATAAAGTTATTAATTCTGTTCCTTTATTGACTAGTAATAAATCTGATTCTATTAAGAACTTAGAATTATTAGATGGATTAAGAAAAGAACTAACTAGAACGACATTTACATTGTTTTATAGAACAGTGAAGAAAAGTGGACAAGTCACTCATGAACGAGTGTATGCGACTAACTTACTAGTGGGTGATCACGATTATAGTGAGATCTATAATTTCTATATTAAGTTCCTTTCTTTAAAGAAAGTACCTACATATAAGGCTCCTATTTATCGACCATGGTATTACGACTATGTCGGAATATCTTTACTCATGTCACTTAAAGAACTTGGTTTCTCTTTTAATAAGAACCGTATTAAGTTTGATGATGTTCATCATCTTATATTACAGAACTATAACTGTGAAAAAGAAGGTGTCAAAGTGCATATTGATATGCATAAGAATGTTATTGAACTTGTCTTTACTGTTTTATATATCGAAGGAAAGTTCCATAAGATTCCTAACCTCGCTAAAAAAAGAGAAAACCGTATATGTTTAATCATGCTTCCTAACCCAAAAAATAATGATGAAGTTGAAGTTAGAAAGTTATATTCTTCTTTAGTTAAAGAAAAGATTGAAAAAGAAGACTACACGAATGCATTTATCGTGTCCCCACATGATGAATTTAATTTCTCTAATTCAATCATCGTATCTCCATTCACGAATAACGTTGATTTAAGTTTAAAGAACGTTATTCAATCATCTCTTATTTTTGTTGAAGGTGATAGCAAGATGTATAGCAAGATTTGCCCAATATGCGGAAAGCGTGTTGATGGCGAATGGGATGACGGAAACTGCCATTGCTTAGATTGTAATTCAATCTGGACGTCTCTAGTTTCTGGAGATAATCATCAATATCAAAACACGATTTGGATTAAGGCGATTAAGAGAAACGTATAATTTAATAATTTATAAATAGAGCATGTGAATTATCACATGCTTTTTTCAATTAGTTTTGTTGATTTATTTTTCCAAATGTTTTTTGCCAACCACCCCAAGATTTGCTTCCGGCATTATGTTTTATGATTTTTGCCGGATTACCAGCAATGGTTACATCTTCTTCAAAAAAACTTTTTGTTACAACAGACCCTGCTCCTATCGCAATGCCTGATGCTATTGTCACATTTCCAACAATGGTAGCATTCATTCCCATTGACACATTATCTTTTATAATTGGGTTGTCACTGGTTTGCCCTTTAGCAACCATAAATCCTGTTCCTGCAGTGCTAAAATTCTTACCAATGGATTTAGCGTTTAATACAAGATTACCTCTATGATAGATGAGTAAACCTCTATCAATTACGTTAGGTTCTATTGAAAAGCCTAATTTTAATCCTTTCTTTTTAAATCTATATTTTATAATTACTTTTCTAATTCTTTTATTGGAGTTAATACAATATTCATATTTTCTTAGAAGAATAATGTAATTCCATATCTGACCCTGTTCGCTAAAACGCGGAATAAGGGAGCATATTTTTTTATTACCATATAACTTACTTTCAAATCTTAGAAAATCCTTCAATTCTTTTCTTGTTTTAATCATCATTGTTTCCTAACTTTAAATATGTTTATATCTTTTACAATATAATATTGATTTATAAAAATGAAAACAAAAGTTAAATATTTAGTTATAGGAGGAGGTCTTAGCGGACTCTCTTTTCTTCATTTTATAAAAGATGATGATTATCTTCTTATTGAAAAAGATAGTCGCTTTTTATACCTATCTCTTTACTTATATTTTTAAAAAATATAGACTAAGAACATGTCTAAAATTAGTTTTTTTGTACAAAACGTATTAAAAAAACACAGCCTAAACATTTTTAAGTTTGTGTTTATACTTGTTGGCTGCGCTTTAGTTTTACTTTTTTCAGGAAGTAGTTACATAACATTCGGCGCCTCTTCTAAAACTAAAGCTATATTGTATTTCTTTACTGGCATATATTTTTTTTCAATAGTTGCCGCTAATATAAGACCATCATTTTTTGGATTAGTAAAAAAAGATAAAAAGATACCTATTCCATCTTACTTATCCTTCACTTTTATCGGTATTTTGCTTTTTGCATTATTATCTTTTGTTTTTAACAAAAATAAATCTGAAAATCTAAATACTTATATCTCTTTTATTTTAACCATTTTAATAACGTATTTTACTCTTATAAGTGTGAAAACATCGACTATCTTAAAATTATTTAAAAATACAATTTTTCTTTTCGCTATCATTGATTTAGTTATTTTTGCTTATACATTTATTTCTAAGGTGTTTTTTCCACCCTTATATTATTATTCTGACAATGGTGTTATTGGTAGCCACTTTCTTTTATCAACAGACTATATCACCTCATTAAGCATTAACTATTTTGGCCTTTACAGGATGTATGGCGTTCTTTGGGAACCCAGCATCCTTGGAGTTGTTTTTGTTGTTGCTCTTGTTTGTGACCAATTTTCTAAAGACAAATATACAATTATTAGGACCATTTTTATCACGCTGTGTGTTATATTAACGTTTTCACTTAGTGCATATCTTTTGCTAATTTTTTATGTTGCTATTGCTATTTGTTTAAAACTAAAAGGGTTTAAGCCTTATTATTTCGCAATCGGGTTCATGATAGTTCTTATTGTCGCAATAGTGTTTATGAATCAAATTTCAGATTTTTTAGCCAAGTGGCTTCCTTCTGTTTTTTCTAAGTTAGACACTTCACATAATTCTACTTCATTCTCCACAAGATTTATGTCTTTAACTTATTACTTACAGGTTTTTGCTAAGAATCCTGTTTTTGGTTTTGGTGGATATACAGCTACTGAAATGTATCACGATATTAGAAGTGGTGCAGTTACTGCTGATACATCAACTTTCGGAAACATACTAGCCTCATTTGGATTCGCCGGTATTTTCTATATTGTTGGAATGTATTTTGGGCTCTTCTTAAATAAAAAAATGAGTCCGCCTTTAAAAATACTTATTGCAATGGCGATATTCATTTCAACAAGCTCACAAGGTCAATCTGCTGTTCTTGGATTAAACATTGTGTATTTTATTCCACTTTCACTTGTTGCTTTACCTAAAAAAGCCGAGGCATATAATGATGCATTTTATTCTAAACTTGATGATAAAAAAGTTAAGGACTTGGTTATATCTAAGAATGATGATGGTGTAGTGTCATCTAACATCATTATTTCTTTTGTGCTAAAAGGGATATCTATTGTATTAGCATTTTTAACTATTCCCATTTATTTGAATTATTTTAATTCTAATGAATCTACTTATGGTGTTTGGCTTGCTATTACTTCGATTTTGACAATTATAACTGTGTTTGATTTTGGAATGGGCAACGGTCTCAAAAATAAACTCATCAAGAATATTCATGATGGTGATACGGAAGATTCAAAATCAATAATATCCACGACATATTTATTGACAATGGCAATTGGATTAACAATTTCTATTATTGGAATAATTACAATTTTCTTAATAGACAACAATTCGATTGTAACTATGTTTTTTAAAGGAGAAGAAACCTCATTAGAAAACATAATGATGTTTAGAATTGGATTCTCAATTATTATTGTTGCTATTGGCGCTCAATTCTTCCTTAAAAATATAAATTATATTTTACAAGCACATCAAAAGAACGCTATCACTGGCATATTCATGTTGATTACAAATGTGCTGCTTCTTCTTTTTGCGATTGTTTTTGCAAATAGAATCGATCCAACTAAAAAGATTATTTATTTAGCTATAGCGTATTTCGTGTTTTTGATTACGCCTTTATTAATAGCGAACCTTATTCTCTTCTCAAGTAGCTATAAAAATATAAGACCTTCGTTTAGTTCTGTTGATTTTAGAAAGTCAAAAAGTACAGTATCTATTAGTCTTAGATTCTTTGTTGTTCAAATTGGAACATTATTTATTTGGTCAATCAATGAGTGGGTTATATTGTTCTTGTTTGGCTTTGATTCTGCTCTTATTACTGAGTACAACGAGTATTACAAACTGTTCTCTTTATTACCACTTATTTTAGGCACAATTATTCAGCAGCCTATTTGGTCTGCTTTGTCAAAAGCGGATGTTGAGAACAACAAAAACAACATAAAGAAGTATTCAATAGCGTTATTTGCGTCAACTATTGTTATAGTCTTGGCTAATTTAGTGTTATCTTTCTCGTTATCGTTTGTGTTTGATTTGTGGTTAGGTAGTTCAGCCCCAATTGTTGAACAAAATAAGATAATTGCATTTATTGTGTACTCTGTTGTTTACACAATTTCATTATCATTTATTGTTTTATGTAACGCCTTCTCTTTATTTAAATGTCAAATTGTATCAGCATGCTTAGGTATTTTTGTTAAATTACCTATTTTGGTAGTTGTTATTACTAATTGTTACGTTTCATGGGATGTAATAGTGCTCGTTAACGCTTTATGCTATGTTCCAATATTAGTTGGAGCCCCTTTTGAAATTATTCATTACCTAAAACAACGCAAACTAATTGCAAGAGAGGAGCATTAAAGATGATTAAAAGAATTTTAAACATTATTAAAAGTATAGCTTTGATTATATTAATATCTGTTTCCTCTTATTTGGTGGGATTATTTGGATCTGCTGATTATAATATGTCACTTCATTCAGCGGTACTTAAATCATTAACTTATTCTAATAATTATGTGATTTTTTCACTTAATTGTGGCAAAAAAACATTTGAAGGATGGACAGGATTTACTAAACCATATAACTCAGATTTTATTTTTCATTCCGCTGCTGTTAGAATTAGTTCTGATTCTTATGAATTAAGAACCGTTAATGATGAAATTTTAAATGTAGCTTTTTCAGATTTTGTAGTATCGGATATATATCAAACTCCTAGAAACAACTATTCTTTACTTTCCGTAAATTCAAATGTTAAGGAATTTAAAAATAACGCAATTATTATTAACGACGAATCCATGAATGCTTTGGGCTTACAAGTTGGAGACGTGTTATATTTGGATGAAGAAAAAACAATGGGATTTGCTGTTGCTGGCTCATATTCAAATAATGAAAGACATTTAAATACTTTCTATTACGAAATTGGTGATCCGGTCGCATTTATTGGTGTTAAGTATTTTGATACATTTGTTAAAGATTCATATAACGGATATTTAGGAATTAGTAACCAAAATAATAAATACATTGATGCTTATTGGAAGGAATTCTACCCATTCATTAGAGAAAACAATATTACTCTAGGAATTGATACTAAGTTTAGTCAAAATAATGTTTTAATTGATGGCATGAATCCTCTTCAATATCAAACATATTTATATAATAAATATCAAGCAGATAAAAGTTCTCCGTTAATTACAATTATCAAACTTGTTCTTATTTTAGATATACTTATAGCGCTCCCATTCTTATTCGGTGGTGTTTATAACGTTTTTAAATCGTTTAAAAAAGGACACTTAATATTTGTTTCATTGCTATTTGTATTTATTCTTGGAATAGGAATACTTGTAGCTAAGTTTGGACCATTAATGCTTGGTTTAATTAATAAAAGCGGCCTTTCTTACAGTTACGTATTATCAATGCAACTATTGACAACAGCAACGTTTGTGGCCTTGTTTGGATCTATTTTCTATAGTATTTATCATAGTTACTTTGATAAAACCATTGTTGAATACCGAGAGCGCTCACTTAAGCTTGATGACATTTGTAGTAGTGGATTATCTAGTGATAATGAAAGTACAATTCTTGATCAGGTAAATAATGTTGGTAGTAAACCAAAAGTGTTATTTTTTGGATCGTTTGTAGCGCCCGATAAATCAGCTGGGGCGATTAGAGTGATTAATTTTGCTAGGATGTTAGCTGAATCTGGATATAAATCTTACGTTTCATCTCTTACAGATTCTTTGGAGCCTCAAAAGATATATGGGTATTCCGATAGCGTGTATCTTTTACCATACGCTAAAGCACCTAAATCAGTATTTAAGAAATTTCATTTATATTTATGTGCCAAGAAAGAAGTCAAAGGTATTTTAAATGCTTTTGCAAACAGCAATCCTGAGTGCATTATTATTTATAGCGTTTTCCCATTACCATCTATTAGGCTTATAAGAAAATATTGCAAAAAGAATAATATAAAATTGATTTTTGATATTGTTGAATCTCATTCATTTAGTCAACATAAATTGTCATCCTTGTTTGCTACATATTTTCCAAATAAGATATTGAACAATTTAGTTATCAAAAAGAACGATAATGTAATTGGAATATCTTCTTATTTATGCGAAAAATATAAATCAAAAGGATGTAATGTTTTACGTGTACCATTTATTAATAGCGTTGATGACTTTACTTTTAACGAAAAGCCATTAATTGAATTAAGGAATGGTGGTGTCGAAAAACTTTTTGTATATATAGGAAATCCTGCTCATCGCAAGGATCTATTAGAACCTGTTGTTCAAGTATTTAATGAACTTTCTAATAAGAACTACAAGCTAATTATTGCGGGAGTTAATGAAAATGATTTGATTCTAAATGAGCATTTTTCAAAACAGACACTTATGGAAAGCGTTAATAACGTCGTACTTCTAGGAAAGGTTTCTCATGACGAGATTAAAAGAATATATTCTATTGCAGATTACTCAATACTAATTAGAAATCCAGATAAAGAGTCCGCCAAAGCCGGCTTCCCAACCAAAGTATCAGAATCATTATTTTATGGTGTTCCTGTAATAACAAATATTTCATCTGATTTAAGTTTATACTTAAATGGCGACAATTCTATTATTGTCGAAGGATTTAATAAAGAGGAAGTTAAAAAAGCCATTTTTAAAGCAGTTTCAGTTGATGAATCTGATTATTTAAAAATGAGAAAAGCGGCTAGAGATACAGCAGAAAATGAACTAAGCTGTAACAAATTTAATAAAGAATTTGTTAATTTTATCAAAGAATAAATATACAATATTCAAGCAAAAAGGACCGTAGATGAAAAGAAGACAAAAATTATACTTTCCATTAAAAAGACTTATAGGCCTATTAGGTTCTTTTGTTGGCATATTGTTTTGCTTAGTTTTCTTCTGGTGGTGGATTATTCCAATTAACGCGATAGTCACTAAAGGTCATCCATTTTTCGTACAAGAGAGATATGGAAAAAATCAAAAGATATTTAAGTTGATTAAATTTAGATCTATGAAAGTTGATGCTAATCCAAATCTCGCTCCAAGCGATATGAATGATGATCAGCAATCATCAATGGACACTAAGTTTGGTGTGTTTTTAAGAAAAACATCGTTAGACGAAACACCACAATTATTTAACATATTCATTGGTCAAATGGCGTTCATAGGTCCAAGACCAGGAAGCGCTCATAATGAAGAATTTTTAAGAAGTTGCAGACTTAAATATACTCCTAATGCCTATGATGTTAAGCCTGGTTTATCAGGATACGCTCAAATCAAGATGCAAAGAGAGCATGATCCTGAATTTAAAGCTTTTTGGGATCATAAGTATGCATCTAGAGTAGATTTATTTTTTGATATCAGTTTGTTTGTGTACACAATATTAAAAATATTTGGAGCTGTAAAAGGAAGATAAAATGAGAGCTCTAATTATTAGCAATAAAATTCGTAAAATACCCGGCGGTGCTGTTGAAACTATAATTAATCCTCTTATGAAAAGAGGATATAAAATTACTTGGGCTGCTAATTTTTCGACAGCAAAATTTGATTTGTCTACTTTCCCATGTGAAATATTAAACACCAAATCAGAAACAAACCCATTTTCTTTTAATAATATTAAGACTAGAAAAATCATTCTTAATTATTTAAAGAACAACAAAACCGATTTGATTTTTTGTTCGACACCCATTGGTGGCCTTCATGGCAGACTATGTGGCAAAAAAGCAAAAGTTAAGACTATTATCTATCAAGCTCACGGTTTCTTGTTTTTTAAAGGTGGACCAAGACTTGGGTTTGTTTATAAATTATTAGAAAAACGATTAGCTAAATATACCGACTCTCTGATTACTATTAATAATGAAGATTATAGAAGCGTTTCGAAGTTTAAATTAAGAAACAATAGTCACCATGTTTACATGGTTAATGGTAGTGGTGAGAATTATGAATCGGTTCAAATTAGTGAAAACAAAAAGAAAGAACTCTATAAGGAATTAGATCTCAAAAGAAATGATTTTGTTTTTATATCGATCGGTGAACTCAACAATAATAAAAATGTTATTAACACCGTTAAGGCTTTCAACAAATCTTTTGGTAGCAAAGATGGTTATAAATTATTAATATGCGGAGAAGGTCCGCAAGAAACAAAGATTAGAAAATATATTAACAAAAACGGATTACGTGAAACCATTAAGCTTCTTGGATATAGAAATGATGTGAAAGAACTTCTTCAAATCTCTAACTGCTATATTTCAACATCTCTTAGAGAAGGCCTTTCTAGAACTGTTGGAGAAGCTATGGCGGCAGGTCTACCTTGCTTAGTTTCTAATAAAAGAGGCTTAAGCGACTGGATGGATGATGAATCAGGATTTGTTTTTGATCCTAAAGACATCGATGATATATCTTCGAAGATGAAAGATATGGTGCGCAGCAAAGATTTAGATAAGATATCTAAACACAACGTTGAAAAAGTTAAGGATTATTCATCTGAAAAAGTTGTATCTCAAATGAATAAAATATTTGATGAGGTCCTATGAGCAATATATTTAATAAATTGTTTTTAGCAGGAGATTGGAAAGTTTGTTTGTTTAAAAACAATCAAAAGTCTTTTATTATTCCTCAAAAGAATTATTGGTACGCTGATCCATTTTTATTTACTTTAAACAATGTAAACTATTTGTTTGTCGAGGCTTTTAACAAGAAAAAAGAAACAGGTAAATTGGCGGTTCTTTCTAGCAAAGATAATTACAGCTCATTAACCATGTTACTTAACGACGAATATCATTATTCATTCCCTAATGTATTTGAAGTTAATAAAAAGATATTTATGATACCAGAATCAAGCGAGAGACTAGGTATTTATCTATATGAGTTCGAAGATTTCCCCAACTCAATTAAGTTAAAAAAGAAATTACTCGATGGTGAGTTTGTAGATACTGCTTTATTAAAAATAATTGATTACAAAGGGCTCTTTGTAACTTATGATTCAATAAATAAAAAACTATACTCGTTAATTATTGATTTTGAGAATTATGAGGTAAAATCCACTCTATTGATTGATGATGCAGATAAACAATATAGACCTGCCGGTAATTCATTTTTGTCAAAAGGGAAAACGCTTGTTCCATTTCAAAATTCTAAGAACAAATATGGTGAATCAATTTTCGTTAGAGAAGTAACGATTTGTAACGATAAGGTATTAATTTCAAAAGAAGGCGAAGAATTATCACCCGTTTCTTTTGGATTCGATAAGAGCGTTAAGAGAATGCATACATTAAATAAACTAAGTGATAATGAGTTTGTTGTTGACTGCATGGTTGAGAAATTTTCTCTATTAAAGTCGTTTAAAATGCTTAGAAGAAAACTACGTCGTAGAAGACATAAGAAGGAGCTTCTCAATGAATAAATCGATAATGTTTTTTATTGGTAGTTTAAGTTGGGGTGGTGCAGAAAAAGTTATTACTCTTTTAGCTCACTCATTTTTAGATAAAGGATACGAAGTATACATAGTGTCTGTTCTATCAAATAAAAAGGTATACGATCTTGATTCTCGAATACATTTAATATCTCTTGCTAGAGAGAATAAATCATATTTAAAAAACACATTTTATTGGATAAAGAGTATTAAGAATACAATTAATTCAATTAAACCGAATATTGTTGTTTCGTTCGTTTGTAGAATTAATTTATTGGTTATTCTTGGTGTTAAAAAGAGCAAACATAATTGTAGATTGGTGATTTCTGAAAGAAATGATCCAAGATATGACACAAGAGGTAAATTGGCGAGGTTTATGTCGAAAAGACTATATCCAAAAGCTGATTTATTGATTTGCCAAACCAATCAGGAATTAAATTATTTTACTGATAAGATTAAGAAGAAATCTGTTGTTATACCTAATCCTGTTTTCTTGACTGCCAAACCAACAACCTTTTCTCAAAAGAAAAAGATTATTATTAACGCAGCAAGATATGACGAATCCAAAAACCAAAAATTATTAATCGATTCATTTGCTAAATTAATTAATAATAAATCAAGCAATGATTATGAACTACATTTCTATGGTAGCGGTGGTTTAAAAGCCGAATTAGTTAATTGTATTAATGGCAAAAAAATAAACGATAAAGTCAAAATATTTGATTCAATTAAGAACGTCCAAGATAAGATAAGCGAAGCATCTATATTTTGCTTATCATCTAACTATGAAGGTTTTTCAAATTCTTTAATGGAGGCGTTATTATTAGGAACCCCATCTATTTCAACTGATACAAGCGGAGCTAAAGATTTAATCGACGAAGGTAAAAATGGATATGTTGTTCCACTAGGTAATGTCGATGAATTAGCAAATAAGTTATCATTTTTAATAAATAATGATAACGTTAGGGAATATATGTATAATTATTCTTTGTCCGGCGGGTATCAAAAGCGATTTGTTAACTCATTAGATTCGTACATTAAAAATATAGAGGGATAAAATGAAACGAATAGAATATCTTATTAAAAATAATTCGTTTGTCCAAAAGACATATGTCTTTTGTTTTTCATTATTCTATAGATTCATTGCTCTATTCGTCAGGATTGATAAAAAGCTCATTTTATTTAATTCATTTGGAGGAAAATGTTTTAATGACAGCCCTCGTGTTTTATTTGAAAGAATAATTAATGACGAAAAATATAAAGATTATAAATGTGTATGGTCATTTACTAATCCAAAAGCATTTAAGGGTAAAGTCCCATGTAAAATAGTAAAACAAGACTCTTTTAGATATTTTGCTACCGCTCTTAAAGCAGGGTATTGGATTACAAATGTTAATATTGAAAGAGGACTTAAAATAAAAAGAAAAAGAAATATTTGCTTAAATACATGGCACGGCACAGGCCCTAAAACAATTGGCAACGCGGTTAGAAACAGAAAAGATTATAACTTCACTAATATTGACTATATTCTTGCTGACGGCGAATTTTTAAAACAGAGTTTTATTAATAACTTTAACGCTAGACCTGAAAATGTTTATACAATTGGAAGACCAAGAGAAGATATTTTATTCTCAAATAAAGATAATAAAGATATCAAGGATGAGCTTCTTTTGAAATATGGTTTTCCGAAGAATAAGAAATATATATTATTTGCTCCAACATGGAGAGAAAGCTCTAACAAAGGAAAAACATATGATATTGGTTTTTCATTCAATCTCAAAAAATGGGTTGAGACATTAGGAGACGATTACATTGTTTTGTTTAGAGCTCATTCAATTACAAATGATTACAATATTGGCAGTATTAAAAACGTTATAGATGTTACAAGTATTGACGATATTGCATCATTATATTTAATTGCGGATATTCTTGTTTCTGATTATTCAAGTTGCTTTACAGACTTCTCCATTTTAGGCAAACCTATGTTTTGCTTTGCTCCTGATTATGATGATTATTCAAAAGAACGTGGCCTCGTTTACGACTTGAATCCATTCTTTACTTCAGGTGTAATAAAAGACGAAGACAATTTACTTGAATTGATTAAAAATATGGATATTCAAAAAGAAATTTTGAATACTAAAAAATATTTTGATTCATTTGTTTCTTGTACCGGTAATTCTATAGAAAAATCGTTGGAATTATTGTTTTCAAGAAATAAGTAACATATTAATATACAAATATTAATAACAACGTGTTAGAATTACGGCATGAAAAATGCGGTAATTATTGGAGGCTCTCGTGGCCTTGGATTAGCAATATTAAATGAAATTAATGATCAATACGATAAAGTATACGTTTTTGATATTGTTGAGCCACTTATAAAGTTCGATAACGTTGTTTTTTCATTTTTAGATTTATCTAAGTCATATTTTAAATGTGATATTGATTTTTCAAATATAGATGCATTATTTATTACTGCTGGTATTGGATCAATCAAACCATTTAAAGATTTATCAGAATCTGAAATTAATAAGTTACTATATGTGAATTCATATTCAACAATTAAGATATTGAAATGTTTCTATCAAAGGTTGTTAAGCAAAGATGATGTTAAATGCTTTGCTATGGGCTCCATTGCCGGAGAAGTGGTTACTCCACTTGCTGCTGTTTATAGTGCCGCTAAATCATCTTTATCCATGCTAATAAAGGCTTTAAATGTTGAATTATTTAAGAGCGGTTCTATAAATAGAATCACATATGGATATGCAACTGCATTTAATGGTTCTTCTTTCAATGGAGGAGAAACAGACATCAAGTTATTAGAGAAACACGCAAAACTAATCGTTTATGCAACAAACAACAAACTTGATGAAGTAGCTTTGGATGAGGAATTATGTAGTGACATTAAAAAGAGATTCGTTGATGATCCTAAATCATTCGCTTTATCAAGTTATGACTACAAGATGAACAATAATCGTATTAACAATAGAAAAATAATCACTGTTGGTT
The DNA here is from genome assembly GCA_045226015.1 of Bacilli bacterium. Taxonomy (GTDB): domain Bacteria; phylum Bacillota_I; class Bacilli_A; order RFN20; family CAG-826; genus UBA2450. Next base: position 91,439 of record JBGVBY010000004.1, on the reverse strand, counting down.
ATTTATCAGGAACTTTTGATTTGTTTCATATTGGACATTTAAACATTTTAAAAAAAGCAAAAGAACAATGTGATTATTTAATTGTTGGCGTCCATAAAAGCGGATCATGGAAAGGGAAAGAAACATTTATTCCTTTCGAAGAGAGAGTTGAGATACTTAAGTCAATTAAGTATGTAGACGAAGTTCATGAATCACTAGATGAGGATTCTGATGCATGGGATTTATATCATTACGATAAATTATTTGTTGGAGATGACTATAAAGGTACAGAGCGTTTTAAAAAATACGAACAATATTTTAAAGATAAAGGTGTCGAAATAGTGTATTTCCCGTACACAAAAGGCACTAGCAGTACACAAATAAGAGACAAGATTAAAAAGAGCTAATATTTATGAAAGAATTTAGAGATATATTAACTAAAAACTATAACGAATCTAATGTAGTGATATATGGAGTTCCTTTTGATTGTAACTGCTCTATAGGAGCAGGTTCAATGAAAGCTCCTCAAAAATTAAGAGAACTTTCTTATTGGTTACCCGCGTATTCAATGGATGGAAAGCCACTTAGTCATATCAAAGTATTTGATAATGATGATTTTGAAGTCCATTCATTTAATGATATTGAGAAAAACTCCAATATCTTTAATGATGATAAACTTAAAGTAATATTTGGAGGAGATCATTCTATCTCTATTCCTTTTCAAGAAAAGTTCATTAAAAAAGCTAAAGAAGATAATAAAATCCCCGTTCTTATTCATATAGACGCACACTGTGATATATGTGATATCTATTTAGGAAGCAAATATTCTCATGCTTGTACAGTTCGTCGAGCAATCGATAACGGTTTAGAAGATGAAAACCTCTATATGATTGGTATCAGAGAATTTGAAAAAGATGGATATGACTATCTCATTAATAGAAAGAATGATGTCAATCTATATAAAGCAAGTGACGTTATGGATATAGGAATGGAGAAGATTGCGAAATCCATATTCAAAAAACTTAATAATGATAAATATGCGGTCTATATTTCTTTTGATATTGATTCCTTAGATGCCTCTTATGTTCCTGGAACAGGAACACCTGAGACATGTGGACTCACTCCATTTATGATCAAAACATTATTTGAAAATATAGCAAAGCTAGATAACATCTATTGCTTAGATATCGTAGAAGTATCTCCACCTTTAGATATCAACGATATTACTTCTTGGTGTGCGATTAAACTCTTCTACGAATTCTTAGCGAACCACACCCCTAAACACTAACATATATGAATCAAAAAGATTTAATATCAATTATTGTTCCAGTATATAACGTTAAAGACTACTTATTTAAGAGTGTACAAGCAATCTTAAATCAAGACTATAACAATATTGAAATTATTCTTGTTGATGATGGCTCAATTGATGGATCAAGTGAGCTTTGTGATGAACTTGCTAAATCTGATTCTAGAATCAAAGCCATCCATAAAGAAAACGGTGGTCCTTCTAGTAGTAGAAATAAGGGTTTAGATATCGCGAAAGGCAAATATGTTGCCTTCATCGATAGTGATGACCTAGTTTTACCAAAATTCATTTCTACTTTATATAGTGATATCACTTCTAAAGAAGATATTGATTTATCAATATGTAACTTCTCTACAGTAATAGATGGAAATAAAAACACTTTTGAAGATGGAAGTGTTGCTATTTTTAATAAAGATGACGCGATTAATAACATCCTTATTGGAAATAGATTTGCGGGTCACTTATGTAATAAACTCTTTAAAAAAGAACTCATAGGTGAACTAAGATTAGATGAATCATTAACTTTATATGAAGATTTAGATTTTGTGATTCGTTATGTTTTTAAATGTAGACATGTTATTCATCACTCTATCGCGTTATATGATTACATGATTAGAAATAACAGTGTTTTCTATTCATCATTTAATGAAAGACAACTACAGACTATTAAATCTTGTTATCAAATTGATACGTATCTAAAAGATAATAACTACGCTTCACATAAAGCGTATATCGATGCAGCGATTGTCATCGCTCACTTCGATATATTAGATAGACTTGTCTATGATAAAGAGGCTAAAAAGAAATACCTAAAGGCTCTTAAGAAAGGTCTAAAAGAAAGATATAACAAAGGTAGTAAAGTTCTATTAGAAAAGAATAGAAAACAAAGAATATTCTTGATGTTACATTGTTATAACTTATATAGTTTCTTACTAAAACATAAAGTGATTGGATGATGATAAATCATCCTTTTCTTTATCTTTGTGTGTTATATTTATTTATATGACAGAGACCAATATAAAAAAACAAATAATTAGATATGTTATCTATTTAATATTTGTTTTAGGTTTGACCTCTTTAGCGTTCTATCTAACAGTAGGAAATAAGCTAAATGATATATGGGAAACACTTAAGACTGCGAACATTTGGTATATAGTTGCAATCTTTGCAGTTGTTATCGCAATTATCTTAGTGAGGTCAATTGTTATATTTTGCTATACAAGAATATTTGAAAAGAAATATTTATTTCATAGAGCAATAGCAATAGATCAAATTGGTTCCTTATATCGCATGGTGACTCCTGCAGGACTTGGTAGTCACGTTATGGAAACATATGTCTATCATAAACAAGGTGTCAAAGTAAGCGACGCTTTAAGTGTACTAGCGATGTACTCTATCGTTTATCAAATCGCGCTTATTTTATATGGACTTATTACTATCATAGTTAAACACAACCTAATTACTGAGATTGGATATATATCCATATCCTTTAGTAGTAGTAATGCGAATATATCTTTATGGTTACTTGTTTCTATTGGTTTCGCATTTAATGTTCTTTCCATAGCCTTTATCTATTTCATCTCATATTGGAATGGATTCTATAGATTTGTTAGAGGGCCAATCTTAAGACTATTAAAGAAACTTCATTTACTTAAAAACATTGAAGACAAGCAATCTAAACTTGATGATGCGATTGTAAACTTTAGAGGCAACTTAAAAACATTATCTAAACATATTCCAACATTGCTTATAAGTGTTGTGTGTTTTGTTATCTATATTACTATTTCATATTCTGTTCCATATTTATGTGGATTATCTTTAGGTAATACTTCAGAATATGCATCTTATTTTGATTCAGTATTATTATCTAATCTCCATCAAATGGTAACCTGTATCATTCCTATTCCAGGAAGTTCTTTAGTGAGTGAATTATTCTTCTATCAACTCTTCTATCCAACTTATGGGCCTAAATTCTATGATACAGAGAATATCGCTAGAGCCTCTTTATTATTGTGGAGAAGCCTTATGTTTATCATTCCTCTATTTATTGCCTGTTTATACACTCTTATATATCGTCCTAGAAAGGAGAAATCATCGTTATGAAAAAGAACATCCCATTAATGCTCTTTACTTCCCTTTTATCCATTGGAGTTATTGGTTGTAACTCAAATCAAGAAGAAACACCTACTGTACCTGTAGATGTTCCTCTAAAAGAAGTAACTGGAGAAGAGTTCATTAGATTAGGAAAGTTAACAAAGAACTATCCTCAGATTTATAACAAGATTTATGCGACTAGGACTATTACATCATCAAAAGGTGATGCTGGTATCTCTGATAAAGATCTTTATGGAGATTTGGAGTATTTTTATTACGGAGGGGCTTGGCAACCATTCAATTACACATATCGAGAAACCATGAACGGCTCTCAAAATAGAACGATGAGTTATTACGCTGAAATGGCGGAACAGCAACCTGAAGTCATGGAAGGTGTTAAATGCTACGTAGGTAGTTATTATGAAGCTACAATACGTGAAGAATTTGATCGAGAAAACGCTGAAGATTACAACATTGATGATCATATCATTGAAGATATTACTGTGCGTTTTGACCTCAGAGGTAATCTTATCGCGTTAATCTTTGATACTCAAAATGTCAGTATGGAATATACCACTCACGAAGAATTCATTGCTCACTATACGTATGAATACATACCAATTCTTAATGTTGATGAACTTGACGTTAAAGATATGATGTTCTCTTATAATCAAGAATCAAATTCTTATTGTTTCATGGGCAATCATAGAAACATCTTCCCTAAGTCAGTAAGAATACCTGAAAATTATGATGACGGAATACATGGAGAAGCAATAGTTGATTCGATTGATACTTTTGCTTTAAGAGAACAACACACGATTGAAAATATTTATTTTAATAAATATATTAATGATTTTAGTGTTTCAAATCTTTTTGGTGGATCAAATAGTAGACAAAGATTGAGCTTAGTTTCTATTGATGTAGATGAAGAAAATCAGTCTTTATACTCCAAAGAAGGAATTTTATATAGACGTGGAGATGAAAGTCATAGAGAAGCCTTAATGCATTGCCCACCTAAAAAAGAATTCACAAATGGTGAACTTATTTTAGATGAAGGCATAACAGCTATTGAAAGCAGCGCTTTCGCTTATTGCGGCAATCTGAACAAAATCACCTTACCTAATAGCCTTGAAGTAATTTACTATAGTGTCTTCTTCAATTGTGGTTCCCTAGAAGTTTCTTTTGGTAACGGTTTAAAAACAATCTATGAACAAGCCTTCTTTGGCTGTAGACTTGGCGATCATGTAATTCTTCCAGATTCCTGTGAATACATAATGGGTTCGTTTGCCAATTGCAATTTTAAAGAAATAACTCTAGGCAAAAACTTTAAATATCTTTCTATGAATACATTCATGGCTCCAACCGAGTTAGAAAGAATTAACTATAACGGCACTTCCGATGAGTTTAGAAGTATATTTATGCATTCTCCAGGAATGAATATGCATAGATCTTATTTCCCAGTGGACACTATTTACTGTACTGATGGAGAAGTAAATCTAGACGAGATTTTTAACAATGAAAATAACCAAAATTAAAATTCTTAAAAGTAAAGTAACTGTCTACTTTTGTAAAGAGAAGTTAGATTTAGATAAAGAAGTGTATCCTAACTTCTATCTTTATGAAGGAAAAGAAGTATCTTCTAAAGAATATAAAGAAATCAAAGAATATAACAACATTGCGTCTTTACTCAAATATGCTATGCGTATTAGACAAAAAAGTATGTATTCAGAATATAAACTTAGAGAAAAGCTATATAGTAAAGGTGGATCTAAAAAAGAAGTAGATAAAGTTATCTCCACCTTAAAAGCGTATGACCTCATTGATGACGACGCTTATATGAATGATTATGTGGAATACTGTAACTCCTTAAATTACGGTAAACATAAGATCATTAAGAAACTTAATGAAAAAGGAATCTTTGAAGAAAAGATTAGAAAACTTAAGTTTTCTGAATCTATTGAAAATAAAAAAGCAAAGACATTACTTCCTAAACTTGAGAAGAAATATGATAAATATAACTACTCAAGTAAGAAGTCTCATATCTATAATGCGTATATCTTAGAAGGATTTGAAAGCGATATCGCTTTAAAATATTCTTCTATGATTAAAGAAGTTAATCAGAAAGAAGAAAATAATAAGTTAGATAAAGATTACTTGAAAGCAAAAGAGAGACTTAAAAGAAAATATAAAGGGAAAGAACTTAAAGAAAAATTGATATCGTCTTTATTAAGCAAAGGATATCGATATAAAGATATATTCTCTAAGATAGAGAAGGAGGAATATTAGAATATGAAGTTACTTAAAGAACTATTAGAAGGAGATCGATTAATTGTTCAGGCTCTAATAGGCTCTATAAGCCAAGGAACAAATAAAAGTGGCTCCTTATACCTAAACGTTGAACTTCGTGACTGTAGTGGGGCTTTAAACGCGAAGAAATGGGAAGTAGAAGATAAAGACCTCGATATTTTCGTTACTGGAAATATAGTGGAGGTAATGATTGAAATCATTAAATATAATGATGCGCTTCAAGGAAAGATTCTTTCTGCTTCTAAAGTTGATAACGATTTAGTGGATCCAACTAGATTTATCAAAGCTCCTCCAATTCCTAAAGAAGAATTAGTAAGTAGATTTGAAAAACTAGTTAAATCAGTTAAAGACAGTGACTGTAAAAAGTTACTTGATTATTTCATTAAGAAATATGATGAAAAAATATATGTTGCTCCCGCGGCAAGTTCTGTTCATCATGAATTCTCTAGTGGTTTATTAATGCATTCTGTTAGTATCGCGGAGCATGTCGATTATTTCTCTAATTTCTATCCAAATATTAATAGAGACCTCGCGGTTACAGGTGCTTTGCTCCATGACTTTGGTAAATTAATTGAGTTAGAAGGACCTGCTGTTTATAAATATTCCACTGAAGGAAGATTATTAGGCCATATATCAATTATGTGTGGAGAATTACGAATTGCCGCGAAAGAACTTAATATCACTAGTGAAGTTCCAGTTCTACTAGAACATATAATTCTTTCTCACCACGGACAATATGAATTTGGTTCTCCAGTATTACCTATGACTAAAGAAGCTCTACTTATTTCTATGATTGATAATTTAGATAGTAAGATGCTAGTTATTGATAAAGCGCTAGAGGAAGTTAAACCAGGAGAATTTTCTCAAAAAGTATATCCATTAGACGGAAGATACTTATATAAACCTAATAAATAATATATTTATATACAAGAAAAGGAGTGATTTTGATTTTCACTCCTTTTAACTTATTTAAGTTCGTTTTTAATCGCTTTAGCGATGCTAGGAAGATTAAGATCTTCTTGGTTTTGTTTCATCTCTAAGATAAAGCCTTCATTTCCTTCATAACGAGGAATTACGTGGACATGGAAGTGTTTTACTGTTTGTCCACTGGCCTCATAACAATTTGTAAGGATATTAACTCCTTTCGCTCCTAAGAATTTGATATCAATTTGTCCAATCCTTTGAGCGACATCCATCACTTTATGCATTTCTTCTTGAGGAATGGTTAAGAAGTTATCGTAATGTTTCTTTGAGATTACTAAAGCGTGTCCTTTTGTGACTTGAGAAATATCTAAGAAGGCGAGTACATCATCATCTTCATATAATTTATGACACGGTATTTCTCCATCTACTATTTTACAAAAGACATCTTTTTCCATATACATCATCTCCTAAATCTAATTATAGGAACATACTTATTAATTTTCAATTAAGGGTAAACAAAAAACCAGATAGAAGTTCTACCTGGTTAATTGTCTATTAATTGAATGTATTTGGATAGTTATCGAAGAAGTAACTCATGACTGCATCATCATGGTAGTAGAGTTTCATCTTCTTGAGCCAGTATTCCTTACTTAAGGAAGCATAGCTACCAGTTTCTGCGGATTTCTTACAAACTTCATCAATGATGTTTGTTAAGATATCAGTTCCTCTACTAGAAGCATAAGATGCATCACCTTTACTTCTGAGTTTACTATCTTTAACAGCTTCTAAGACAAGAACGACATAGTAGGCGTTATCATCTTCAAGGATGATGTCTCCTCCATATGGATATTTTTGATAGTCACTTTCAGACTTGTTATCGAATTTAAGGAAGTAGGCTCCGTTAATAGAACAGAGATATTTACTTTCTTCAGAACTAAGTTCGTCTCTTAATTCGTAAGCATCTCCAGCTTCGTTGAGTTGGAATCTATCAAGTCTTGCCATTCTTTCGTAGTTTTCAGAAGACACTGAGTTTGGTTCTAAATCACCAATTTCCATCTTTTCATTAGCGACGGTCATAGTGAATAAACGAGAATTGATCTTACCACTTCCATCTAAAGTTGGTTGTGAGTTTTGGACATACCATCCTTTAGTGATAGTTTGATTTTGATCAAGATCAGTAACTTTTCTTCTTAAACCTTCTTCAGAAGAGATTTTTCCTTCATCGGTGAATTTGTTGTATAAGGTCTTATCGAAGTCTTTTTCATTTGCTGGATCAAGCATTTCTTCGTATTTACCATATTCTTCCATTAAATCACCATAGGAAGTGTGGTTATAGTAATCTCCAGATTCGTTCTTTTCGTAAATATCAGTATCAGTAGAAATTCTACTCATGATATCCGCCACTAATGAACCAAGTGGAGCTTGACTAATTTCGTTATACATACCTTTATTTACTGTCGCATAAGCTTCAAATAATTCAGTGTAGTAATCGTTAATCTTTTCTACATCAGTTCTTAAGCCAGAGGCAACGGTTGGTACGACGTCTGCTGCATGATAGATTTGATTTAATAAATCATCTTTTAATGCGTCAGCGTTATTGGAGAAGCCATCATATTTTTCAATTTTTAAGACATTGATTCTTCTAGCACGGCTATCTCTAACAACAGCGATTTCTTCATCTAATAAGTATTGTTCGATTAAGAGGTCGCCATAGACACCTTCAAGAATTTCATCTTGAATGTATGTGATACCTTTTGCATCGTTTTGGTATAACTCTCTGTGGAGTAAACCATTTGGATTCTTTTGATGTTTTGGTCCATCTGGATCATCAGGATCATCTGGCACTAAAGTGGTATCAACGAAGACATCTTCTTTTTCAAGCATGTAATCCACTAAGACGAGTTTGTCTTTGATATATGGGTGTGTGCCTGCACTTGGATCGTTTGCATCATTTGGAACGTATTTGTTAGCGGCATCCCAGTCAACTGATTTGGCATCTTTGTGTAAGCTCTTCACGAATTCATATTCATCAAAATAGTGGTTCGCGGTTTGAGCAGATGTAGTTGCTTTGTTATACATCGCTTCTTTAATACGTAATTCAATACCATCATATTTAGCGATTAAGGTTTCTCTTTCAAAGTTAGAGACTTCCCAGTTTGGTAAAGAATCATTAACTGGATTACCTTGATCGTCGATGTGTTTGCCATCAGCGTCTTTTCTCCAATAGACACGGTGGGCTCTAATGAATTTGTCAGCTTCTGTGTGAGTTGATGTTTTAGCATCTTCAACAGCCGCTTTTAAGGTAATGTAGTCATTTCCATAATCTTTAGCGGTATAGGCGTCATATGAACCATAGATGCTTTCAGCATACATGTACATGACTTTTTTCATGACTTCACTCTTTAAGTCACCTTCGCGCATTGCGTCATAGACGATCTTTTGGATATTATTCCAAATATCTAATCCATGAGATTTACCTTCTCCATCTTCAATTTGAACGATTGGGTTCCAATATGTAGATGGTTTAGCGATGATTTCATCAGATGATTCATCTGAACTACAGCTCGCTAAGCTTAAGACTCCTAATAAGGAGAGTACTGCTAATTTAGCAAATTTCTTACTTGGCATAACAATCTCCTCCTTCTTCGAATGCTTTTTGAGCGGTTTCTTCGCCTGCGTTTGCTTTACCCCATAAGAAGACACACTTAGATGGTAATAACTTAACATCTTTATTTAAGAGTCCTCTGAAGTAGTTTTGTTTTGCTAATTGGGTAAGATAGTCTTCCCAAGATTGATTAAGTGTGGTTTCGTTAGAATCAAACTTATTCGCTCTTAAGTTATCAATCTTATCTTTGATATTTTTACTAACAACATCACCTTTAGAGGAATCAAAGAAGGTAATCTTATCTTCTCCAATTGCTTCTAAGAGCATGGTGTAGATTCTGTAGTCATAAGCGGCATCAAAGACATCGCCTGAATCAGAACCTTTGAGTTTGTTTTTGATAGTATCTGCTCTTTTTGTATAGTAGGAAGGATCATCGCTTGTTGCCCAGTTAACGTATGTTGATTCTGGGTAATTGTGAGCGTCTGGTGTATCAGTTGTGTAGTAATCTTGTAAGGTGATATTGTCTTTGGTCTTAACAACAGCTTGTCCTTGTTCGTCTTTTCCGATATATGTGGATTTTTCATTGGTGCCTTTGAAAACGGATTTTCTCATGACCATGAAGTGAATTCCATATGTGGAACGGACTCCGATAACAACATCGTTGTTAGAGGTGGTTAAGGCTTTAACTTCATCTCCACCGATTGTGCCTAAATTGATACCGGTAACATCTTTACCTTTGAAGTTATCACTTTCAAGGTAGAGGTCACTTTGATCGTCTTGGAAATCGTGGACAGAAGTTGTGATTTTATCATCAACTCCATCAAATGATCCTAAATCCTCATTTGTAATGATGAATGGGGAACGGAAGTTGAGGAATTGGTTGAATAAAACGTTACGTGGGTAGCTAGCAGAAGAGGATTCGAATTTATATTCGGTTTCACTTTCTTCAGCGTAGTCATTTAATTTTCTGAAGACATCCCATGGGACGGTTGGGAGAACATCAAATTTGCTTTGATCATCAATATAACCTGTGATAGCAGTTTTAACGTTATCTCTCATTTCAGATTTAATAGCGGCTTGAACGTTTTTATATTTGTTTTCAACGTGGTGATCATCAGTAACAGTTGTTCCAACTTTGATTTGAGCATCTGCATCTAAGCCAAAGGCTTTGTAGATTGCTTCAGTTGAATCATGGAACTTTGTTCCTTGATCATCTTCTGCTGGTAATTCGCTGTTAACGCCACTTAAGATAGCGTCGTAAGCATAAATACCAAGTTTGAATTCATTAACAAAGTTAGTTTGTGTAGACATGATACCAGCGTCACCAAAGCTGGATTTGCTTGAATCATCACTGTGTTTGAAGGCGACTTCTTCGAAGCTATATTTTCCGGAAATTAATTTACGGACAACTTCGTAGAGTTTTTTGGCTTCAGCTTCAGTAATGGTTGCTCTAGTGTAATCATTAGCATCAGCGCCTAAGTTAACTAAAATGTGTTGAATGTGATATGGGAATACAGAAGCGTATTCTTTATCTGCGCCTTGTTCAATTGGATCCCAGTGAGTGACAGTATTGTTTTGGTCATCTGTGACTGAAACTGATTCAATACCAAGGTATTGATCTTTTACTTCAGGCATCGATGTCTTTAAATACCAATCGCTGAGAGCTTCTTTCTCAAGTTCGTAAACGAAATGTTCTTTGAGGCCTTGAATGTTTTCAACATTGAATGATTTGAAAATCTTCGCCAATTCGGTTTCGTAATCGCCGTCTGATCCGGCGTTTGCTAAGGCAATGTCTTGTTGAGCAATAACTTTTTCATTAGCCTCTTTTTCAATAGTGGCATAGGCTTTTAAGTCCGAGTGATCTTCACTTAATCCTTTGTATTCGTAGCGGATTAATGATTCAAGGACAGCGTTATAGAATAAGTTTGTGCCAACTTCGCTATCGCCGTACTCGCTATAGAACTTATCAACATCGACTGTGAGTTTATCAGTTGCGCTATTATAACCGATAAAGTCTACGATGGAGGTAAGGCTTGGGGAAATGTAATATCTTGTATCGTCACTTCCACAAGATGTTAAAGCGAGTGCACCGATGAAACTAGTAACTAAACCAAGTGATAGTTTGCTTTTTTTCATCTTGTTTTTTCTCCTTTTCTAAAATACATAGCGTGTATATTTTACTTATATTGAATTGCGCGTGCAATAATAATTTTAATTATTTCATACGCTATACGCAGGAGCATAAAACGTAATTTCTTTTATCATATTGTTTGATATTGTCCTACACAGGGAATTAAAATATTACGGCGTTGAGGTAGAAAATATGGCTACATTAAAAATCAAAGATCTCCATGTTTCTGTAGATGGAAAAGAAATATTAAAAGGTGTAACTACCGAAATTAAAGAAGGCGAAACAGTTGCTTTATTAGGTCCTAATGGACATGGTAAATCCACTCTTTTAAACGTTATCATGGGTCATCCAAGATACAAAATTACTTCTGGAACCATATATTTAGACGATTTAGATCTCACCAATTTATCTACCGATGAAAGAGCAAAAGCTGGTCTATTTTTAGCATTACAAAACCCTGCTGAAGTACCTGGTGTTATTAATTCAGATTTTCTTAGAGCAGCGGTAAACGCTACAAGCGAAGAGAAAATTTCTACATATAAGTTCTATAAAATGCTTGATGGAGCAACTAAAGAACTTAAGATGCCATTTGATTTAGCTACAAGAAGCTTAAATGAAGGCTTCAGTGGAGGAGAAAAGAAGAGAAATGAGATTCTTCAACTTCTTTTACTCAATCCAAGAATTGCAATGTTAGATGAAATTGACTCTGGATTAGATGTTGATGCGATTCAAATTGTCGCTGACGCAATCAACAAACAAGAAGATAAAGGAATGGGATTTTTAGTCATCTCTCACTATGCTAGATTATTTGACTTAATCCAACCTACAAGAGCGATTGTTATGATTAATGGACGTATCGTTTTAGATGGTGACAAATCCTTAATTAAGAGAATTGATCAAAACGGTTATGAATTTATCAAAACTGAGCTTGGAATTAATATTGAAAAAGAAGAAGCAAGTATGAATGAAGTTTCTATTGGTACTTGCGCTGTTAAAGAATCAATTAAATAAAAGAATATCTATATGAAAAGCATCATTGTTAGAGAGAACTTATCTTATCAATTTAATGTAGAAGAAGTATCTACTGTTTTTGATGTTGAGTCTAATAAAGATGTTGAACTTAATCTCTCTAATTTTGAAAGTGTAAATGAGATCAATATTTATGTAAAAGATAACTCATTTGTAAGATTAGCGATGTTTGCTAATAAACCAGTTAAAAACCTGAAATTTACGGCAAATATTGGAGAAAATTCTAAAATTATCGTCTATTTTGCTGATTTTAGTAAAGATGTTAATCATTTAGAAGCAGCTATTAATTTAAATAAAGATAACGCGACTTGCGAGTGGCACTTAGCCTCGCTTTCAGACAAGACAGACGATAAACAAATTGCAGTGTCTATTTTCCATAATCATCCAAATACTTTTGGTAAGATTGATAACTATGGAGTGTGTAAAGATACTTCTAAACTTATCTTCTCTGGAATATCCCATATTTTAAATGGTTGTCACCATTCAAAGAGTCATCAAAACGCTAAAATTGTTGTCTTTGATAATGACTGTAAAGCTATTGCTAAACCAATCCTTAAAATTGATGAAAATGATATTGAGGCAAGTCACGCGGCAGTGGTAGGAAAAGTGAGTGATGACCACATTTTCTATTTAACCTCTAGAGGTTTAACTGTGGATGAAGCAAAATTGCTCATTACCCTTGGTTATTTAAAGCCAATTTTAAAGGGCTTTGATGAAGTGACCGCTAATGAAATTAATAAGAACATCGAGGAAAGAATATAATGTACGACGTTTATAAGATTAGAAAAGACTTTCCAATGTTAAATGGCAAAAAGATGCAAGGAAAAGACCTTGTTTATTTAGATAACGCCTCAACTACATTCAAACCTCAATGTGTTATAGATGCGATTAATAAATATTATTTAGAAATGAATGCGAATAGTCATCGTGGTGACTATGATCTTTGCTATAACATGGATGTTGAAGTCCTTAAAACAAGACAAAGTATCGCAAAATTCGTTAACTGTGATGAAAACGAAGTAGTTTTCACTTCGGGAGATACAGAAGCTATTAACTTAGTAGCCTATGGCTATGCCTTAAAGTTCTTAAAGAAAGGCGACAAGATTCTTCTTTCTGAAGTAGAACATGCGTCTAATGTCATTCCTTGGTATCGTATTTGTGAATTAACAGGTGCTAAAGTAGCGTTTGTTGATGTAATTGATAACAGGATTACTGTTGATGCAGTTAAGAATGCATTTAATAAAGACAAAGATATCAAAATTGTTTCTTTAGCGCATATTGGTAACGTATTGGGATACGAAGCACCTATTAAAGAAATAGCAAAAGTCGCTCATGAGCATAATGCTGTTTTAGTAGTTGATGGAGCGCAATCCGTTCCACATATTAAAACCGATTTTAAAGATTTAGACGCCGATTTCCTCGCGTTTTCTGCTCATAAGATGTGTGGTCCTACTGGAATTGGCTGTTTAATTGGTAAATATGATTTACTCCAAAAAATGGATACATTCCATACTGGAGGAGGTATGAACGTTGTCTTTAATAATAAACAAGAAGTAGAGCCATTACCCGCTCCAGCCAAATTTGAAGCCGGAACTCTTAATCTATCTGCGATTATGGGATTTAAAGCAGCGGTAGAATATCTTGAATCTTTAGGAATGGACAACATTCAAAAACATGATCAAGAATTATTTGATTATGCTTTAAGTAAATTAAAAGATAATAACAATATTGAAATATATAATAAGGATGCGCGTAATGGGATTATCGCCTTTAATATTAAAGGCGTGTTCGCTCAAGACGAGGCAACTCTATTAAATTCTAAAGGCATTGCTGTTAGAAGTGGACAACACTGCGCAAAGATGATTGATAACGTTATCAACACAATCGCGACAGTTAGAATGTCTACTTATCTATACACTTCAAAAGAAGATATAGACGCTTTTGTAAATGCTATTAATGAGGGGGGAGATATTTTAGATGCATACTTTGACTAATGAAATGATGAGAGCAATCATCATGGATCATTCTTCTAATCCAACTAATAAACACGTTCCTACTGGAGAAGGATACACTAAAGTTCATATGCACTCTGATAACTGTATTGATGATTTAGATATCTACCTCAAAATCGAAAATAATATGGTAAAAGACGCTTGTTTTGAAGGAATTGCATGCACAATCTCCTTAAGTAGCACTGATATCATGTGTGATTTAATGAAGGGAAAAACCAAAGAACAAGCTTTATATATGATTGAACAATACAATCACATGATGCACGAAGAACCATTTGATGATGACGTTCTTGATGAAGCAATTGTGTTTGTTAATACAAGTAAACAAGCTGCAAGAATTAGATGCGCCACAATTGGATGGAACGCTGCTAATTCTATCCTTAAAGAGGAGAATAAATAATGACGGACGACATCAAGTTCCAAGAAGATTATAAATACGGCTTTAAAGACGAAGATGTTTCTATCCTTAAAACTGAAAGGGGATTAACAGAAGAAACTATTCGTCAAATTTCAAAGTACAAAAATGAGCCTGAATGGATGCTTGAATTCCGTTTAAATGCTTTGAAAAGCTTCAAAGCTATGCCTCTTCCTAACTATGGACCAGACTTAAAAGGATTAGATTTTGATTCATTCACTTATTTTACTAGACCTAGTGAAAAAGAGGTTAAGAATTGGGATGAAGTTCCTGAGACTATTAAGAATACTTTTAATAAATTAGGTATTCCTGAAGCTGAACAAAAGTATTTGAGTGGTGTCTCTACTCAATATGAGTCTGAAGTCGTTTATCATAACATGCTAAAAGAGATAGAAGACAAGGGAGTTATCTTCCTTTCTACTGATATGGCCTTAAAACTATATCCAGATCTCTTTAAAAAGTACTTCTCTACCGTTATTCCAGTTGCTGATAATAAGTTTTCTGCTCTTAATGGAGCTGTTTGGAGCGGTGGCTCATTTATCTATGTTCCAAAAGGTGTTCATTTAGATAAACCATTGCAATCTTATTTCAGAATTAATAATGAAAAGAGTGGTCAATTTGAACGTACCTTAATCATTGTTGATGAAGGTGCGGATGTCCATTATGTTGAAGGCTGTACTGCCCCTACTTACTCAAAAGAATCTTTACACGCCGCTGTAGTCGAAATTATCGTTTTAGCAGGTGGAAAGTGCAGATACTCAACTGTACAAAATTGGTCCACAAATATTGTAAATTTAGTAACAAAACGCGCGATTTGCTATGAAAATGCTCAAATGGAGTGGATTGATGGTAACATCGGAAGCCAAGTAAATATGAAGTATCCAGCCTGTATTTTAAAAGGCAGAGGTGCTAAGGGAACTTGTATCTCAATTGCCGTTGCTGGTAAGGGTCAATTCCAAGACGCTGGAGCCCGCATGATTCATGAAGCAGATGATACAACTAGTACCATTATTTCTAAATCAATTGTTAAAAATGGTGGTGTCGCTAACTATCGTGGCACTGTTAGACATAAAGAGAATGCTAAGAACTGTAGATCACACGTTGAATGTGATACTTTAATCCTTGATCACTTATCAAAGAGTGACACAATTCCAAATAATGATGTTAGAAACAATTCTTCATACATTGAACACGAAGCTACAGTCAGTAAAATTAATGAAGATCAATTATTCTATCTTATGAGTAGAGGGATTTCTGAAAAAGACGCCACTCAAATGATTATTATGGGCTTTATTGAACCATTTTCTAGGGAATTACCTATGGAATATGCAGTTGAATTAAACCAATTAATTAAAATGGACATGGAAGGTAGTGTAGGATAATCATGGACTATCAAATTATTGTTGTTGGAGGAGGACATGCTGGCTTAGAAGCTGCTTTTAGTAGTGCTCATATGGGCATGAAAACTCTTTTAATTTCAATAAATAAGAAAATGATGGGTAACATGCCTTGCAATCCTTCTATTGGAGGAAGTGCTAAGGGCATTGTTGTTAGAGAAATTGATGCTCTAGGTGGCATGATGGGTATTGCGGCTGATCATCATTATTTACAAATGAAGATGCTTAATACCGGTAAAGGGCCAGGAGTTCAATGTTTAAGAGCACAACAAGACAAACTTGAATATCCTGAATATTTACAAACATTAGCAGACTCAACTCCTAACTTAACTGTACTTCAAGGACATGTTACTGGATTACTCCATGATGAGTCTAAAGTTACAGGTGTTATCCTTGAAAATGGCGAAAAATATACGAGTAATGCCGTTATTTTAGCGACAGGAACGTATATGGATAGTTATATTTTCAGAGGTCACAAAAAGATTCAAGAAGGACCAGATGGACAAAATCCTTCTATCGGATTAAGCGAATGTTTAAGACAAATGGGAGTTGAAACATATCGACTAAAAACTGGTACACCTCCTAGAATTAAATGTGATTCAATTGATTTCTCTAAAGCAAAAGTTGAACCAGGCACCCCTGGTAATTTAGCATTCTCCTTTATGACAAAGGAATTTATTCCTTTAGAGAAACAAGAACTCTGTTATTTAATTTACACAAATAAAACTACACACGACATTATTCGTGAACATTTAGATGAAGCTGCTTTATATAGTGGAAACATTGTTGGAGTGGGTCCAAGATATTGTCCATCTATTGAAAGTAAGATCATGACTTTTAAGGATAAAGAGAGACATCAACTCTTCTTAGAACCTGAGAGTAGATATACAGATAGCGTGTATTTGCAGGGTTTTTCAACATCAATGAGTGAAGAAGTCCAAGAATTAATGGTGAGATCTTTACCTGGATTTGAGAACGCTGTTTTCCTTAAGTTTGCTTATGCAATTGAATATGACGCAATCAAAACTGAAGAATATGGACCAACACTTGAATTAAAGAAATGGTCGGGTTTATATATCGCTGGTCAAATATGCGGAACATCAGGTTATGAAGAAGCCGCTGCATTAGGCCTTATGGCGGGTATCAATGCCTCTTTAAAGATTCAAAATAAAGAGCCACTTATTTTAAGAAGAGACCAATCCTATATTGGAGTCATGATTGATGACTTAGTTACTAAGGGAACAGAAGAACCATATAGACTTCTATCCTCAAGAGCGGAATTCCGTTTACTTCTTAGACACGATAATGCTGATCTTAGACTAACTGATATCGGCCATGATATTGGTTTAATCTCTGAAGATAGATATAAATACTTCTTAAATAAGAAAAAGAATATAGAAGAAGTTACTAAAATCTTAGAGTCTACTTATTTAGGTAAGCGCAAAGATGTTGAAGAATATGTTCAATCTTTAGGTTTTAATGAACTCAAAGGTGGTATTTTAGCGAGTGAACTCCTTAAAAGACCTGGAGTTAAGCTTGTTGAACTAAAGAAATTCATTCCTCAATTAGATGAATATGATTTAGATGAACAAACAATTGATGAAATTGAAATCATTGAAAAATATGAAGGCTATATCGTTAAACAAAAGAGAGATATGCAAAACTCTATTAAGCTAGAAGAACTTAAGATTCCAAGTGATATTGATTATATCAATATGAATGGATTACGTTTAGAAGCTAGAGAAAAACTAAATAAGGTTAGACCTTTAACTGTTGGTCAAGCTAGTAGAGTAGCAGGAGTTAATCCTAGCGATATCTCTATGTTAATATTGAATATCAAGAAGATCCTTAATCATGACTAAAGAAGAGTTACAAAAGTATTTATTGGAATTAGGAGTGTCTACTAATGTAGATGTTTTTGAGAATCTATTAAAAGATACTTTAGATACTAATGAGAAATTTAATCTAACAGCGATTAAAGACGAAGATTCTTTTAGAGAACTCATGATTTATGATTCTTTATTACCCTTATCTTTCTTTAATTTTGACGGAAAGAAAGTTTTAGATGTTGGAACAGGAGCAGGATATCCTGGTTTACCTTTAGCGGTCTCCACAAAAGGTGATTTCACTTTACTTGATTCCACAAAAAAGAAGATTGATCACATAAATGAATATGTTAGTAATAACGGTATTAAGAATGTTAAAGGTGTAAACGCTAGAGCGGAAGACTTTGCAAAAGCTCATAGAGAAGAATTCGATGTTGTTATCGCTAGAGCAGTTTCTTCTTTAAATGTTCTATTAGAATTATGTCTTCCTTTAGTCAAAGTTGGTGGTGTTTTTATCGCTATGAAAGGCGCTAAAGGAAATGAAGAAATAGAGCAATCCAAGCGGGCTCTTGCGTGTTTATACGCTGAAATATGTGAAATTAACGAAGCTACTTTACCTATTTCTAAAGAGAAAAGAATCAATATCGTGATTAGTAAGAAAAAGGCTACTAATAAAAAATATCCTCGTGAGTATAAGGATATTGTTAACAAACCTCTTTAATTGTTTTATTATTAAACTAACTTCAGGGCAGCGAATTAACGCGACCGGCGGTATACCCCGCGAGCAGAAATGCAGGAACTTGTGTAATTCAAGTGGCGACAGTAAAGTCTGGATGAAAGAAGTATGTAATACTATTTCGTTTTCCTTGGAGTTATTCTAAGGATTTTTATTTTATGAAACGTGAACGAAGAAACATTAGTGAAACTCTAACTAGAATCAGTACGATTGCAGTTTTATCTGCTTTAGGGTTTGTACTAATGGCGTTTGCCCAATTCCCATATCCAGGAGCACCTTGGCTTAAGATTGAAGTCAGTGAAATCGTCACAATTGTCGCGTATGCGCTTTATGGTTTCCCTGGAGGAGCTGCAGTTGCCTTAATCAAAACTTTACTTAATTTATCAGTCCATGGATTAAGTGGACTTGGTATCGGAGATATCACCGCGTTTGTAACATCTTGTTTATATTTACTTGGTTTATATTTAACCAGCCACGTTTTTAAATTTTTTAAAAAAGGTATCACATTTAGAATTATTACTTATATTTCAATCGCTATATTAGTGACCTTTGTGATGACTGTATTAAATGCTTTATTTATTACTCCTTCATATTTCTCAATCATGATGGATAAAGATAACCCTCATTTCTCAACTTGTTTTGATAACGACATGATTCAACGAGTCGCGGCTAAACTCACTGGAAATAAAGAAGCCGTTTATAACGGATGGTCATATATAGGCGCGATATGCCTTGTTTATATCCCATTTAACTTAATGAAGGCAGGAATATGTTTCTTCGCTTATGAATTACTCTTTAATAGACTAATCTTTACCTTTATGAGAAGAAGTGATTTCTTTAAGAAATGGTTCGTTGGAAATATCTTCACTAAAGAGGAAGAAGAGAGTGAAGAAGAAAACGTAGTTCCTGACAATCAGGAATAAAAAAGCACAAAAAAACCAGATTCTAAATTTGAGAACCTGGTTTTTTTATATCATTACTCTTCAACAGAGATTGCACCAACTGGGCAGACACTAACGGCTTCTTCTTCGCCTTCACCGCTAACGACTTCTGCTAAACCGGAATCACCAATTTTGAAATCATCTGGGTATGTACCTGCGCAACATCCGCAACCAATGCATAAGCTTTGATCGACTCTGACTTTCTTTTTAGCCATTGATATTTACCTCCTAGGTTATGTGGTTATTATATATCTACTCTCTTCTTTTTGCTAAACATTATTAATAATACTAAAATTATCTATATGAATATCGCCCTTATCGTCTTTGCGGGAACAGGTTCTCGTATCAATTCCAGTGTTCCTAAACAATTTGTAAAAATAAATGGGAAAGAGTTAGTTACTTATACGATTGAGAAATTTGAAAGTAACCCATTTATTGATGAAATTGTTTTAGTAACACATAAAGATTATTTGTTTTTAACAAATAAACTAGTGACTCTTTATAAGTTTAATAAAGTTAAAGATGTAGTGGTGGGAGGTTCAACTAGACAAGAATCAGTTAGACTTGGACTAGAATCTCTTAAAGATAGATGTAGTGAATTTGATAGAGTGTTAATTCATGATGGGGATCGTCCTTTAGTGAGTCAATCTATCATTAATGAAAGCATTAAAGCGCTTGATAAATATGATGCGGTTTGTCCAATTATTAAACACGTTGATGGAATGAGTAATGTCTCTAATTCTGGAAGAAGAGTTACATTATGTAACGAAGAATATGATGTCCAAACTCCTCAATCGTTTAAGTATGGTATTATTTATGCTGCTCATGAAAGTAAAAAGAAATTTTCTTTTTCTGATGATATTGGACTGGTAGAAAACGAAGTAGAAGTGGAGTATATTCCAGGAGATAAAGATAACTTTAAAGTCACTCTTGATGTTGACTTAGAGACTATTATCGGTATGATTAAATAAACCTATGAAAAAGTTTATTGAGAATTTTAAAAGATATTATCGTGCTTACCTCATCTATGGAGCGGTTTTTGCGGTTATTGGAGTAGGTATATTTTTACTATTCTTCTATTTAGGAGATAAGTCACTTCAAGGCGCCACGAATGGTATTGGTTGGTCTGCTTTAGCGCTCTTCTTTTTAGGCTGTTTGATCTTACTCTCTAACTATGGAGCGTATGATTTCCTCTCTTATGGTTTCCAACAAATGTTTAGTTCAATGTTTTCAAAAAATCCAAATAAGTATCATGACTATGTTGAATACCGTGATGAAAAGAACAAAAAAAGATCTTCTGGACCACGTGTTTATATGGCGGCCTACTTTGTAGATGTCCTATTTATCATCGCCACAATTGCGTTAGAAATTGTCTATCACGCATCGATGTAAAAGTGGTCTAAATTTATCTATTTTTTAGAAGAAGATGACTGAAAAAAGTCATTTTTTTCTTTGCCTTACGCATACGATTTATTATATATTATTAAACAAATACACATTTA
Source organism: Bacilli bacterium (assembly GCA_045226015.1). Classification (GTDB taxonomy): domain Bacteria; phylum Bacillota_I; class Bacilli_A; order RFN20; family CAG-826; genus UBA2450. The sequence goes on along the minus strand of JBGVBY010000004.1, from coordinate 70,232 downwards.
TGTGCCTACACGGGCACAAGAAAAGGAGGAAAACAATATGATTAAAGCTACAGTACTTGCTGCCCTATTCGCAGGACTTGCTATGGGCGCTAATACAGCAAGTGAAGCTTCTCCTCGTTTAGCTCCATTAGAAAGAGATACACGAATCATTGTTGAAGTTGATCGTTCGTTATCAAGTTTAACAAGAGAAGGAGTTCTTAACACCCAAAACGCTGTTATCAATTCCATTCGTAGTAACGTTACTAGAAACTTCGAAGTTACTGACCACTTCAAGAATCTTAATAACGCATTTGCTATCTCTGTAAATAGTAGCTATGTCGAACAAATCAAAACTTTACCTGGTGTTAAAAGTGTAACCGTAGACAAACTTCATATCTTTACTCAAAGCGTTCCAACTGAACCAGACTATGCTCCAGGTTCAATTAATAGAGACCCAGTCCCAACCGTGGATGAAAACGTCTCTGCTACAACAATGCAAAAGAGTAAGGACACTAATGAAGGAGAAGGAACCGTTATCGCGATTTTAGATAACGAATTCTATTTCAGAACTGCTCATGATAGTGAACAAACTTGGTTACATGAAACATTCTCTCCATTGCCAGCTGGAACAAAAGTAAGATTTACCACTCGACCAGATTTAAGTGAAACCTACGCGAAAACCAATAGTAGAGTTGGTGCGAAGATCAATGACAATCTTGGTACAGAAGGTTCATGTTACTTAAATAACAAAGTTCCATTCTATTTCGATTATGGTGGAGAACAAAGACCAGATAATTCCAAATTCTTTGAAGACTTTGATGTCTCTAGTGATGTCTCCTTCCACGGAAGTCACGTCGCTAGTATTGCTAGTGGTAACGCTGATACATATAAAGGTATCGCTCCAAAAGCACAACTCGTTTGTATGAAAGTCTTCACTAACCTCAAAGCTAGTGAAGTTGAAGAAAAACTCGGCTTAGGTAGTTCTACAGGTGCTTACGATCTTCCAATTTTAAGAGCCTTAGAAGACTGTATGGAATTACATGTTGACGGAATTAACATGTCATTAGGTTCAGATCTTAACGACTTTGACTTAGATTCCATCACACTCAAAACCTTACAAGATTTATCCGCTAGTGGTATCTTAACCGCTATTTCCGCTGGTAACGCTGGTAAAACTTCTTATAGTTTCGCTGGTGCTTACGGTAACTGGACAACCGATATGGCAGAAACTGGTATCTTAGGTGGATACGCAAATAACCACAACACAATGTCAGTTGCTTCTGCTCATGGTTTAAAATCCTATTTCAAAACTGGATTTAAATTCGGTAGTAGAATCATTCCTTACGAAGATCAAATCGTTACTGATGGTTTCTACGCTGGTAGTTACGTCAAAGAATATCTCTTAGAAGATTTACTTGAAGGACGTACTAAAGTTGAATACACCTACCTCAAAGGTTTCGGTGTTGCTTCTGACTATAAAGAATCCGTTGAAGGAAAAGTGGTTATCGTTAACCGTGGACAAACTTCATTCGCTGATAAATTAGATCAAGCTGTCGCTCATAATGCGATTGGTCTCGTCATTATTAATAACGACCCAACATCTACTGACTTCAACTTCCATATTTCTTTAGGAAGTGTCACAGATCCAGGAATGCCAATTGCCTTATGTTTGTTTAAAGACAAGGATTACTTCAATACTAATCCAAAAGGAACATTTAATTTCTTAGGTGATGATCACGTTCAAGATGAAGATAGAGCAAAGACTTTATCCACATTCTCTAGTGATGGTCCAACATTTGATTTAGACCTCAAACCAGAAATCACCGCTCCAGGAAGTTCCATTAGAGGTGCATGTCCTCCACAAACCAAGGATGACAAACTCAATCACCCATATGATTCCTATACATATATCGATGGTACTTCAATGAGTTCACCTAACTACGCTGGATCACAAGCTTTAGTCCTTTCTAAGGTTGCTACTTCTTTAGGTAGAGATACCGCAGAATATAAAGCATTCAGAGATTCCATTGATATGCGTTTAATGAGTACTGCTGTACCAATGAACGATTATGAATCCAATCCAGAAATCTTACATAATTACGCTTTAGGCTTAATGAAAGAACAACCTGGACTTACATATGAAAACGCATATGAGATTGCTAAAAACACAGCTGCTGCTAATGTTAAAGAAATCTCATCTCCAAGAATTCAAGGTGCTGGTATGGTTAACCTCGACGGTGCTTACCACACTAACGTCTATCTTGAAGGTATGGATTCTGCTACAGGAAAAACAACTGGCAAATCCAAAATCAACTTAAGAAACAATGATGAAATCAACGTTGGTAACGTCCAATTAAGTTTCATCGCTCATAACACTGACAGTGTTGCTCATAAATATAGAGTGTCTTACTCCATTATGAGACCTGCAGTGAAATGGTCCAACGACTTCATCTCAACTGAATACAACAAAGAATCCTTAGTGGAAGTTGCTTCCAAAGAAGAATTCACAGGATTCAGTTATTGGAAGAGAGACACTGTGACTGATGAATCCGAGCAAGGATACCATTACGAATATGTCTTATACACAGTCGAAGGTAATGTTTCTAATAAAGATGTTGTTAAAGTTACAAGAGACTTTGAATACTATGCATCTGAAGAAGATTGTAAAAATGATGTCTTATCTACTTGGAAAGCTGGTAATTACTATTACGACGCGGAAAGTAATGACATCCAAAAATGGAAACTCATTCCTGTTTATCCATATCAATCCACTCAAGATACATTAATTGAAACTGTCTCATGTGGAGAAATCGAAGTTCCTGCTAAATTTAGCAAACAAATCGATTTAGATTCACATCAAATCTCCTCTGATGCATTAGAATTCATCAATCAATACTTCGAATATGGTTGCTACCTCGAAGGTTATGTGACCTTAGAAGAAGTTACAGATGGAGTTGAAAAGAAGATTGACTTATCAATCCCATATCTAGGCTATTACGCTGGAGCAGGTAAAGACTTCAATTCCGCGCCAGTTGTTGAACCATTTGACTTTGAAAAAGAAGAAGGCAAAGTTTATCCATCTGATTTAGTGAGTGATATTACCAAATCCTTAATGGGTAAAGGTAACGCTGACTTCCATAGCACAATGGTCTCAACATACTTAGAAGATGGTAAAGAATTCAACTTCGATCCATATTTCTATAACGACAAAGGCTTAAAAGAAGATTGTAAAGATAACACCAATCTCAATCTCATGGGCCAATACAAAGAAAATGTTGTTGATGAACAAGGACATGTTACTGAAGTTACTAAGTATGATGGTGAACATCTATTCGCTGGTAATCCAAAAGCAAGTAACACAATTGTCTTAACACAATTCGTCTTACGTTCTGTTAATGATAACTTCTTCACCCTTACTAATAACAAGACTGGTGAAGTTGTTGTCCGTAGCGCACTTCTCGATACTGTTTATGATAGATATTATGGTTCAGCAAGTGACATGATGAGATATCCTCTCTTTAAATCACACGTTGATCAATCATATATGGGTGGTGGCGTTATGTGCCATAGAGCGTACGCAATTATTCCTTTATATAACACTGTTACAGGTGCCTCATTCGCCAGCGGTGATTATACATTATCATTCAACTATCAATTAGCTGGCACAATGAATTGGGTTAGCAAAGATTACACAATCCACATTGATAGTGAATCTCCAGTATTTGATAACGCTCAAGTAAGTGGAGACAATGTTAGACTCAACTTCAAAGATGCGAACTTAACATCTCTTGCTCTTAACGGAAGAAAATATGACTTTGTTAAAGGAAGCGATACAAATAGTTATATCGAATTCTCTAAAGATGAATTAAGAGACATGATTAATGATCGTTTCAACGAAGAACTCGAATCTGGACGTTTATTCATTAAACTCGAAGATATTGCCGCAGGATCTAATAACGCTATCTTAAGATTTGATACCGCTAAAGACGCCAGTGGTAATGTCATCTATGGTGAAGATGATTATCCAGAATATAACTTCTCTAAATATGCTGCTGTACAACACCGCGACTTAGAGATTACTGATGACTTTGAAGATTTAGGTACTTCAGTCTTACTCGTTAAAGTTGATGAACTTGGAAACCTTACTCCATTCACCATCGATGATTACGTGAAAGTGACTAGAAGCGGACAATCTGACTACACAGTCATTATTACAGGAGGAGGTTGTGGTGGTAATGTTGCTACTACAAGCGTCATCCTCTCTACAGTATCATTTGCCTTTGTTTCATTGATACTCGTAGCTTATATCAAAAACAAAAAGAAAAAGACCGGAGGTCAAGAATAATATGAAAAAACATGGATTCAAAATTGCCTTAATGCTCGGTTCATCCGTCCTCTTAGGCACAACTGCATGTGGATCTGCTGATTCTGAAATACCTGTCGTTCCTGTACAATTCTCATTTACTCTTAAATTTGAAACTAGAGGAACAACCAACAAATTATATGTTGGCGATGTCGATAGATTAGTTGCTGTTCCAACAATCATTGACGAAGGAAGAGCTTATGAATTCTCTTCAAACAATGAAGACGCTGTTTCTATCAATAAGAACACTGGTGACTTTACAGTTCATGCTGTTCCTGATAACGCAAAACACACAGTTAGATTATCTGCAAAAGAAACAAAAAGTGGCAAAACCGCAGGTTTAACACTTACAATTGCTCCAAAACCAACAAAGTTTGATGGTGGTAAGAACTATTCTGATGATAACACTGAAAAGACCAAAATCATTGGTGCTCTTGAAGAATATGCGATGAAGAACTTCTTAACCGGTATGCCATTATTCGAAAATGGTGGTTGGATTAGATATTCTTCCCGTGTTGATCTTCCAGTCACAAACTATATTTCAGGTTATGGATTTGGTTTGTTAAGAGAAGGTAGATTAACTTCTGTTAACACTAAAGTTCCAGCCGAATATGGCAGCTTATTACTTTCCTCAATGACAAGTGACCCTTCTACAATCAATGCTTGGACTGCTCAAGGTAGCCAAGTTAGTGATTTAAATGGTTATATCACTTCTTCATTCTGGGGAACAAAATTATCTTCAAATAAGAAGGGCTATGATTGGTATCCAATTTTAGCAACTCGTAATGAACCAGAAGCTATTTATGTAGATGAAAATGCGAAAGGTTTATATAACACTTGGAGAGTGTATCTCCACGTTGGTGAAGACAAAAATGGTAATCCAATTTCTAAAGAAAATGGTGGTATCTTCTATAGAAGTGCAACAAGTACTCAATATGATGGTATGCCAATTAGAGCGATGGACTACATGTTTGCCTTCAAGAACCTTTTAAATGGTACATCTGACACAATTCGTGGTACTGAATTAGCCACCGATACATCTTATGGATTTAGAGGCGCTAACCAATTCAATAAGGCCACTAAAGGTTTATCTGCTGCTGCTATCGACCAAAAGTTCAATGAATGGACTGGTATCGTCGAACACGCAGATAACGGTAAACTTGGTATCAAACTTGGATGGGCAAGTGATACTGAACCATATATCGATTTCACATTTATTAATGCTATCGATCAATTTACTGCTAAATACACTTTAAGTAGTAACTTATATTCCCCACTCCCACAATCTTACTTAGAATGGCTTGCAAGTAGCTTAGGTTTATCTGGCTGGCCACAAGCAAGTAAGAAATACGGAACCATTTCCGGCGTGTCAATTCCTGCTCACGTACTTAATGTCGGTCCATTCTTCCTTTCTAAATGGGCTTCTAATGAAGTTGTCTTCTTAAGAAATGATGATTGGTACGAAGTTAACTCAACAACATATCGTATTCCTGGTGTTATGATGACTGTCCTTGATCCAACTGCGGATAGTGATATCGTCTTTAATACCTTTAATACTGGTATTCTCGATTCCACTGGTATTCCAAAATCACACATTGAGGAAGCTGGTAAAGGCGATCCAACAACAGGCGCTAAAGACTATGAAACTGTTGGTGATTCAACATTTAAGTTAAATGTTAACGCTGCTACACAAACTAGATGGAATGAATTATTTGGTCCTTCTGGAACCGTTAAACCAGGTGTTGAATATTATTCATGTAAACCATGGATGAGTAACTTCAACTTCTTAAAAGGTTTATTCTGGTCTATCGATCGTAAAACATTCGCTGCTAATAGAGGTGTTAAACCTTCTGTTAACTATTTCGCGGATACATATTTAAGTGATCCAACAAATCCAGATCCAACTAAGAGAAGCTATAACAACACCGAATATCACGCTGCTGCTTTAAGATCATTTGGTATTGATCCAACTGATGGTAAATACGGCTATGATGAAAATAACGCTAAGAGTTATTTTAGAACCGCTATTCGTGAATTAATCGATGGTGGTAAGATCGATGTTGGTACTCCAAGTAATCCAACAACTATTGAAATCGATATTTGGTGGATGAGCTCTACCGATCCAAAAGAATATGGTATCGATATTGCTTACTACATGGAAAAAGCCTTTAACGCTGTTGGTACAAGCTTTGGTGTTAACTTAAAAGTTAACAACCCATACGTTACCCTTTGGGAAGAAGTTTACGATCAACACTTACAAATCGGTAGATTTGACTTAGGCTTCGGTGCTATTAGTGGTAACACTCTCAATCCTCTTAACTTCTTAGAAGTTCTTAAGAGTAACAACTCTAGTGGATTCACCCTTAACTGGGGTGCTGATACAAGTAAAGTTGATGACAACAACCCAATCGTCTATGACGGCTGCAGCTGGTCTTACGATGCTTTATGGGCTGCTGGTGATCACGGTGTCATTGCTACTGGTGGAGAAGAAACTAAAGCAGTTAACGAATGCTACTTAACTAACCCTGTTGATCCATCTACAGAAGAAATTCTTGTTGGTGGTGACTTAAGAAATGGTGGTAGAGTCCGTGTTCCTACTGTCTTTGCTAAAGTTGAAGGTTTAGGAATTGAATTTAATGTTGAAAAGATTCAAGTTAACATTCTTGGTTCTGAAGGCTTAGAAATTACTGGAGAAGACATCATTAAAGTCTTTGACGCGCAAGGTAATATTGAAGAATTAAAATTTGATTTATCATTAGGTGTTTGCGAACAAATTAATGAAGACCTCTTCAATTTACAATCTGTTCAAGTCTTATACACTCAACTTAGAAACCAATACATTGGTCACTATGATGATCCAGATTACATAAGAAAAGAAGATGAATTAAGACACCTCTTTACTTATGGTAACTATGGCATCTATTGGGATGTTGATGTTCACTATTCTTACGTTATTGGTGGAGGTAATACAGTTGAAAACTTCATTACCGCTGCTAAGAGTAAGGATCAACAACCAACTAGAGCATTATCTGCTCACTTTGCTCAAAAATAATTTGGGAGGAATGTAATATATGAAAAAAACATTTCTTTCACTAATCGGATTAACAACTGTTCTCGCTGCTGGTGGCTGTAGTGCCACCACAAGCGTGATTAGTAATGTCACTCCTTATCAATATCGTCCTACACAAATCAAAACTAGTACCGATTGTGTTGTTATTAGTGCTGGTCAAGTTGCAGACGTTAGTTACGTTATTAAGCCAATCGAAGCGCGTAGTAGTGTGTTTGATGTTAAAGTCGAAGATACTTCTATTGCTAGATACGCTAATAAGGCAGTGACAGGACTTAAAGCTGGTAGAACTAATTTGATTATTTCTTATGAAGATGAAGTCTTTAAAGAAATCCCAATCGTTGTTCAAAGTGTTTTAAATAACACTAAAAAGGCCGCTTTAGATAACGCAACTGTTTTCACAAAATCTATCATCAATTATCAAAATGCTAATTTGACTGAACCAGAGATTGTTAAACAAGTTGCTAATAATAAATACGCGACTATTAAAAATGGTCATGAATTCCGTTACAACATGCTTGAATCAGTTTATGAAGTTTCTCATAAAGATGGTTTCTTCTCTTTATCTCAAAGAATTGAAACTAGAGTCTTAGGTGAATCCTTCTCCAACTATTCTTATGTTTATTACGCATTCAGCATTGGTGAAGATTATCAATGTACAATCTTCAAAGCCGATGATAACGTGAAACATCGTTTCCATGAATTAGACACAACTGTCTACGCTGGTAAATATGACCGTTATGAAATCTTATGCATGGTGCTTGATGCCTTCTTCACTAGAGGAAGAAAAATTGCCACCGATGTATATGATTCCGGTTTCAATAGAACATATTTATATAACGGTGATGAATTCAACGATTTCAAGAAATATGGTAGTTTCCAAAATGTTTTCTTAGGTGAATACCTTGAAAATGGTAAAGATATTAGTTCATTAACCTATTTCTCATATAGAGAAGGTAGCTTCGGAACCTTAGGTCCTGCAGATGAAAGTGCGTTTGAAGCACCTGCTGGAACTCCAATTTCTGGATATGAAGCGTTCCAAGAAAGCTGGGTTGATGGCTTATTCAGTAAAGAAATTACTGACCTTAGCTATGACTATAAAGTCGGTGATGATAATTATTCATATCAATTATACTTCGATCAAGTGAATGATTATTCACTCGAAGAAGTCGACTTCCCAGTCAAAGAACAATATCAAAGAGTCTATTCAATTTCTGATTTATAATCGAAAGAATAATTCTAAAAATTTGACACTTCCTCGTGAAGTGTCTTTTTTATACTACAATAGTGTTATTATTAGGTTTTTATAAATCTTTTATTTATAACGAATTGTTGATAATAAAAACCTACTAATATATAATAGACAAACAATTTGTTTATAAAACAAATGGGAAAGGAAGGAAAGAATAATGCTTAAGTATTCAATTAAAAGAATTATCTTAGCTTTGGTTACTGCATTCATTATTTTATCTTTCACCTTTTTGCTAGTTAGGTCGTTACCAATTTCTGCCGCTGCCGCAGGAAGTAAAGAGAACGTTATTCGTGCTTTCTTCTTACAGCAACAAGATTTTGGATATGTTGTATGTTTTAATACGCCTCAAGACCCGGCAAAGTATGGAAAAATCCTGGCGGAGTTCCATAACTATGGTGCGGATGAATATTTCTATGCAAGACCAATTCTTGAACAATATTTCTCTTGGTTAGGAAATATTTTTACTCGTTTTGACTGGGGTATCTCTATTAAGATCGAACCTGAAAGCTCAGCGCTAGAGATTATCGCTAGAAAATTACCAACATCAATGTATATCAATATCGTCGCGGTTATTGTTTCAGTTCCACTCGGTATTGGTTTAGGTATTCTTGCTGGTTTAAAGAAAAACACCTGGATCGACCATTTTATTTCCACAATGGTTATGATCTTTATTTCCATTCCTTCCTTCGTTGTTATTTCCTTTCTTATGTATATATTCTGCTTCCAGAACGAGCTACTACCGCCTAAGTGGCCGTCTCCAGCAGACACATCTATGAACAAATTCCTAGGTTATATTATTCCGGTGATGTCTTTATCATTTGGTAGTATTTGTGGTTACACACGTTTTGTTAGAGCGGAGCTATGTGAAGTTATGTCTTCAGAATATCTCTTACTCGCTAGAACAAAAGGTTTAACCAAAAACCAAGCGATTACGAGACACGCTTTAAAAAATGCATTCGTTCCAATCTTACCAAGTATTCTTGCTGAATTTATTGGTATCTTTGGTGGTTCTATGATTCTTGAAAAGTTATACTCCATTCCTGGAATCGGTGGATTATACATTCAAGCAATCAACACGAAAGACTATAACGTGTTAATGGTTGATATGGCGATTTTCGTTACTGTTGGCTTACTCGCTGGTATCGTCCTTGACTTATCGTATGGCTTTATTGATCCTCGTATCAGAATGGGAGAAAAGAAATAATGGAAGACAAAGATTTTGAATTAGTAGAACTTCCAGAAGAAGCCCGTGATCCTGAAATCAAAAAAGAAGATTTCACTCTCGCGGTCGCTGACGATTCCATTCACGAACAAAAATTCCAAACAAAGCCAACAACATTCTTTAAAGATTCCCTTAAGAGATTTAGAAAGAATAAGAGTTCTGTCGTTGCTGCTTATATTTTAGGCGCCTTAGTCCTCTTATCTATCTTTGTCCCAATTTTCAGTAGTGAAAAAGTTAGTGGTTCTTTAGCCCCTGAATACAAAAACCTCGAACCAAAATTATTTGATGGTGGTGGATTCTGGGATGGCACTAAGCTTGTTAAAGAAGCTGCTATTGATACTGAAACAGGACTTCCTGATCCAGATAACTATACTTTAGAAGGTATTCAACAAGACACCATTCAATATACTGGTGAAGTGTTGACAAACAACCCTTCTAAATATGGTAAAGATGGCTATCTTGAATTTGGTTATTATTCTGAATATAAAGCCACTGAAGCCACTATGGAGTCTTGTTCTCCTGCTGAATTAAGTTATGTTTCATTCACATTAGATGCTGATGTTGATCAACTTCTTTTAACTAAGTTTGATACTGCTGATTTGGCAAAACTTCAAGAATACGCTCCAGGAGCAACTGCACCTGTTAATTTCTCAATTGGTAAAGTTGCACTTGAATTCGTTTTCCATAAACCTGGTGAAACCGAAGATACAATTCTTGAAATTACTGAATATAAGCAAGCTCATAACATTGGAGTTAATGATCCAAGTTTAGACGCAAGTGAAACAGATCCAATTGATATCAGTAAAATCATTAGAGACAACACTGATCCAGATCCTGATAAAAAAGAAAGAATTATCAGTGATTTCTATTTCAGATTAAGAGTTATTCCTGATAGTGATTTAGACGCCGATAAGAACATTTGTGCGCTTGTTAGAAATTTAGAGATTACAACTAACTCTGATGATATAAAACAACAAGCCTTCTTCTCTAGTGAAATTACTAAAGTTGAAACCTTGTCTGGAGATATGGTTGATATTGTTGGTATTAGTTTTAATAACGCTATGGAATTCACATCTCGTAAAACCACAATGAAAACCGAGATGCTTACTTACACAAATATCGGTTATTGGACAACTCCAAGTGACAGATATTTCTCTGGTGTCTATCTTGGCAAATGTGTGTATGCTTCATTTAAATATGATTCATATGCTGCTGCATTTGGACCTAGAGTTGCCTATATCGGTGAATCAACATTAGATGATTGGAAAGCTTATGGTTGGATTGATTATGGTATTGTACTTGATTATGAATCCGCTGAAGATCCTATCGTTGATGTTGATGCATGGAATGAATTCTGTGATGCACATAACGGCAATATCATTGTTGTTTATAACGATAGATGCCCAATTATTGTTAGTTCAATTGTTGGATTAACTCCAGATGATGTATCTATTGGTCAAACTACCGATATTGGTTATACATCTTGGGATATTAAGTTATCTGTTCTTAACTATAAGATGCTTGGTAGAACCAGCATGCCAAAGTTCCTCTTTGGTACTGATAATAGTGGATACGACATGTTCAAATATGTCTTCGAAGGTTTAAGAAACTCCTTATTACTTGGTGTTATTACCTTCGCAGTCTGCTTCGTTTTCGGCTTAATCTATGGTGCTATTAGTGGTTACTTCGGTGGTACTGTCGACTTAGTTATGGAACGTATCACTGATATTCTTAGTGGTTTACCATGGATTGTCTTAATGACACTTATCATATTAAAAGCTGGACAAACATTCGTGACATTTGCAATTGCCTTATGTTTGACTGGTTGGATTGGCACTGCTAGTACAACTCGTACACAGTTCTATAGATTTAGAGGTAGAGAATATGTTCTTGCGTCTCGTACATTAGGCGCGAGCGACGCTCGACTTATTGCAAAACACATCCTTCCTAACGCGATGGGTACAATTATCACTGGTGCAGTCTTAATGATTCCTAGTGTTATCTTCTCTGAAGCAACCATCTCTTATTTAGGATTAGGATTTAAGGGAATGAGTAGTTTAGGTGTTATCTTGTCAGATAACCAATCACAACTATTTGATCACCCATATCAATTACTATTCCCATCTGTAGTTATTGCCCTTGTGATGATTTCATTTAACTTGTTTGGTAATGGATTACGTGATGCGATTAACCCAAGTTTGAAAGGAGAAGATGAATAATGGAAAATAAAGAAATTGTTTTATCTGTTAAAGATCTTAAGGTCAACTTCTCCACAGACCACGGTTATGTACAAGCTGTTAGAGGTGTTTCCTTTGATTTATATAAAGGAGAAACCTTATGTATCGTTGGTGAATCTGGTAGTGGTAAATCCGTTACTAGTAAAACCATCATGGGTATTTTAAGTGCAAACGGTAGAATCATGAATGGTTCTATCATGTATGAAGGTGAAGATTTAACCAAAGTTAGTGAAGATGAATTCCATAGAATTCGTGGTCATAAGATTGGTATGATCTTCCAAGATCCTTTATCATCACTTAACCCGATCGTTCGTATTGGTAAACAAATTACTGAAGCGATGCTCATCAATAACAATAGACTTAAAAAAGTCTATGATGATTTAGTTGCTCCAGAAATGGTGGCCTATAAGAACGCGAAAACTGAATATCGTACTTTAAGAAACGCCGCTAAAGAAAGAATCGAATTCTTAAAAGGCGAACGTAAAAAAGATCTTGAGCACACTAAAAATGAGCCAAGCATGATTAAAAGCGGCAAATTCTACACTCTTAAACTTGATAAAGATGGCAAGATTTTAGAGGCTAAAGATGAATACAAATTAGAAGTTAAACCTTATAAACAAGAATTAAAGAATCTTGGTAAAGATGAATCTTTAAATGCGGAAGAGATTCATGACAAGATTGATGCTTTAAAAGCTCTTAGAGATAACAAAATCTTTGAAGTCAAATCTCAATATAAGGTTGATAAAGCAGAAATCCGTAAAGAATATAAGGAAAATAAAGCTGCTTCTAAAGGCAAGAAACTTGAAGTTAAAGAGAAATATAAAAATCTCATTAATGATGTTAAGACCAATTCTTCTTCATCTAAGGATGAATTAAAAGCAAAATATGTTCCTTTAATTCAAGAAACAAAGACTGCTTATAAAGCGAGATGTAAATCCGCAAAACTGGAAGTCAAAGAATATTCTAAGAATATTAAAGAAAAATATCTTTCTAAATGTGCAGAAATTAATAATAGTGACGCACCAGCTGAAGAGAAATCTAAGTTACTTAAAGATGCTCGTAGAGAATATGTTTCTTCTAAAAAGATTACTAGAGCAGAAGCTAAAGCTAGAGCGCTTGAAATCATGAAAGAAGTTGGTATTTCTAATCCTGAAAAGAGATTTAGACAATACCCATTTGAATTCTCTGGTGGTATGAGACAAAGAATCGTTATTGCGATTGCTTTAACTGCTAGCCCAGATATTCTTATTTGTGATGAACCAACAACCGCTCTAGACGTTACCATTCAAGCGCAAATCCTTGAACTCATTAATCGCTTGAAGAAAGAGAGAAACATTTCTGTTATCTTTATTACTCACGATTTAGGTGTTGTTGCTAATATGGCGGACCGTGTTGCGGTTATGTACGCTGGTAAGATTGTTGAATATGGTACAGAAGATGATATCTTCTATGATCCACGTCATCCATATACATGGGCCTTATTATCATCTATTCCAGATATTAATAGCAAAGAAAAACTTGAAGCTATTCCTGGTACCCCACCTAACATGATTTATCCACCTGTTGGTGATGCCTTCGCTTTACGTTCTAAATACGCTTTAGCGATTGACTTTAAGAAAGAGCCACCAATGTTTAAGATTAGTGATACTCACTATGCTGCTACGTGGTTATTAGATCCTCGTGCACCAAAAGTGGAAATGCCAAAGATTGTTAAAGCTCGTATTGAAGCTTCTTTAAAAGCGAATAAAGGAGGAAAGAAATAATGAATTTAGTGTATCGCGTAAAAGCAAAATTCAAACATAGAACTCCTACCTTTAGACAAGAACTAGTTGATAATGATATTGAATTATCAGTTAGACACTTAAAACAATTCTTTAAATTTGGTCATGGCCGTAGTGCTTTTAAGACTAAAGCTGTTCATGACGTTTCCTTTGATATCAAAAAAGGTGAATGTTTCGGCTTAGTTGGAGAATCTGGATGTGGTAAAACTACAACTGGTCGTTCTTTAATTAGACTTTATAACGTCACTAGCGGTTCCGTTTACTTTGAAGGTAGAAGAACTTCTGCTGGTAGTAGATGGAATGAAAAAGAAATCAAGTGGAGCAAGATTAAAGGCCGTAGAAAAATTAAGGAATTAAAGAAAGAAGAGAAAGACGAAATTCTTAAACTCCTTGATACTACAGGTGCCATTTCTAAGATTGAAGAAATCACTCAAGAAGTGAACAAAATTGAAAGAGAAATGGTTGATCTTAAAAACGAATATAAAGATCGTGTCAGCCAATATGAGAATAACATTAACGATGAAAATGCTCTTTCAAGTAAGATGGAAGAAATCAATAACGAGTTCTCTTCTGAAGCTGAAATTAGAAAGGTCAAACTTGAGAATTTACACGCTCAATTAGAAGAACTTAAAAAACAGTATAAAGAGAGCAAAAAAGCGGAAATTAGCGACGAAACCCGCCTAAAAATTGAAGAAATCAAACAAAACTACGCTAATGAGATCAAACAAATTAAGGATCATATTAGCGAAGTTGAGAAGGAACAAATCGAAGCTATTGCCCAAATCAAATACGACAATCGTCATGTTGATAAGAAGCTCATGAGCGGTATGCAAATGATCTTCCAAGACCCAGTCGATTCTCTTGATCCACGTATGACTGTTGAAGACATCATTCAAGAAGGTCTCCACATCCAAGGTCAATACAATAGATACAAGAATTCTCAAAAGGTTAGAGATGTTCTTATCAAGGTCGGATTACTTCCCGAATATGCTTCTCGTTATCCTCATGAATTCTCTGGTGGACAACGTCAACGTATTGGTATTGCTAGAGCCCTCGTTATGAATCCAAGATTCTTAATTTGTGACGAACCTATCTCTGCTCTTGACGTTTCTATTAGAGCCCAAATTATTAATCTTCTTAATGATTTAAAAGAAGAGATGGGATTAACAATGCTCTTTATCGCTCACGATTTATCAGTTGTTAAATACTTCTGTGATCGTATCGCGGTTATGTATTATGGAGAAATCGTGGAACTTGCTAGTAGTGATGAACTATTCGCTCATCCACTTCACCCATATACTCATGCACTTCTCTCTGCTATTCCTAAACCAGATCCTCTTACCGAAAAGAAGAGAGTTAGATATCTTTATGTTCCTAGTAAAGAACATGATTACTCTAAAGAAGCTCCTAAACTCGTAGAGATTGTTCCAGGTCACTGGGTACTTGCCAATAGTGAAGAACTTGCTAAATACAAAGAAAAACTTAAATAAAAGAATTGGACCAAGTCAAATACTTGGTTCTTTTTATATGTTTTAGTTTTATTTGATTAAATCGATATAAAATATACGTGTACGAAAATAATTAAAAAAACGCTTACACGTAAATTCAAAAAAGTGTAATATAAACTCTTACTTTAGAAGTAAGATATTATTATAAAGGAATATACATTATGAAAAAATTTGCAACTATCTTTGTTGTCTCTGCTTTACTGGCCATTTCTAGTTGTTCTTTTGGTGGTAATTCATCATCTACACCTACTGATCCGGTAGATCCAGGACAAACCGTTGATGTTACATCAATTTCATTATCTTCATCATCTCTCACTGTTGCTGTCGGCGAAGCAAAAAATTTAACTGCGACATGTTTACCTTCTAACGCTACTAATAAAGAAGTAACTTGGAGTTCTTCGGATTCCACTGTTGCCAAATATGTTAATGGTAAAGTTGTTGGTTATAAAGCTGGTACCGCTAGTATCATCGCTACAAGCGTTTCTAATAAAGACGTTAGTGCGTTATGCTCTGTTACTGTTACAAACGATGTAGTTCATGTTAATTCTGTTTCTTTAAATAAGAGCAGCGCTGAAGTGAATGTTGGAGGAACTGTTTCATTATCTGCAACAGTTTTACCAAGTAATGCGACTGATAAAACAGTTAGATGGTCAAGTAGTAATACAACTGTTGCTACTGTTAGTAATGGCACAGTTACTGCTAAAGCAGCTGGTAGCGCTACCATTACTGTTAAAACTAATGACGGCAATAAAACCGCTACATGTAACATTACAGTTAAGGATTCAACACCTGTAACTGGCGATGAATGGGTTAGAGTTACTGACACCTCCAAATTAAAAGCTGGTGATAAGTACGTATTCGTTTATGAATCCGCTGGTAAAGTTGCCGGTAATATCACAGGCACTAGTTCAACATATTTATCTGCTGTTAGCCAAACCGTTAGTAGTGGAAAGATCACAAGCTTATCTAGCGGTGCAGTTCAATTTACATTAGGTGGAAGTGAAGATTCTTGGACATTCACATCAAGTTATGGACTTCTTACTTATTACTATAAAAATGATTTAGCATGGAACTCTCAAGAAGATTCTACATGGAGCATTTCTTTCAGTGGTAATAACGTTGTTATTGATAACGAATATTGTGAATTACTTTACAATACTAGTTCTCCAAGATTTTCTAATTATTCTTCTTCATCAAGTCAAACTAAGAACTTCCAACTCTATCACTTAGATATTCCTGAAGTTCCTACTGATCCAACTGCGATTAGTATTGGTAGTGACTTAGAAATGATGAATGGTCAAACAAAACAATTAAATGTTAGCTACACTCCAAGTAACGCTAACCAAAACTTAGATGTTACCTGGTCAAGTAGTAACTCATCTGTTGTCTCAGTTTCTAGTAGTGGTTTATTAACCGCTTCTACAACTGCTTCAATTGGCGCAACTGCGACAATTACCGCTACATTAAAGAGTGATACATCCATTAAAGATTCATTAGTGGTTACAATCGTTGAAACCAAACTCGATGCTTGGACCATTATGATTTATATGTGCGGTGCTGATTTAGAAAGCCAAAACGGTTTTGCTTCGGCTGACTTAACTGAAATTTTAAGTGTTTCTGGTCAACCAGATGATGTTAACATCATCGTTGAAACCGGTGGAGCATCAAGCTGGAAGAAATATAGTATTTCATCTAACGCTTTAACAAGATTTGAGATTAGAAATCAACAAATCACCAATAAGAAAGAAATAACCAAGGCTTCTATGGGTAACGAAGAAACCTTTAAGAGTTTCCTTAACTGGGGATTAAAAGATTATCCTGCTGAAAAGACCGCTGTTATCTTCTGGAACCATGGTGGCGCTATGTCTGGATGCTGCTTTGATGAAAAATATAGCAATGATGGTTTAACACCAAGTGAAGCGAATAATGCATTTGCTTCTGCGTTCTCCACTAATAGTATTAGTGGTAAACTCGAATGGGTTGGTTATGACTGCTGCTTAATGCAAGTTCAAGATATCGCAGAACTTAACAGTCATTACTTCAATTACATGATTGCCGCTGAAGAAAGCGAAGCTGGTGAAGGTTGGGCATATAACACTTGGTTAGACGATTTATATGCTGGTAAAGACACACAAACTATCTTAAGTGCTTGTTGTGATGGATTTATTCAAGCATTTGAAGATGAATATGGTTCTCAATATGATAACGATCAAACATTATCCTGGTTAAATCTCTCTTATATGGAATCTTATAAAAATGCGTGGGAAACCTTTGCTGGTAAATTAAGTGGTAAAGCTGATGCTTTAAGAAGCGCTGCTAAAGATAAGGTCAAGAACTACGCTGATACATGGTGTGATTCAAGTGCATATCAAACATATCTTTCTTATGGATATCCATCTAGCTGGTTTACATACACCCAAGGTTATTACCTAATGCATGGTTATTATGAATATGGAACATTTGATGTTATTGATTTATTAAATCAATTACATGATAATAGTTCATTCTCTACTGTTAAAACCGATATTGAAGGCTTATTAGCTATTCTCTCTAATTTGATTGGACATAACGCGAAAGGTGACGAAGCCGGAGAAAGTAATGGCTTATGTGTTGTCTTACCAATTCTTACTGATGGCACAGATAACTATGTTGAGTATAACTCTAGTGATACAAACTTCACAAAGTGGCATGCTTTAGTAGGCTAATTATTACATCAATATAACTGGAAGGACCTTGTAAAAGGTCTTTTCTATTTATATAAATAACTAATTGCGATAAAATGATTTTAACTATGAAGAAACGTAATACTTTAGTTCTTATTAGTTTATTAGGATTATTACTTCCTGGATGTGGTAAGTTCCAGGACTTCTTTACTACCGTTAGTGGTCTATATATTAAAGATCACCGTAATGCTTATTATAAAGAATCATCCTTCTATGAAAAGAATGATTTAGAAGTGTATGCAGTCTACTCAAACGGATTAATGACAGAGATTGATAAGAATGCAGTTGAGTTAACCATGTCCATAAATGGAGTAGCCTCTAATCCATACGCTAATTTTGTTTCTGGTGGTACATATCAAGTATGTGTTAAATCAGGAGCGATTATATCTAACGCAATTAATATTCACGTCGATGAAGAGATGATATTTGCTACATCTATTGATGTTACACTTAGTAATTTATCAACAAGGACAATGGATATTGAAACGCTTAACATTTCTGTTAGTCCTAGTAACTATAATGTTGATTTAAACATTTATAGTAACACTGATGACTTTGTCATTGATCACGGCGAAAATAGTGGAGAATATAAGTTCTACTATGAAGAAAGTGGAGTTAAAACATTAACTGTTTCAGCATTAGATTCTGAGTCTCATTATGTTGAGAATTCAAATAGTATTTCTGTTAGTGACGCTGCTAGTAAGCACACGATTAATCAAACATATAAAACCTTAAGCACTCAAAACTCTCCTAGTGTTGGAGATGTTAAATTTTTAGTATTACCAATTTGGCTTAAGGATTCAGGTGATTATTTACCAATTGATAAACGTAATAACATAATTGAAGACATTAATAGTGTTTTCTTTGTTGGAGAATCATCTTCTACTGGTTGGCAATCAGTAGCGTCTTATTACAACTTTGAAAGCAAAGATAAATTAAGACTAACTGGTACAGTTAGTGATTGGTATAACGCAAATTACTACGTTAGTGATATTGGGGATGCGAATAACGGACAAGTTAGAACTGACGATGTTATTCAATCCGCGACAGATTGGTATTTTAATAATACAAGTGACTTAAGAACAAACTATGACTCTGATGGTGATGGTTATCTTGATGGAGTGATTTTGATATATGCCGCTCCTGATTATTATTCAGTTGGAGTAAATGCCACGTATCGTTCATTATCAAATTTGTGGGCTTATTGCACATGGCATAGTAATGTTCCTTCTGTTTCGGCACCTCGTCCACGCGCATATATGTGGGCAAGTTATGATTTTATGTATGGTTCTAACACTGCTTTTAATAGAACTGGAGCCCCATATTATAAAGGAACAACAAATTATTCATTATTAGATCCACATACTTATATTCATGAAACCGGACATTTATTCGGTTTAGAAGATTATTACGACTATAACCATGCATATAACCCTGTTGGAGGATTCTCTATGCAGGATAGTAATGTTGGAGGTCATGATCCATATTCTGTTTTATCATTGGGTTGGGCAGATCCAATTATTCCTACAAGCTCTTGTAGAATCAAATTAAATACTTTCCAAGAATCTAATCAAATGATTATCCTTACTCCTAGTTGGAATTCATACGAATCTGTCTTTGATGAATATCTTATTCTTGAATATTATTCTCCTACTGGATTAAACACTTTTGATACTTTATATAAATATCAACCCGCTAATGAAGGCGAATATCCTAGTGGTGCAACAATGTACGGCGTTCGTTTATGGCATGTGGACGCGAGATTAACGAGAAATACAGGTGGAAGTTATACCACCAATGTTTATAGTAATGCGACAATTGCTAATTCTATTCATGCTTTCTCTAATACGTCATATGGAGAAAACATGGACCATGTCTCTAAGTTAGCAAAAGCAGATAAGAGATACGCTGAATTTAATCTATTGCAACTTATTAGAAATAACATATATGTTGATTATAGATACTCATCATATTTATCAAACGCTGATTTATTTACTACTGGATGTGAGTTTGGTATGACAGCGTACGGAAAGCAATTCCCAAGAAACGAAGTGTTTGAAGATACTGGTAATATTTATACCTTAAACAGTAAAAGCAATCTTGGTTGGTCATTCAAAATAGAATCACAAACAACTGATTCAGTGACAATTGCATTTATTAAATATTAAAGAAAAGGAACGATGAATTAATTCGTTCCTTCTTTATTTCTTCTTTGTAATATCACTAAGTAATACGCTAACGCACAAGCGATAACTAATAATCCAATTCCAATTGGTATTTCAAAATAATATGGCACGGAAATGTATTCGCCTCTTTGCCACATTTCATAGTGTTGAACAATCTCAAAATTATAGAACAAAGCGATAAGGCTTCCGATAATAAAACCAATGATTGAATAGAAGGTAATGAGTCGATATTTTTGTAATAAGAAATTCATGATTTTTGAGATCACAAAAAAGCCGATAATAACTCCAATTCCAAAACATGCTAAAATACCGATTTGTGTGCCAATTCCTGTCCAATTTCCGTCAAAACCGGCTTTAATTTTATAAATTGTTGTGTCTATCAATGGTTTATAGAATCCAATTAAGAGTAAAATCATTCCTCCAGAAATGCCTGGAACAACTAGAGCAATTGAGGCTACAAAACCTACTAAAATTAAGACTAAATACATCCACCATTTTGGTGATTCTAACATGCTGGTAACATCAGCTTTGATAAGGACACTGCCTATACCTAAAAGAACTGCAATGATAAGAGCGATTACTAAGGCGATGATATAGCTCTTTTTTACTGGCTCACCTTTAACTTCGTCTTTAACAGAAGGAAAACTTCCGATAATGAAACCTGCGAATACACAAACGATTCCAAATGTGAACCCGTTTAAAGATTTATGCATTAAATAGATAGTGGGGATTAATGCAAGAATGACTCCGATTAATATAGGGAGAAGATAGATAAATGCTTCTTTGAATTTCTTGAAAAGATTGGAAATAGCCCACATCATCTTTTCATAGATTTTTAAAATAACGGCAATGGTGCCACCAGAAACACCTGGGACAGCGCTTCCAACTCCAATTCCCATACCTGCTAGTAATCTTTTAAGCCAATCTTTCATATTTGTTTCCTAAACCATAAATAGTATATACTCATTTCTTCTTTTGATTTACAAAAAAAGAAAATATATCATATATACGTTATGAAATTGATTGTTGGTTTAGGTAATCCGGGTCGTAAATATGAACACACTCGACACAACATGGGATTTGATGTTGTCGATCTTTTTAGTGAACTCGCTCAAATTGATATTGATAAAGAATCTTTTAAAGGATTAGTGGGACGTGGAAAAGTGTTTGACGAGGATGTTTATTTACTTAAGCCCCAAACTTTTATGAACCTTTCTGGAGAATCGGTTAGAGAATTTGTTTCATATTTCAAAGTCAACATTGATGATATTATTGTTGTTTTTGACGACATGGCTTTGCCACCAGGGAAGATTAGACTTAGACCATCAGGTTCTAGCGGTGGACATAAAGGCATGCAAAATATCATTGATCAATTAGGTACTAGTGATATTAAACGCATTCGTGTCGGTATTGGAGAACCAACATATGACACGATTGATTATGTTCTCTCTAAGCCTACTAAAGAAGAAAAAGTCTTAATTGATGAAGCAATTGTAGAAGCGAGCAACGCTCTTAAGGATATCCTTAAAGATAATTTCGATAAAGCGATGACAAAATACAATTAGGAGGATCATTAACGAATCTATTTGATTTAATCAAAACGAATAAAGCGATACCCCCCTTCCTTTCTGGAAGTGGGCATTTTGTCGTTAATGATTTAGTAGGAATCTCATTATTAACCGCCGCTTCATACAAAGAAGAAAAACAGAAATATTTATTAGTTACTTCAAATTTATATAAAGCTCAAAAGATATATTCATTAATCTCTAGTCTATTACCTGACACTAATGTGTCTTTGTTTATGAACGACGAACTCATTCGAGCTGAGAATCTTTCGTTATCTAAAGAAATGGCGGCTAACCGTATCTACACATTGAATGAGATTATTAATAATAACGTTGATATCGTTATCACTAATCTCGCTGCTTTTACTCGTTATCTTCCTAACAAAGAAACATTTATCAATTCAATCCTTAAATTCAAAGTTGGTGACAAGATCGATTTAACTGCCACTAAAAAGAGGCTTGTGAAAGCTGGATACTCGCAAGTTAATAAGATTGATCAATCTCTTCAATTTGCTTCTCGTGGAGATATTCTAGATATCTACTCAGTTAACTACGATTATCCTATAAGAATCGAACTATTTGATGATGAGATTGAATCAATTAGATACTTTGATATCGCTAATCAGGTAAGTACCGATAAATTAAAAGAAGCAGTAATTTTACCTGCTAACGATTTCTTATTTAGCGGAGAAGAATCCCTTAAGGCAAGCGAGATATTACATGCTCAACTAGAAAAAGATAAATCAAGAATATCTCCTAGTGATTTTGAGAATTTAAGAAACGTCGTCGATAGTGATATCTATGATATCCTGGAGTTTAATTATTCTCCTAATTTATACCGTTACTTCTCTAAGATAAGTCAATCAACTCAAACGTTAAGTGATTATTGTTCTAACTATAATACTGTGATTGTTGACTCCGATTCTATTAAAGAAGCAAATAATATCTTAATTGAAGAGTCTTCGTCATTCTTATACGAACTATTTGAAAATGGTAGAGCGATATCAGACTTGTCTTTATTTAAAGATTATTCATCTATTCACATTAATCGTGGACATTTGATTAATACCTCATCCTTACAAAGATATGAAAGTGATGTTGTATTTAACTGCAAAGATATTCCTTATGAAACGAACAAAGAGAATGATTCTTTAAACATCATCAACCTATATCGAAACCTTGGGTATCATGTGAACATCTCTTTAGCGAACAAAGAAGAATTAGAAAATATAATTGATCTTCTTAACTCTAATAATGTTCCATTTGAAATGGTGGACTATCTATCACTTTCCAATCAAAAACATGTAGGTATCGCGTTATCTTCTATTCCTATTGGCTTTATTTTAGAAGATGAAAAGGTTGTTTATTTAACCAGTAAAGAACTCTTTAATCATAAGATTCGTATTACTCGATTTGATAATAGATTTAAAGAGGCAACTATTCTTAGAAGTGGAGAAGACTTAACTCCTGGAGATTATGTTGTTCATGAATATCAAGGAATAGGAGAATTCTTAGAACTTGTTACTTTAGAAGTGCAAGGTAAACATCAAGACTATCTCAAGATTGCTTATTATGGAGGAGAAATTTTATACGTTCCTCTTAATCAACTTAACTTAATAAGAAAATATATTGGTAAAGAAGGTATAAGACCACGATTAAGTAGACTCCACACGAATGATTGGGAAAAGCAAAAAGAGAAGATAAAGAAACGTATTAACGATTTAGCGGATCGTCTTCTTAATTTATATGTTGAAAGAAGTAAAATTGAAGGATTTAGCTTTGCTAAAGACGATGAATTCCAAAAAGCATTTGAAGATAGTTGCGATTTTGAATTAACTAAAGATCAACTTAATTCACTTAATGATATTAAGGCTGATATGGAAAAACCATATCCTATGGATAGACTATTATGTGGTGATGTTGGATTTGGAAAGACAGAGGTTGCATTTAGGGCAATGTTTAAGGCTATTAATAGCGGTAAACAAGTTGCCTTACTTTGTCCAACCACTTTATTGGCCAGACAACATTACGAAGTAGCGATGTCTCGCTTTGCGGGTTTTGATATTAAAATCGCGATATTCTCACGTCTAATTAGTGAAAAGAAACAAAAAGAGTATATAAAGGACGTCGCTAGTGGGAAGATCCATATTATTATTGGCACGCATAGACTTTTATCTAAAGATATTGTTTATAAAGATTTAGGGTTACTGGTTGTAGATGAAGAGCAACGCTTTGGAGTTGAACAAAAAGAAAAGATTAAAGAGCTTAAGACTAACGTAGATGTCTTAACTTTAAGCGCTACCCCGATTCCTAGAACATTACAAATTTCGCTTTTAGGAGTCAGGTCTTTAAGTCAAATTAATACGCCTCCAACAGAAAGAATGCCTATTCAAACTTATGTCACTCCTTTTAGAGCGGATATAGTAAAAGAACTGATTCAAAGAGAGTTAGGTAGAGAAGGTCAAGTATTCTATCTTCACAACAATATTGAAACGATTTATGAAATCGCGAATAGATTAAAGAAGCAACTTCCAGATGTTAATATTGCTGTCGCTCACGGAAAAATGAATAAGAACGACATCGAAGATGTGATGCTTAAATTTTATAGTGGAGATGTTCAAGTTTTAGTGTGTACCTCTATCATAGAAAACGGTATTGACGTTCCTAATGCGAATATGATTATTGTTGATGATAGTGATCATTACGGACTAGCGCAACTATATCAAATTAAAGGTCGAGTAGGACGTGGAAATCGTATCGCATACGCTTATTTAATGTATAACGGTAATAAGGCTTTAACTGAAGAAGCTCAAAAAAGACTAAGAACACTACAAGAATTTACTGCTTTAGGTAGTGGATATCGTATTGCTCAAAGGGATTTGATGATAAGAGGAGCAGGAGATATTCTTGGTCCTGAACAAGCTGGATTTATTGATTCGATTGGTTTAGATATGTATATCAAGCTTCTTAATGAAGCAGTTAAAGAAAAGATGGGTGAAGAAAAAGAAGAAGAGATTCCAGAATATAATCTCAATTTAGATGTTAAATATGATGCTTATATTCCAAAGGAATACGCAACTGATAGCGATAAGATTGAACTATATCACGATATTATGTCTTGCTCCACTCACGAGAGACTAATGGATATTAAAAATAAAACCAGAGATATATATGGAAAGTTGCCACTTGAAGTAGAGCAGTTATTTATTAAACGTAATATCGATTTAATGGTGAAAGAGTGCGACATTCATACAGTTAAAGAGAGTAAGTATAATTTAGAAATCAATTTGGGTGATAACTTTGTACGTATTAAGGGCATAGGAAATATTTTGTTTGAATCTTTAATTCCATACCTGTCCATTATTAAAGTTAGCTATGTTAATCATAAATTCAAAATTGTAATGACCAAGAAACAAAATTGGTTAAATGATTTTGAGAATATATTAAAATCATTAGTGAAAATTATTGAAACCAACAAAGTGATTGAAGTCGCATGAGAGTAGATTTGTTTCTTAAAGAAAGCCGTATTATTAAGCGTAGAACGATCGCAAAAGAGTTTTGTGACCGTGGTTTAGTGTTAGTTAACGGCAAAACCGCTAAACCTAGCAGAGAAATCAAAGATGGAGACACCTTAAATATTAAGTTCGGCGAAAAGAAATTTGATATAATCGCTAGAATTGAACTTGTAGGTAAAAAAGAAAAGGTTAGTTATGAGCAAGTTAACCCTTGATAAATCTCAAAAATACCTATTAGCGTGTTCCTTTGGTCCTGACTCAATGGCGCTTTTTCACATGCTACTAACAGAAGGCTATAATTTTGACTGTGCCATAGTTAATTATCACTTAAGAAAAGAGAGCGATTCTGAAGTAGCTAGTCTTGTTGAATTCGCTAATAAACAAGACGTTAAAGTTTACATTCTTGATTATAAGGGAAAATATGTCGGAAACATTGAATCAAGATGTCGAGAAATTAGATACAGTTTTTTTAAAGTTTTAGTTAATCAATATGGCTTTGATTCTTTATTAGTTGCCCATCACCAAGATGACTTAATTGAGACATATTTAATGCAAAAAAACAGGCAAAACTGTCCAATTTTTTATGGAATTCAAAGAGAAACAAGAATTAATGGGGTTAAAGTGATTAGGCCATTACTAGATTATAGCAAGCAAGATTTGTTAGATATTTGCAATAAGAATAATATTCCTTACTCCATTGATAAAAGTAACTTCGATCTTAGTATAAAACGTAACTATATTCGTCATGAAATCGTCGCTAAAATGAGTAATAAAGAGCGAAAAGAAATAATTGCGAAAATCAATCATGATAACTCAAGAATTTCCACTCTGTTAGAATCTATCAATTATGAGAAGATAAATGATGTTCAATATATTCTTTCTTTAGATGAATTAACTCAAAAATACGCTCTTAATTTATTAGTGAAACGGATTGATGAAAAATTATTTCTATCTAAGCAAAATGTAGGACAAATCATTAATGTTCTAAGATCTGATAAACCTAACAGTTTTACACATATTAAAGGACGCTTGTACCTTTATCGTGCTTATGATTCTTTTAAAATTACTGATATTAAATTAGAAGATATTGATTATTCATACTCAATGGGTGAACCCTCAATTTTAGACACCCCATTCTTTTATGCCGATTTTTCTAAAGACACATCAAATCGCAACGTATCAAATAATGACTATCCTATTACAATTAGAAAAATCAAACCTGGAGACTTTGCCTATATTAAAGGATATAAGGTACAAGCAAGACGTCTATTTATTGATTGGAAAATGCCTCTTGAATGTCGACTTGTATGGCCAATCATTCTAGACAAACACGGCAATCCTTTATATATTCCTAGATATCAAAAAGAATTTGTCCCAAATAAGGACACCAACTTTTACGTAAAATATTAATCAAAGCACATTAAATGTGTTTTGCTTTGAAATATAGTTAAAAACTAATATAATCAATATATCAATTTTGATTATTTATTATATTTTTGTTAGGAGGTTATCTTCATGGACAATAACTCAAATACACCTATTCAACCAAGACGAAGAATATCGTTTGGTTTTATATTTATCATCGCTCTAACAGTTGGATTGATTTCCTTCTTTGTTTATAGATGGGTTTCTAGAATCGATAGAAGTGATCATATCGATAGAAACACTTATGTTACCGCTCTTGTAAATGGTAGAGTTCAAAACGCTTCTGTTACTAGACATGATGGTAGTGAACTTCTCACTTTTACTGGTACATATATCAATGTTGATGGCGTTAATAAAGCATATACATTTGAAGTTTTTGAAGCTACTTACAATAGTCATGATTATGTTTACACAGTAAGTGTTGAGTTATATAGAAGTGTTGATGTCGTTTTAAATGGCACTACCTATCACATGGATAAAGTCACCAAAGAAATGATTGATGCTGGTACAAACAAATTGACTATTACAAACGCTAGCTTAGAAAACATTATTACAGAATGTAATTTGGCTAAAAATGTGAATGTAATTGATATCTATGAAACATCATGGTGGGATCAATGGGGACCAACATTATTAATGCTCCTTGGATCAGCAGTTGTTGTCATCTTCTTATTTTCTAGACTTGCTGGCTCTGTTAATAGTTCTAATAGACAAGCCATGGACTTTAATAAATCTAGAGCTCGTAGAGTACAAGACTCTAAAGTTAGATTTAATGATGTCGCTGGATGTGATGCTGAAAAAGCAGAAATGGAAGAAATTGTGGAATATCTCAAAGATCCACAAAAATATACAAAATTTGGTGCTAAGTTACCTAAAGGTATTCTCCTAGTTGGTAGCCCAGGTACTGGTAAAACTTTACTTGCTAAAGCCGTCGCTGGAGAAGCAGGTGTTCCTTTCTTCTCTATCTCAGGTTCTGACTTCGTTGAAATGTTCGTTGGTGTCGGTGCTGGTAGAGTTAGAGATATGTTTAAAACCGCCAAACAAAACGCTCCATGCTTAGTGTTTATCGATGAAATCGATGCTGTTGGTAGACAAAGAGGCGCTGGTTTAGGTGGTGGTAACGATGAAAGAGAACAAACTCTTAATCAATTGCTTGTTGAGATGGATGGTTTCTCTGATAACTCAGGTATTATCGTTATGGCGGCTACAAACCGTGATGACGTTCTTGACCCAGCTCTTTTAAGAGCAGGACGTTTCGATAGAAAGATTACTGTCTCTCTTCCAGATAGAGAAGGTAGAGAAGCAATCTTTAAAGTTCACTCTAAGAACAAGAAACTTGATAAGGATGTTGATTTTGCTCAAATCGCTAAGAGAACCGTTGGATTCTCTGGCGCTGATATTGAAAATATCATGAATGAAGCTGCTATTTTAGCAGTTAGAAGAAAGAAAGACTGTATTACTATGGCGGAAATCGACGAAGCAATTGATCGTCGTGTTGCCGGACCTGCTAAAACATCACGCGCTCTTAACAAGCACGAACGCGATGTTGTCGCGCATCACGAAGCTGGACACGCGATCATCGGTCTTAAGCTTGAGCATTCTGATAAAGTTCAAAAGATCACAATTATTCCTCGTGGTAATACTGGCGGACATGTCCGCATGACGCCCGAAGAAGATAGATTCCTTCTCACCAAGAAAGAACTCGAAGCTCGAATTGTTGGCTATTTAGGTGGTAGATCAGCAGAAGAAGTCTTCTTTGATGATGTCTCTAGTGGCGCTCAAAATGATATTGAAATGGCAACTCGTATTGCGAGAATGATGGTTACCGAGCTCGGTATGTCTTCTCTTGGACCTATCCAATATGAAAGAGATACTGGTAGCGTCTTCTTAGGAAGAGATTATACTTCTACACAACAAAACTTCTCTTTAGCAACAGCTGAAAAGATTGATAGTGAAGTCACTAAGATTATTAATGACGCTCACGCTCAAGCTGTGAAGTTAATCAGTAAATACAAAGACGATGTTGAATTAATTGCACAAACATTAATTGAACATGAACAAATTACTGCAGAAGAGATTGATTATCTCTTAGAGCATCGTCATTTAAAAGGTGATGAACCAAAAGAAGATGCTCCAAAAGCAGAAGAAAAACCAAAAAGAAAAGCTCCTTCAAAGGCTAAAGCAACTGAAGCCAAGAAGGAAGAAAAGGAAGGAGAATAATTCTCCTTTTCTTATGTTTAAGATAGGAAACATAGAAATTCATAATAGAGTAATTCTTGCTCCTATGGCGGGTATTACTTCTTTTGGATATAGAAAATTCATGTCTCAGTTTGGTCTAGGCTACACGGTTACCGAGATGATTAGTGACATGGGTTTACATTATGGAAATAAAGAAACCTTATCTTACTTAAAATTTGAAAAGAGTGGACTTCCTACATGTATTCAACTGTTTGGAAGTAATCCAGAAACATTAAAAGAAGCAGTCAAACTCGCTGAAAGTATTAATCCAAATATTGATTTTTTTGATGTGAATATGGGCTGCCCAGTGAAGAAAGTTACTTCTACTGGAGCAGGTTCCGCTCTTCTTAATAATCCTAAGCTTTGCGGCGATATCGTAAGAGCGATGAAAGAATCTACTGATAAACCTATTACTGTAAAAATCAGATTAGGATTTGATAAAGATCACATCACGTTTAAAGAAGTGATTAAAGAAGTCACTAACGCTGGAGCCGCTCTTGTAACAATTCACCCAAGAACCGCGAAAGAGATGTATGGTGGTCAACCTCACTGGGACTTAGTGAAAGATTTAAGAAAAGAAATGACTATTCCTCTAGCGGTAAGTGGAAACATTTTCACTGTTGAAGACGCTATTAAAGCAATGGAAATTACAGGCGCAGACGCCGTGATGATTGCTAGAGGCGGAGTGGGCAATCCTTTATTAATTAAAAACCTTAATCATTATTTTAATAATGAAGAGACGGAATCTTCAGATTTGTTAACTCAAATTAATTATTGCAAAGAACTTACAAAACTCTTGATTGAAGAGAAGGGCGAGGAAACCGCAATGAGAGTGGCTAGAGGTATAGTTACTAAGTTCTTTGACGGTTTTAAAAATAGCAAAAAACTTAAGTCACGTTTGTCCATTGAATTAGTCAAATACAGCGATTTAGAAAATATATTAGAAGACTACTTGAAGGAAAATTGCGTATAAAGTAATTTTTGACTTTTTTAATAGTCAACTTTTCTATATACTATTAGAGAATGTTTGGAGGCATTATCTATGGATAATAATCAAAATTTAAATGATCAAGAATTAGTTAGAAGAGAGAAACTTGAAAAATATCAATCTTTTCATGTTGATCCATTTGGCAAAGCTTATAAAGTAAGCCACTCTTCTGAAGATATTAGAAAACTCTTCTCCAAAAAGAGTCCAAATTCTTTAGAGAAAAACAAACCATATGTTTCTGTTGCTGGAAGAATCAAGGCAATTAGAAGAATGGGCAAAGCCTCTTTTATGAACATTCAGGACAAAACTGGAAACATTCAAGTCTATATGGGCATCGATGTTGTCGGTAAGAAAGCTTACGAACTTTTTAAACTCGCGGATATCGGAGATATCGTTGGGGTTTATGGCAGAGTCATGAAAACTAGAAGTGGTGAACTCACCATTAGAGCGGAGAAATACACTCACTTAACAAAGTGCTTACATCCACTTCCAGAAAAATTCCATGGTTTAGTGGATATCGAAGAGAGAAGCAGAAGAAGATATTTAGACTTAATCGTTAATGATGAGAGCCGTAATGTTGCCTTTGCTCGTCCAAGATTAATTAGAAGTATCCAATCTTACCTTGATGAACAAGGATTCGTTGAAGTTGAGACCGCTGTTCTTTCTCCTATTTTAGGAGGCGCTAATGCTAGACCATTCGTGGCTCATATGAACGCTTTAGATAAAGATTTCTATTTAAGAATCGCAACCGAACTTAATCTTAAAAGATTATTAGTTGGTGGTATGGAACGCGTTTATGAAATCGGCCGTTTATTCAGAAATGAAGGAATGGATGCAACGCATAATCCAGAATTCACTACTATTGAAGCGTATCAAGCATATAGTGACCTTCAAGGTATGAGAAAACTTGCTGAGGGCATGATTAGAAAAGCCGCTAAAGATGTTACTGGTAGCGATATCGTTACTTATCAAGATAAAGTTATCGATTTCCATAAACCATTCAGATGGGTTTCTATGGCGGATCTTATTTTAGAAAAGACTGGTATCGATTTCCGTAATATTTATGACTTTGCAGAAGCCAAAAAATTAGCGGATGAAAAAGGTATCAAACTTGAAAAACATAAAAACACTGTTGGTCATGTTATGAAT
The DNA here is from genome assembly GCA_045226015.1 of Bacilli bacterium. GTDB lineage: Bacteria > Bacillota_I > Bacilli_A > RFN20 > CAG-826 > UBA2450. Next base: position 39,034 of record JBGVBY010000004.1, on the reverse strand, counting down.
GAATTCTTTGAAGAATTCTGCGAAGCAGAACTCATTCAACCAACATTTGTATATTCTTATCCAATTGAAGTTTCTCCTTTAACTAAAAAAGGAAAGGACCCAAGATTCACTGAAAGATTTGAATTATTTGTTAATGGTAAAGAACTCGCTAATGCGTATACCGAACTAAATGATCCATTTGATCAAAAACAAAGATTCCTTGCTCAACTTGCTGCCAAGGAATTAGGCGATGAAGAAGCTAATGAAATGGACAATGATTTCATTGAAGCGCTTGAATACGGCATGCCTCCAGCGGGTGGTATTGGAATGGGCATTGACCGTTTAGTCATGCTTCTTACCAACCAAGAAAATATTAGAGAAGTAATTCTCTTCCCAATGATGAAAGATCGTTAATATGAAAGAGTCTCGCGTTGATAAATTTAAAGATTACCGCGATTCAATCTCAAAAGAGGGAAAGAAGAGCAAGTCTTTTAAGTCCCCAAAAAATCAAGAAAATATATCTAGTGAAATGCAATTATATCTAGAGATGCAACACAAAAATACAGTTGTTAATGTTTTCTTGTTATCGATAGTTGTCGTCATTTTAATTTTATTAATCGTATTTGGAATAAAAGTTTTTTAGAGGTGATTTCTTATGAAAATTAGTATCGCAATTGATGGTCCAGCTGCTGCTGGAAAAAGTACAGTCGCTAAGAAGATAGCAGAGATTTTAGGCTATACCTATATTGATACTGGAGCGATGTACCGTGCTTTTACTTGGTACGCGATGGAAAAAGGTGTTGATTGTCAAAATGAAGCTGCTTGTGTAGCGTTAATTCCTGAAGTAACAATCAAACTTAGACCAAGTGGAATCGTTTTATGTAACGATATCGATATTACTAGAGAAATCAGAGAACCACGTGTTAGCGGTAACGTCAGTTATATTGCCTCTTATAAAGACATTCGTCTTTTCTTAGTGGAACAACAAAGAAAGATGGCTGCTAAACATTCAGTGATTATGGATGGTAGAGATATTGGCACTTATGTCCTTCCAGATGCTGATGTAAAAATCTTCCAAATTGCCTCTGTAGAAACTCGCGCGGTTCGTCGTTATGACGAAAACATCGCTAAAGGAATTCCTTGTACTTTAGAAGAAATTGAAAACGATGTAAGAAAAAGAGACTACATCGATTCCCATAGAGATTTCGCACCTCTTAAATGTGCTCCTGACGCTATTACTTTAGATACTTCATTCATGACAGTTGAAGAAGTGGTGAATGCGATTATTGATATTATCAATCGTAAATTGAAAGAAAAAGAAAATGCCTAGAACAGTCGTTGCAATTGTGGGATCTCCTAACGTTGGTAAATCAACGATTTTTAATCGTATTGTTGGAGATAGACGCGCAATTGTCGATGATGAGGCAGGTATAACTCGAGATAGACTATACGCTACTGCAAGTTGGCTTAAGAAAACATTTACTTTAATTGATACTGGTGGAATTGAGATGGAAAACCGTCCATTCCAAGAACAAATAAGGATGCAAGCTAATATCGCTATTGATGAAGCAGACATCATTATTTTTGTGACTGATGGAAAAGTAGGTGTCACTAGTGATGACATCATGGTGAGTAAGATTCTTAGAAAAGTCAAAAAACCAATAATTTTAGCAGTTAATAAAATTGACGAAGGTATTCAAGCAAGTAACGCTGCTGAGTTCTATTCATTAGGATTAGGAGAACCTATCCCTGTTAGTGGTGCTCACGGAGTGGGTATTGGAGAAATACTTAATCGCATTGTTGATAAAATCAAAGATGAAAAAGAAGAGACGAATGACGAAGTCATAACCTTCTCTTTAATTGGTAGACCTAATGTTGGTAAATCTTCTCTGACTAATGCGATTCTTTCTCAAGAAAGAGTTATCGTTAGTGATATCTCTGGAACTACTAGAGATTCTATAGACACTCCTTTTAGAAAAGACGGAGTGGATTATGTTGTTATTGACACTGCTGGACTTAAGAAAAGAGGAAAGATCTACGAAGCGATAGATAAATACTCTGCTATTAGAGCACTTAAAGCTATTGAAAGAAGTGAGATTGTTCTTCTTGTTATTGATGGTAAAGAAGGAATTCTTGAACAGGATAAGCATGTTATTCAATACGCGACTGATTTACATAAAGCAATTATCATTGTTGTTAATAAATGGGATTTAGTGGATAAGGACACAAATACAATGTCTTCATTTACTAAAGAGATTAGAAAAGAATACAAATTCTTAGACTACGCTCCTGTTGTGTATTTAAGTGCCTTAACTAGAAAAAGAATTGATACCCTATTTGATGCATTAGTGATGGTGCATGAAGCGTATCATACACGTATTAAAACATCCGTATTAAATGATGTTCTTCAAGAAGCACAAGTGATGAATCAAGCTCCAGACTTTAACGGAGGTAGACTTAAGATTTATTATGGAACACAAGTTTTAACTTGTCCTCCTACAATAACCCTAGTGGTTAATGATCCTAATTTTATGCATTTCTCATATCAAAGATATTTAGAAAATAGATTAAGAGATACCTTTAATTTTGATGGCACTCCAATCAAATTTTCCCTTAAACGACATTCTAAAAGTGATGACAGTAAAAAATAGAGAATACTTTAACCAAAAAATGATATAATACCAAAATAAGAAGAGGAGAGAATTATAATGGAGAAACTCAACAAGAACGAAATCATTGAGATTGTTGCAGAAGCAACTCATGTTTCAAAAGCTGACGCGAAAAATGTCATCGATGCGACATTTGAATTAATTCAAGATTCACTTCTTGATGGACAAAGCGTCAATATTAAGAATTTCTGTGTGTTTGAACCAAAAACCAAATCAGGTAGAAAAGGAACCCATCCTAAAAAACACACCGCCATTCAAATCAAACCAAAAAATACAGTCACAATTCATTTAGCGAAAGAATTCAAAGCTCGCTTAAACGAAGACTAATACAAATAGACCTATCAAGGTCTTTTTGTTTACGATTAAATCTAATAAAATAAGTGTATGGATAAAATAAAGGCGTTCCAAAATTTAGCAGATCTGTTCTCTAGACACCATTACTCTTTATATCTAGTAGGAGGAACGGTTAGAGATTATTTGTTAAACAAAGAATTGGATGACATGGATGTTGTTACAGAAGCAACACCTGATGAACTTAAACCTTTTTTAGTTGGTGATTACACTTTTGAAAAATACGGAAGTGTTAAAGTTAATGTCTTAGGGGTGAAGTTTGATATAACCACATTAAGAAAAGAAGACGGGTATATTGATTCTCGTCATCCTAATAAAGTTACATTTACTAAGTCGTTAGAAGAAGATGTGAAGCGTAGAGATATAACTATAAACGCTTTATATATGGACAAAGATTTAAATGTTATTGATTTAGTGGGTGGACAAAACGATTTATCCAACCGAATCATTAAAATGATTGGCGATCCTTTAACTAGAATTAAAGAAGACCCATTAAGAATTATAAGAATATATCGATTTAAATTAGAGACTGGTTTTGAAATTGAAGAAAACTTAAGCAAAACACTTAAAGAGAATCTTCACTTATTATCAAAATTAAACTCTGACAAGATTAAACAAGAAATTAATAAAAGTAGTCATCAAATAGAACTACTAGATTTGATGAAACAAAATTAGTTCAATATTTGTAGATACAAATAAATTGTAGTGATAAAGTATTTATACCATGATTAGTGAAGCGATTGATTTTAGATACTTATTAATTGAGAATTATAAGAAACTCAAACTAAATGAAAATGAAGTTGCTACTATTTTTGTTATCGATCATTTAATCGGACAAGGCAATCCATTTATTACCACTGATTTATTGTCATTAAAAATGTCTTTAGACATTAAAGAATTAGATAAAATCCTTGCTAAACTCATCACTAAAGGAATGTTTGAATATAAAACCGTTGGTAAAAAAACCATCGCTACTTTAGAGCCATTAAAAATGAAGCTCTATCGTGAATTCCAACTTTCTTTATCTAAAGAAGAAGAGGAAAAGAGTTCTAAACGTATTAGTGAAGAACTTGAAAACGTCTATTCAAACTTTGAAAAGCTTCTTAATAGAGCCTTATCCCCTGTAGAAATCAGTAAGATTCACGAATGGATAAGCTACGGCTATAGCGATAAACTCATTATCGATGCACTTAAGGAAGCTCTTTCTAGAGGAAAGAAGACTCTTAGAAGTGTCGATAAGATTCTTCTTACTTGGTCTCAAAGAGATGATTTAGAAAACGAAGGTCACACTCCGTTATCAAATGAATGGGATAAAAACTTAGAAGAAACCATTAGAATTGCTAAAATACCTTGGGTTAAAAAAGATGATTAATGTAGAGAAAATGCAAGTAATCTCTAATTATGTCGACTCACTTTTTCCAAATGCAAAATGTGAACTTTTTTATTCTCAAGACTATGAACTAGTAATCGCGGTAATGCTAAGCGCTCAAACAACTGATAAAGCAGTAAACGAAGTAACTAAAAAACTATTTTCTGATTATCCAACATTAAAGAGCATTGATAATGCTTCGTTAGACGATATTGAAGAACATATCAAGTCGTTAGGTTTATATAAAAATAAGGCTAAAAACATTAAAGGCATTACTCATAAAATCATTAATGATTTTGATGGTAAATTACCAAGTGATAAAGACTTATTACAAACCCTTCCTGGAATTGGTAATAAATCCGCAGGAGTTATAAGAATTGAAGTGTTTAAAATCCCTGATTTACCTGTGGACACCCATATCATTAGAATTTCAAATCGATTAGGAATTGCTTCTAAAAAGGACGAACCTATCGATATAGAAAGAAAATTAAAAAAGTTGATTCCTGAATCTAATTGGATTAAGACTCATCATCAACTAATTCACTTTGGAAGATATTTCTGTACAGCGAAGTCACCTAGATGTAGTGAATGTGCTCTTAGAGATATTTGTAAATATTAGAAATATTTCTTATTAACAGCGTCTATATAATCTAAACGAGGATTGAACCCTTGTTTTATTTCTATTCCATTTTCATTAAAGCAATCTACTGGAATGGATTTTCTTTCCCCATTTTCATAAAAATCGATAACATATTGAGCGTCTAACAAATAAACCTTATTCAAACTTTCAAAACTTACGATGAAAAAGGCGATTCCTCCGTGCGCTATAACTCTCTTTAAGTGATCAATTTGATTTGGAGTGATATTACTTAATGGGAAGGAAGTTTTGTTCTTTGTGTTTTTTGCTTCAAAATCGATATAACGAGAACGGTACACTCCGTTATAGTCGGTAGTGGATTGTTCTTCGAAGTATGCATGAGTGATTTTAGCACCTTTTGAATAATCAACTTTAACAATATTGATAGGAGTTGGTCTCTTGGTAATTAGACAAATATCTTTATCTTTGTAATATGCGTTTGAAAGGTTAATTTCGCTTTCAAGATTCATCCCTCTATTAGCGGAACTTAAAGATATCTCAGCTTTGCTTTTATGAGACTTCCTACATGTATTTGGTTTATATTCTTGTCCGTTTGGATATTTCATCTTAGGCAATATAGTCTTTTAAATATGTGATAAATTCTTCAGGAGTAATAGGTTCGTTATTAAGTAATTTTTTAACAACTTTATCGATTGGAGTTGGATGGAATGAAGATTTCTTAAGGTTTTTAAGATATTCATTTAGCACAACTTCTTTATTTGTGATAAAAGCGTCATATAAATTCGCTAGATTAATAGCGTCATATTCTGGATCGTGCGCCTCTCCATCAAACTCGATTCCAAATGTTTGTAGGTAGTGCGCTAATGACATGACATTTCCTTTATCATCTTTTATGAATTCTGAGATAATGGCCTGGAAATCAACAAAGTTGCTTTTAATAATTCCACACAACTCTTTTGGGCTATCTAAGTTATATGACATTGATTGAGACAAGATTCTCATGTCATGATTTCCAAAAGTGATGAATGAACATTTTTTAAATGTTAATCCACAATATTTCTTAAGTTCTTTCATCCCTTCACTAAAAGTAATGCCAAACTTATTTAAGTCTGTTTGAGTAATGCCGGTTAATCCTTCAACAAATTTACCAATTGCGTTTTTAGCGCGAACATATCTTTTTATAGGATGTTTTCTTTTAACAATGTGGCCGTTTTTATCAATGGTTACAAGCACAGCTCCATAGGCGATCATTTCATGAGAATATTGAGTTCCTTCAAAATCCATGAAGCATAGATATTTATGACCCTTAAACGCTTTTAATACTTTTTTCATATCATGACTAGTTTATAGTCATAGGTATTTCTTTTCAAGAATATATAATATGTATTAACTTAATTTTGATTGTCAAAATAACTTTCTATTGAAATCTATCCTCAGATAATTTACTTTATTAGTAGGTAAGGTCACCTATCTACGGTGATCTTTTATTATGTAGAAGAAAATACATAATAGGATTAAGACTAGACTTAGATAATCCATTGTCTACATCACCTCCTCTCTACTTTCCAAAAGACACGACTTAGCATTCATGCCTTGAGTACAAAAGAAATTATCAAAGAAAACTCCTCAAATCATGATTGCTAGTCATGACCTTTGGAAGAAGGAACAATATTTGCCCCCTCATTATTTAAATAGGAAGAAAACGCGATTTTTTTGGTTAGAAATTTTACTTTTTTATATCTATAAACTTTTTTATTTTTTTAATGAAAAATAAACTTTTTTCATTCATAATATTAATGATATGGATAAATTGAATTGCTCTAGTGATGAATTACTTAATAAAAAGTTCTCAACTTCTGTAAATGGATATAACCCATTAGAGGTTGATGAATATTTAGATAAGATTATTCGTGACTATGAAGCGTTTGAAAAAAGTTTGTCTATTTCTGACAACTCTTTACTAGAACAAGTTAAAACATTGAAAGAAGAGAACGCTAAACTTAGGTCAGAATTAGAAAACGAAAAGGACAAATGGAAATATATTTCCAAAGACCATAAAAACATCCATATTGATAACTACGAACTTCTTCTACGCATCGGGAAGTTGGAGAAGATAATTTATGAAAAATTAAATATGAATCCCGATGAAATTAAATAAACCTTCGATCTGGATGATTGCTGACTACTAGTTAGTTAGAGGAAAGTCCATGCTCATACAGCCTGCGATGGTTGTAGTGATTACGCTAGTGAAAAAAATAACACTAGGCACGTAGGAGTACGTGACGGCGGAATTTAACCTAAAGAGCAATCCATGGTAGAATTCCTGAAAGTGCCACAGTGACGTAGCTTATTTGAAAGAATAAGGTGGAACGCGGTAAACCCCGTAAGTGAGAAACCCAAATTTGGTAGGGGAGACTTGATAGAGAATTGAATCGATTCAAGTAAGAGCAATCTTAGATAAATTATCATCCTAGACAAAACATGGCTTATAGGATCGAGGACTCACTAAAAGAAAAGAGGAAATTATGAATCTTCCAACAAAAATTACATTCGCTAGAATCATTGCTACTGTGATGTTGATTATCACACTATTTGTTCTTTCGTTTTATCCAGAACTTAATACTCCTCTTCTCGGAAATACACGCATAAACTTGATATTTTTAGTAATTTTCGTGTTTTTCGTGATTGCTAGCTACACCGATCATTTAGATGGAAAGCTTGCTAGAAAAAACAATCAAGTTACTGATTTAGGGAAATTTTTAGATCCTGTTGCAGATAAACTTTTGGTGAGCACAATGCTTATCTTCTTAGCATGTAGAGAAGCCTCTTTATACGCTCATGAACAAACTATCTATATTTCTATTTGGTGCGTCATTATTATGGTTGCTAGAGATACAGTTGTTGACGCTTTAAGATTTATTGCTGCTCAAAAGGGAGTGGTTATTGCCGCTAATATATTTGGTAAGTTAAAAACTGTCCTACAAATGGTTGCTATCGCTTGTGTTTTGCTTAACGATTTCCCATTCCACTATATGTATCCAAATAACCCATATCCATATTTAACTGTGACATCATTCTTGGTGTACGCCGCTACATTAGTTTCATTTATTAGTGGTGTTATTTATGTCTATCAAAATAGAAAAGCATTTTTAGAAAGTAAATAATATGACCGTTGAAGAACTTAATAGATTATTTAGAGAAAAAGGCAGAACACTTGGTTCAGTAGAATCTTTTACTGGTGGTAGTTTTGCTAGCGCCATTACTTCTATAAGCGGTGCTTCTCATTTTTTTAAAGGTTCATTAGTTACATACGCGACTGAAGAAAAGGCACGCATATTAGGAATTCCTTATTCAATCATTGATAGATATGGAGTTGTATCTCAAGAAGTTGCAGGAGAAATGGCGAGCCGTGCTAAAGTTCTTCTTAATGTAGATTATTGTGTTTCTTTTACTGGAAACGCTGGTCCAACTGCAATGGAAGACAAGAAAGTTGGAGAAGTTTATATAGGCGTTGCTTTCTATGATAAATGCCAAGTATTTTCATATCTTCTTGAAGGGGATAGAAAAAGTATACAAAATCAAGCAATTAATATTGCTTGTGAAATTTTAGAAAAAAAATTACAAGAAAATAATTAAAAAAATCGCATTTTCTTCCTATTTAAATAGTGAGGAGACTTTTATGGAAAAGAAAAAACAAATTGACTCAAAAGAACTCGACGCAGTTCTAAACGAAATCCAAAAAACATTTGGTAAAGGTGCAGTTATGGTCTTAGGAGATAGACCTGCTGTAGACGTTTCTGTAATTCCTTCCGGTTCCCTTCTCTTAGACGAAGCTCTTGGAGTGGGTGGATATCCTAGAGGAAGAATTATTGAAATTTTTGGCCCTGAGAGTAGTGGTAAAACTACGCTTGCGTTACACGCGATAGCAGAATGTCAAAAACAAGGTGGACGTGCAGCTTTTATTGACGCTGAGCACGCGATTGATCCTATCTACGCAAAGAATTTAGGAGTTAACATTGATGAACTCATTCTTTCGCAACCTGATAGCGGCGAACAAGCTTTAGAGATTTCAGAGATGCTTGTTAGTAGTGGCGCGATTGATCTTCTTATTGTTGATAGCGTCGCTGCTTTAGTACCTCAAGCTGAACTTGATGGTGAAATGGGCGATAACTCTGTTGGCATGCAAGCGCGCTTAATGAGTAAAGCAATGAGAAAACTTGCTGGTATTCTTAACAAAAAAGAATGTGCGATTATCTTCATTAACCAATTAAGAGAAAAGGTTGGTGTTATGTACGGTAATCCAGAAACCACAAGTGGTGGTAGAGCGCTTAAATTCTATGCTTCTATTAGACTTGATATTCGTAGAACCGAAGCCATTAAATCAGGAAGCGATGTTACTGGTAACACTTGTAGAATTAAGGTTGTTAAAAACAAAGTTAGCCCACCATTTAAACAATGCGAGATTGATATTATTTATGGCCAAGGTATTTCTAAGGAAGCCGAGATTCTTGATCGTGCTGTTGAACTTGGTATCATCAAAAAGAGTGGCGCTTGGTTCGAATATAACGGAAGCAAGATTGCTCAAGGCCGCGATAGCGCTAAAGAATACATTAAAGCTAATGAAGATGTTAAGGAAGAACTCCTTAAGAAGATCAAGGAAATTAAAGATCAAAAGTTATAAAGAATTAGGATGGTTCATTGAATCATCCTTTTCTATAAAACTTCTTTTATCTTAAAACAATATTAAATATAATATTCGTGTATCTTTCGTAGAGATACTTACCTATAGATTCTCCAAAGAGAAACTGTTTTATCAGGGAAACCTGTTATTTATAAAAGATCATACTTAATAATATTTTTAGGTGGATTCTAGGTAAATAGTCTTTGACTATGTATTTATTTTAGAAAGGACAAATTGTATGAATGCATTTATGCAATATGGTTTGCCAGTTATCATCGCGTTTGTCTGTTTTGTTTTAGGCGCTGCTGTAGTTTTCTTTGTGCCATTCTTTAAGAAACAAAGAGATCAAAACAAAGGAAGCAAAATTGTTAGAGAAGCCGAAATCAAAGCGGAACACATTTTAAAGAACGCTCAATTAGACGGAAAACAAACCATTAATGAAATGAAGATTGAAGCAGATAAAGAAATCAAAGAAAGAAAAATTGAAATTGCTGCTCAAGAAAACAAGCTCTTACAAAGAGAACAAAGTATTGATAGACGTGACACTGCGTTAATTCAAAAAGAAAACTCATTAGACGAGAAGAATGAAAACTTAAATAGACGTCTTAAAGAAGTCGATAAGAAAGAAAAAGTTCTTCAAGAGAAAATTGATTCCATTATTGTTGAATTAGAAAACGTTGCTCAAATGTCTACTCAAGACGCAAAAGACGAATTATTTAAAAGAGTGGAATCTAAAGTTTCTAAAGAAATCGCCATCTATATGAAAAATAAAGAAGACGAGGCTAAGGAAACTGCTGCTCAAAAAGCTCAAGAAATTATGGGCTTAGCAATGAGCAAATACGCTCAAGAAACTACAATTGAAAAGACTGTTTCAGTTGTTGCTCTTCCTACAGATGAGATGAAAGGAAGAATCATTGGTAGAGAAGGCAGAAACATCCGTACCATTGAAACACTTTTAGGTGTTGACTTGATTATTGATGATACTCCTGAAGTTATTACCATTTCTTGCTTTAACCCAATTAGAAGAGAAATCGCCACTATGGCCTTAGAAGCCTTAATTAAAGATGGCCGTATTCAACCAGGAAGAATTGAAGAAATCGTTGAAAAATGTAAACAGGAAGTTGAAGAAACAATCCATAAGACTGGTCAAGATGTTGCCTTTAAACTTGGATTACCAAGAATTAATCGTGAACTCTTAGACTATGTTGGTAGATTAAGATACCGTACTTCTTATGGCCAAAACGCCTTAGAACACTCTATTGAAGTTGCTCAACTCGCAGGCGCTATGGCGGCTGAACTTGGTTTAGATCAAAACTTAGCAAAAAGAGCAGGTCTCTTACACGATATTGGTAAGAGTTGCGACTTTGAAGTTGATGGAAGCCACGTTGAAGTTGGCTCTAGACTTGCTAAAAAATATGGTGAAGGTGAAGTTGTTATTAATGCGATTGAATCTCACCATGGAGACGTTCCTGCTAAATTCGTTATCTCTAACTTAGTCCAAGCTGCGGATACATTAAGCGCTGCTAGACCTGGAGCGAGAAGTGAAATGCTTGAAAACTACATTCAAAGAATTGAAAAACTCGAAGAGATTTGTAAATCTTACGATGGAGTTTATCAAAGCTACGCGATGCAATCTGGTAGAGAACTCAGAGTTATGGTTATGCCAGACAAGATTGACGATATTGGAGCGTTTAAACTCGCTAAAGATATCAAAGAACGCATTGAGAATGAGATGACCTATCCTGGTCAAATCAAAGTCTCTGTTATTAGAGAATATCGTGCGGTAGAAACCGCGAAGTAATTAATTACTTCTAGAAAGATAAATTTTGAAAATATTATTTATTGGAGATGTTGTCGGCCGTATTGGTAGACGCATGGTTAAAGACCATCTCCCTTCTTTAGTCGATAAATACGAGATTGATTTCGTTATCGCTAACGGGGAGAATACAAGTCATGGTAAAGGACTACTTAGACATCACTATTTCGAATTAATTGAAAGTGGTGTTGATGTTGTTACTTTAGGTAACCATTATGAATCTAAAAAAGATATAAGAGGATATATTGATCGAGTTGATCGACTCGTTCGTCCTCTTAATCTTACACATGACTTTCCTGGAGAAGGAAGTTTGGTCTTTGAAGTTAATGGAGTATCGATAAGAATTACTAACTTACTTGGTTCAGCGTTTTTGAACGAAGAAGTAAATAATCCATATTATTCTTTAATTGATTATCTAGCGGATAACGAAGACACGACTATCCATATCGTTGATTTCCATGCGGAAGCAACTGGAGAAAAGATGTGTTTAGCGCAGGCTTTAGACGGAAAAGTAACAGCTGTTCTTGGTACCCATACACACGTACAAACTAGAGACTATAAGATTTTGCCTAATGGCACTGCATTTATTAGTGATGTCGGTATGACCGGACTTGCTGATGGTGTATTAGGATTTGATAAAGACACTGTTGTTAATAAATTAATGTATGGGAATAACGTTAGGTTTGATATTCCTAGTGAAGGAAAGGGCTTATTAAGTGCAGTAGTGCTTGATGTTGATGAACTTAACGGTAAGTGTAAAGATATATTCCCAATATATTTTGTAGAGAAATAAGATGAAGACAAAGATTGTTAATTATCCTGATTTAATAGCTGCTCATAATCGTGAAAAACACGATACTGTTTTCGTTGACACTAAAACAATACATTTTGAAGAACTTAAATCATTGGCAGCTAATAAACTCTACTATATCCACACTTATGGCTGTCAGGCTAATGTGCGTGACGAAGAGACAATGAGAGGCATGCTTGAAAGCGTTGGATATTCAAAAACCGACGATCCGAGCAAAGCCAGTGTCATTATCATCAACACTTGTGCAGTTAGAGAAAACGCTGAAGATAAAGTATATGGAGAAATAGGTAATTTAAAGAAATACCGTAAATCAAACAAAGAGTTAGTATTAGCAATTTGTGGATGTATGGTGGAGCAACCAGAAATTCTTCAAGTTCTTCAGGACAAATTCCCTGAAGTTAATCTCTATTTTGGCACTCATGAAATCGATCAATTACTTGATTTGGTTTACACAGTAATTACAAACGATTATAGGTTAATTTCTATCGAGAGTAAGCAAGGCGAAGTTGTAGAGAAATTACCAGTCACTAGAAACAATGAATTCAAGGCGTTTGTGAACATTATTTATGGATGTAATAAATTCTGTACGTATTGCATTGTTCCATATACTCGAGGAAAAGAAAGAAGCCGTAAATTTGCTGATATTATGGATGAGGTTCGTGAACTTAAAAAAGCGAATTATCAAGAGATCACTTTCCTCGGTCAAAATGTTAATGCATACGGCAAGGATTTAGATGAAGGACATGACTTTGCAGATGTACTTGAAGAAGCGGCAAAAATGGGTATTCCTAGAATTCGCTTCACAACCTCACATCCTTGGGATTTCTCCAGCAAAATGATAGAAATTATTGCAAAATACGATAATATCATGAAGTGTATTCACCTTCCTGTTCAATCAGGTAGTGATGAAGTTTTACGCCTCATGGGTAGACGTTATAATCGCGAACATTATTTATCATTAGTTAAAGAGATGAGAAGTAAAATTCCTGGCCTATCTTTAAGCACTGATATTATTGTTGGATTCCCTAATGAAACCGAAGAACAATTTAATGACACTTTATCTCTTGTAGATGAAGTTAAATATGAGAGCGCATTTACCTTTATATATTCTCCTAGAAGAGGCACTCCTGCCGCTAAAATGGTGGATAATGTCCCTTACAGTGATAAGAGTAGAAGATTTAAAGAATTAGTTAAGCATTTAGAGGTTAACATTGAAAAGGACGCTAAATCATATATCGGTAATACATATAAGGTTTTAGTGGATACTGTCAGTAAGACTGATAAATCAATGCTAAGTGGTTACACTGAAAGCAATAAACTTGTTCATTTCAAAGGTGATGAATCTTTAATTGGTAAGATCGTTAATGTTAAAGTTACTGAAAGTCATACTTATTCTTTATTAGGAGAATTAGTTAATGAGTAAAGTGATTGAGTTGACTCATGAGTTAAAGAAAGAAATTGATGAGTTGCCACTATTTATTGAATATGAGCGAACCAAGTCTTTAGTGGAAAGCTCTAAAAGACTACAAGAACTTAAAAAAGATATCGTGCGTTCCTCTTCTAATCCTTCTAGAAAAAAGGAACTACTTACTGAATATAATTCAGATCCTCTAGTGGTCAATCTTAAAGAATTAGAAAAAGAAGTTGCCAGCTATCTAAAAGAAATATGCGATATTATCAATAAGAAGTGATGAATTTCACTTCTTTTTGTTATATAGTGTTTCTATGATTTATGTGATTATGGGTCCAACTTGCAGTGGCAAAACTACTGCAACTAATAAATTAATGGACATCCTTAATTGTGATGCGATTAATTTTGATGCATTTCAAATCTATAAAGATATGGATATCGGAACCTCTAAGCTCGATAAAAAGGATCCACATTATAAACGTTATCATTTATTAGATATTGTTTCTCCTAGCGAGACATTCTCGGTTATGGAATATCAAAACCTCGCTAGAAAAGAGATAGATAAGTGCCTGAAGAAAGATAAAGATGTAATACTTGTCGGTGGAACGGGATTATATCTAAGAGCAACGTTATATGATTATGAGTTTGCTATCGAAGATAAAGTTGATAATAGTGACTTAGAAAAGTTGACTAATGAAGAATTGTATCAAACTCTTTTATCATTAGATAAAGAGAGCGCTAGCAAGATTCATATCAACAATCGTAAACGACTTATAAGAGCGATATCTATGATTCGTAATAGTGGTGTCAGTAAATCTGAACGTATCAATTCTCAAAAACATGAAATGATATATAAAGATGTTAGACTTCTATATCTATCACCAAATAGAGATGAGTTATATCAAAATATTAACGATAGAGTTCTAGAAATGGTGGATTCAGGTTTAGTGGAAGAAGTGAAAGATTTACTTAATAAATATGAGCTATCATTAACCGCTAAACAGGGAATTGGATATAAAGAAATAATTGAGTTCTTACATAGTAATTACTCTATTCAAGAAGCAATAAGTACCATACAAAAGAGGACTAGAAACTACGCTAAAAGACAGGTAACATTCTTCAAGAACCAATTCGTTAGTGAAGAATACAAAACTATAGATGAATTAATAAATGCAATAAAGGAGTAAAACCATGCTAGATATATTCGAAATTGCCAAAAAAGCAAACATTGATAAGGAGTTTGTTATTCCTTATGGTAATGACAAAGCGAAAATTGATTTAAAGATTAACGAAAAGTTGAAAGATAACAAAGACGGTAAACTCGTTTTAGTTACCGCTATTACTCCTACAAAAGCTGGAGAAGGAAAGACAACAACATCTATTGCTCTTCAAGACGGATTAAGAAAAGTTGGTGTTAATTCCTTGCTCTGTCTTAGAGAACCTTCTTTAGGTCCTGTCTTTGGACTAAAAGGTGGGGCAACAGGCGGAGGAAAGGCTAGTGTTATCCCATCTGAAGATATAAATCTTCACTTTACTGGTGATATGCATGCTTTGACTAGTTCAATTAACTTAATCTCCGCAATTATTGATAACCATATCTTCCAAGGCAACGAATTAAGAATTGACCCAAGTAGAATCTTATGGAAACGCGCTCTTGATATGAATGATAGAGCGTTAAGATCTGTCACTGTTAATCAAGATGAAAAGAAAAGTGAACCACGTCATGATGAATTTGTGATTACGGTTGCCAGTGAACTTATGGCGATCTTGTGCTTAGCCAAAGATCCTGATGATTTTATTAAACGTATTAAAAACATCATGGTGGCCTATGATTTAGATGGTAACCCTGTTTATTTAGATTCGTTACATATCAATAACGCTATTTATAAATTGATGAAAAACGCGTTTAATCCTAATCTTGTACAAACACTAGAAGATAATCCATGCTTAATTCATGGAGGACCATTTGCTAATATCGCTCATGGATGTAATTCCATTATGGCCACAAAGATGGCACTTAAACTTGCCCCAATTGTTGTTACAGAGGCAGGTTTTGGTGCTGATTTAGGCGCAGAAAAGTTCTTAGATATAAAATGTCGTGTTGGAGGATTAACTCCTAACGCTGTTGTTATGGTTGCTACTATTAGAGCACTCAAACTCCACGGTGGGTCATCTTATGATGATTTAGAAAAAGAAAATATTGAAGCTTTAACTATTGGCTTTAAGAATCTTCAAAGACATATGGAAAATATTGCTAAATATGGAGTTCCTGCTGTTGTATGTATCAATCACTTTGAAAGCGATACAGAAAAAGAAACCGAAACTCTTAAAGAGCTATGCAAAAAACAAAATTACAAATATGCTTTCTGCGATTCCTTCTCTAAAGGCGCAGAAGGTGGTGTTGCTTTAGCAAACTTAGTGCTTGAAACATTAGATAAAGAGGAAAGTAAATACCATCCTTTATATGATGTTAATGAACCAATCAAAGCTAAAATTGAAAAGATTTGTAAAGAAATCTATAGAGCGAAAAATGTTGTTTACACCGATAAAGCTTTAGAACAAATTGAAGCATTTACAAAGATTGGGTACGACAAGACTCCTATTTGTATTGCTAAGACTCCATTATCATTTACAGATAACGCAAAGATTCAAGGCGCACCTGATGATTTTGACATCACAATTAGAGAAGTTAGACTATCTAGTGGAGCGGGATTCATTGTTCCTCTTACTGGTTCAATTATGACTATGCCAGGCCTTCCAAAAGTACCTGCCGCAGTCAAAATGGAAAATAATTAAAGAAAATTTTTAAAAAAATTGAAAAATCCCCCTATTTAAATAATGAGGGGGTTTTTCTATGAAACTATTAATTGCCAAAGACATTTCTAAAAAATATCAGATCAACAAAACTCAAGAGTTTTACGCTTTGAAGTCCACAAATCTATCCTTTGATGACAGAGGTTTAGTGCTTATCTCTGGCCATTCTGGAAGTGGAAAGTCGACATTGATCAATCTTCTATCAAAACTAGATAAGCCTAGTAGTGGTGATTTGTATTATAACAACAAGAGCTATAGTTCAATTAGAGGAAACAAAGAGAATAAATTCAGAAATAAAAGTATAGGTATCATTTATCAGGAATATCATTTGTTTTCAAATCTTAACGTTATTCAAAATGTTATAGTCCCTGCTTTAATAAGTGGAGTAAAAAGAAAAAAGGCGGTAAAAGCCGCTAAAGAGTTATTAAAAAGATTCAACATAAGTGAAGAATTATGGAACGTGAAGGCTAAATATCTGTCTGGAGGAGAAACTCAGAGGGTATGTATTGCTAGAGCGTTAATAAATAATCCAAAAATAATTTTTTGTGATGAGCCAACTGGTGCTTTAGATTCTTCTAATTCCAAAACAGTAATTGAATACTTAAAAGAAATAAGTAAAAGTAGATTAGTGATACTAGTTTCTCACAACCTACAACTAACAAAACCATACTCGGACAGAATTATTGAATTATCTGACGGTAAGGTTGTAAGCGACTCTTACATTAAAAACAAAGAAAGCAATAATAAAGTAGTTGAGGAAATAAAGACAAAAAGATCATCTATTTGGACCAATATTTTTCTTCTATCGAATTATCGAAAGCATATAAAAAGAAATATTTTTTGTGTGCTTGCTTTTAGTATTAGTTTAACATTGCTATATCTGGTTTTAGGGTTTAGTGATAACAAGACAAAAGCGCTTAAAGATGCAACATCTAAGCAATTTGCATTTGGCTCTGGAACAATATCAGAAGAAGTGAAAACATCTGGCAGCGGTTTGTTATCTTTATCTAAGAGTAGTAGACCTAAATTGAGCAAGCTTGAAGATATTAGCTTTTTGACTGAAAATTTCCATATTTGTCCTAATTTTTCGGCAATTATCCCTTCAAATATTCAAATTTCATATAAAGACACATCTTTGTATAACTATAATTTCACGCCTGTATATTCTCTAAATGCTAGATACGTAGATGCCTCTCAAATAGTATATGCTTCATTGCCAGAAATAGATAATTTCGATGAGGTTTTTATTAATGAAGAAGCATATAGCCATCTTCTTACTGATTTAAATAGAAATCCAATTGGAGAGACTATAACCATAAAGAACGAACTAATCACATCTTACATGGATGAATTACAGTTAGAAGTCATTGATGTGTTTAGAATAAGTAGAACTTTAAAAATATCGGGAGTAGTAAAAGATTTAAGGTATTTATCAACTCCTAAAATTTATTATAGTTATAGTAAATTAAGCGAATATTTAAAAGAGCTACTTTTACTAAATCTATCAACCTACAAAGGCATAGATATATCATGGTATGATAGAGTGCTTACTTCAGATGATCATTCCATTTTATCTTCCTATTCTTATTCATTGTTTTTGAAGGATATAAGCAAAAAGGACCTATTGTTTAATGGGATTAATGTTGGTGGTAACCTCGTTTACTCTAATCAATCCTTATTAGTTGCTAATTCGTTATTTATTTTTTTAGAAGTTGCTGAATATGGGGTCATTCTCTTTTTAATAATCTGCTTTATCGGTTCTATTCTTATCTTAAGCATCATCTCTTTTACTAGTTATTCTGAAGATAGAAAAAACAGCGCGATTCTTTCCTCTTTAGGAGCGTCAAATGAAGACATCTCTTCAATATATTTAGGAGAATCCATCATTAATGGTGTTTTTGCGATTGCCATTTCTTCTCTTACCTCGCTCTTGTTTTCTAAAATCATTAATTCTCTTATCTATAATAACTTGGATGTAAAAGATTTGATTCTTATTCCTTACTCACAGTACTTAGGAATTCGTTTTTTATTCCCTATTTTGATTCTGTTAGGTGTTTTCTTAGTTTCGTTTATCGCTACACTTCTTCCAATTTTCTTGTCAAAAAAACATTCGATAAAAGGAGAACTGAAAACTATATGATTGACCTTAAAAATGTATCTAAAAAATATAACAACCGCTTTGTGCTTAAAAACATCAATCTTTCTTTTCCTAGATATGGATTAGTTTCTATAAACGGGCCTTCAGGATGTGGAAAATCCACTCTCTTATATGTTTTGTCCACTCTTTTAGATTTTGAAGGCGACATAGTGTTTGAAGGCAAGAACTATAAAAGTTTTTCTAAAAAAGATAAGGAATTAATGAGAAACAAGAAGATTGGTTTTGTTTATCAAGATAACAAACTATTTTCTTTTGAAAGTGTAAGAAACAACATTCTTCTATCTATCAACATGTGTAGCATCGATAAAGAAAAGAAGAAGAAAAAACGAGTAAAAGATTTACTATCTTTAGTGGGATTACCACACAAAGAGAACGAACTGATATCTAATTTGAGTGGTGGAGAAGCCCAAAGAGTGGCGATTGCTCGAGCGATAGCGAATATGCCATCCGTGCTATTATGCGATGAACCTACAGGAAATCTTGATGAAAAGAACTCGGTTCAAGTTCTTGAGTTGCTTAGAAGAATATCTAAATCATCACTAGTAATATTAGTGAGCCATGATGTTGACTTATGTAAGAAATATTCTGATGAGATAATTACCCTTAAAGATGGAGAAGTTATTTCACACACTTATCAAAACAAAGAACAAACAAATACATATCTACCAGTTGTTAATCTTAAATATAACGACAAGAAGAGAAGTCTTCCTACTTCTTTTTTGATGAAACACACGGTTAACTCCATCAAGAAAAGAGGATGGAGATCTTCATTTATTGCGTTATCTACTTCCCTTGGTTTGATCGGGGTTGGTTTATCTGTATCCTTAAAAGACATCGTTTCGACAAATATGATGAAAAGTTACTCATCAATAATCGATAGTAACAAGGTGATTGTCTCAACAAAAGAGAAAACAAAAACTAAGGATATCATTACTTCTTCCTCTAGAGAGGATGTCACAAGAATTAAAGAGTCACATCCAGAAATTGATAATGTAGGTGTCTATTATTGGAACACAAAAGATGTTTTTCCAACGAAAGATTTTCTAGCGGTAGATTATGGGATTCATAAAAGACCACTTTCGACATATAACTTTTCATTAATAAATGAGTACCAGCTCTTAAAGGATAACTTTGAAACTATTTACCCTAATCAGATTGATGAACTAGAAGATAACGAAATAGTGCTGTCAATGACTATGCAAGTAGTTAATGAACTATGTTTATATCTACAAATCAATCGTTCAATAACTACACTTAGTAACTATTTGGTGGACCATAATTTAACACTTGTGATGGTGCTTCAAAATGATAATTGGCAGTATTCAAAAGAAATATATCTAAGATTACGTGGTTTCATCATGTCCACAAAGTTGCTCTTTTATCACTCTAATCCTAGGTGGAATGAATATATTTATGAAGATATCTGTCAACTTGGATCCACTGATAAGATTAGTCAAAATAGTGATAAACCCTGGAATCTTCCTAAGTCATATTATTTACAGTTTAAGAACAAAAGAGACGAGTTCTTGATGGATAATCGATTCAATAAAGAGTTAAATAACGTTGATTTTGAACTATTAGATTCTAAGTATTATCCGAACCTTTATAGCGACATTTCTTCAAATGAATGTAATCGTCTTTTAATGGTGAACCGAACCAGTAAAGATGATATCCCTTCTTTTATTGGAGACTATTTCAGTGATGTATCTAATTACACTTATGGAATTACTTATGGGAGTGATAACGGATATTCAATCTATGAAGAGAGCTTGATGATGGGGTTTTCTCGCTTAACGTATATATCTGGAAGTGATTTACTTGCTTATGATATATGCGAGAAAATGAGCTACCTAAAGTACGAGGATGCATATAGTTATTCACCTCCAAGTTATATTGTTGAAGGTCATTACTCAAAAAGTAGTTTCAATGGTTTTATCTTTGAACCAACTTATTTATTAACTCAAGGAAGATTACCGGTTGGTTTTGATGAGATAGTTGTTAGTCAAAAGTTACTGAATCGTTTAAATATTCAGTCTCCAATAAATAAGACAATCTATCTTTCTTATCCAGTTGAAGAGAGCCTATTATCAAATGGATATTTATATCGGGACTATAAGACTATTGGATTAAAGATTGTTGGAGTGTCTAATAGTGAAAAAATATCTATTTCACATAGTGAAAGTTGGACAATTTTGTTCTTTGAATTGATGCTAGGAATATCAGCGTTTGATTTAAGGGTTAATTCTCTCGCTATTCAAATTGAAGAAAACACTGAGGATTATGTGATTGCTAAACTTTCTAGAGCGTTTCCCCAATTATCTATATCCTCTCCGTTAAGAGAGGTGAAAAGTAGTGTTGATGAAATAACGGAATACATTGAAATCATCATGCTTTCAGTATCTGTTGCGAGCATTATCATCGCCTGTTTGATTCTGTTTATTTGTAACTATCTTCATTTCCTTGAAGTAAAACGAGACATTGGTCTAGTAAGGTGCTTAGGTGTTAAAGAACGAGAAAGTCGTAAATTTGTGTACGCTCATTCGTTACTAATGATTACGGTTTCTTTTGTTCTGGCCTCTTTTGAACTCTTGCTTATTTCAGTATTTCTATCAAAAAGTCTCGCTGATAGTTTAATGGTGGAATCCTCTATTGTTATTAATCCAATGTCATTTGTTTATATGTATGGATTAAGTTTACTTATATCGTTAATATCTTCTTTCTTAATCAGTCATAAAATAGCAAAAATAGATCCACTAGAATGTTTACGTTAATTCCTCTTTAAAAAAGAGAAGGTTTCTACTATAATTTATTTTGATTTATCAAAAAGGACTTATATTAAGATGGGATTAAAAGCTGGAATTGTTGGATTACCAAATGTCGGAAAATCTACTTTATTTAATGCGATTACTAACTCTCACGTAGAAGCTGCTAACTACCCTTTTGCGACTATCAATCCAAATACAAGAATTGTTGAAGTTCCTGATGATAGACTAGATTTTTTAGTCAATGTCTTTAAACCTGAAAGAATAATTCCTGCAACGATTGAGTTTTATGATATTGCTGGATTAGTTAGAGGTGCATCTAAAGGTGAAGGATTAGGAAACCAATTCTTATCACATATTAGAGAGTGTGATGCAATAGTTGAAGTTGTTAGATGTTTCAAAAACGCGGATATCATTCACGTTGAAGGTAGTGTTGATCCAATTAGAGATATCGAAGTTATCAATCTTGAACTCGTTATGGCGGATTTAGATACAGTCACTAAACGTATTGAAAAGATTGAAAACAAGGCCCGTATCTTAAAAGATAAAGAGTCTGTATTAGAAATGTCTGCGCTTACTCCATTAAAAGAAGCGTTAGAAAACGGCAGTCCTGCTAGAACAGTTCACTTAACTAGTGAACAAGAAGAACTTGTTAAAAACTATCATTTACTTACAAAGAAACCTATTATTTACGTCGCTAATGTAAGTGAAGAAGACTTAATCGATATTGATGCTTGTGAGCTATATAACATTGTTAAAGAGTACGCTAGTAGAGAAAGAAATGAAGTTATTCCTGTAAGCTGTGAGATTGAGAGTCAACTTTCAGAACTTCCAAAGGAAGATAGAGCAGAATTCCTTAAAGATTTAGGAATGACTGATAGTGGTCTTTCTAGATTAATTAGAGCGACATATAAATTATTAAATTTATCAACATTCTTCACTGTTGGTAGTGATGAATGCCGTGCATGGACATTCACAAATGGAATGAGTGCCCCTAACTGCGCTGGTATTATTCACACCGACTTTGAAAGAGGCTTCATATGTGCGGAAGTATATACATATGACGCAATACATGAATTAGGCACAGAAGCTGCTGTTAAAGAAAGCGGAAAGCTTAGAACTGAAGGAAAAGGATATTTCCCAAAGGATGGAGATATCATGTTCTTCAAATTTAATGTTTCAGGTAAAAAATAATGGATTATAGAATTGGCTTTAGTAAAGATATTCATAAATTAGTTGTCGGAAGAAAACTCATCATCGGTGGAGTAGTTGTTCCTTTTGAAAAAGGAGAACTCGCTCATAGTGATGGTGATGTTTTATATCACGCTTTAGCGGAATCTATTTTAGGTGCTCTAGCTTTAGGTGATTTAGGAAAACACTTCCCAGATGATAGTGACTCTACTTTAAACATGGACAGTAGTCTTATTGTTTCTAAAGTCGTCTCTATGATGGAAGAAAAAGGATACAAAGTTAATAACGTTGATATCTTTGTTTCTTTAGAAAAGCCAAAATTAAAGAGTTACATCGAAGAGATGAGACTCAATGTTTCTAGATTACTTAAAGTTGATTTAAATCAAGTCTCTATAAAAGCGGGCACAAATGAAAAGATGGGCCCAGTTGGAGAAGGAGAAGCGATTGAAGCAAGTTCGATTGTTCTTCTCAAAAAAGAATAAAATTATTGCTAATTAATTAGTAATAAGTATAATGAAGTGTTCAAAATGGAAAACAAAGAGTTATTAAAAATAAAGTTACAAAAAGCACTTTCTGAGCTTGGCTTAGAAGTTTCTTTAAACGATATCGTTATTGAAAATTCTAAAGATCCTGCTCACGGAGATTTTGCCTCTAATGTTGCTCTAAAATACGCAAGAAACCTTCTAAAAGCACCTAGAGATGCCGCTTCTTTGATTGTTGAAAAGTTAGATAACGAACTTATTGATCACGTTGAAATTGCCGGTCCTGGTTTCATTAATTTCTTCATGATGAACGATAGCCTTACTAGTATCATTTCTACGATTATTAAAGAAGGCGATAATTTTGGTAGAGGTGAAAAGAAAAACAAGAAGATTAACGTTGAATTCGTATCCGCTAATCCTACTGGTGACCTTCACGTAGGACACGCTCGTGGAGCGGCTATTGGAGACGCTATTAGTAGAATTCTTGAATTCGATGGATATGATGTTACTCGCGAATATTATATCAATGACGCTGGTAATCAAATCGATCACTTGGGTGAATCTATCGAGGCAAGATATAAAGAGATTTTAGGTATTCCATGTACATTCCCAGAAGACGGATATCATGGAGAAGACGTAAAATATGTTGCTCAAAAGATTTATGAGGAAGTTGGAGACAAGGCTTTGTCTTTAGACAATCCAATGAAATTCTTCAAAGAAAGAGGAATGGAAATTGAACTTGATAAAATCAAAGAAGATTTAGCGTTATTCAATATTGTTTTTGATGTATTTAGTAGTGAAAAAGCTATTAGAAGTAATAATGCAGTTGAAAAGGAAATTGAATTCCTTGCTAAAAACGTTTACGAAGATAATGGTGCAAAAGTTTTAAGAACTACCAATTATCTTGATGATAAAGATAGAGTTATTGTTAAAAGCAATGGCGAGTATACCTATTTCATGCCTGATATCGTTTACCATGTAAACAAGTTATCTAGAGGCTTTGATTTACTCATTGATATCTTAGGAGCTGATCACCACGGATATATCAATAGAATGAAGAGCGCTCTTATGATGCACGGATATTCTAAAGACGTTCTAGAAATTGAACTCATCCAAATGGTGAGAATGATGAAGAACGGTGAAGAATTCAAATTATCAAAACGTACCGGAAACGGTTATACATTAAGAGAACTTTGTGAAGACGCTGGAGTTGACGCTGCTAGATACTTCTTTGTAATGAGAGCTGCTAGTGGACATTTAGACTTTGATTTAGACCTTGCTGTCAAACAAAGTAGTGATAACCCTGTTTATTATGCTCAATATGCACACGCTAGACTTGCATCTGTTCTAGCAAGTGCTTCAGATATTAAAGTTGATGAAAGTGGAAGTTTATTAAAAAAGGCAAGTGAACTTGAACTCGTTAAGAAACTATCTAACTTTAAAGACGTTGTTAAGGTGGCGTCTAACGAAAGAGCACCTTATAAAATTACTAACTACATTCACGAACTAGCGGAAAAAGTCCATAGTTTCTATTCTGAATGTCGAGTTATAGATAGAGACAATCTTGAAATTACTTCAGCAAGATTAGGCTTATGCCTAGCGAGTAAGATTGTCTTAAAGAACGCTCTTACTTTAGTAGGAGTGTCCTCACCAGATAAGATGTAATAGGAGGTAGACTTATGTCTAAATCATTAATTGAAATCGCCTTTGAATTCGTTTCAAAGAGCAAAAACCCAGTTCACTTTGATGAGATTTGGGCCTATGTAAAGAAAGAAAGCGGATTAAGTGATGAAGAAGCCGCTAAAAAGGCTGGTCAATTCTTCACTAACGTTATGCTTGATGGCAGATTCGTCACATTAGGTGAAAATGAATGGGATTTAAGAGAAAGACACACATTTGACAAAGTTCATATTGATATGAGAGATGTCTATAGTGATGTTCAAACTACAGATGAGGATAGTGAAGACGATGAAGAAGTCGAATACAACAAAGTCTTCGAAGAACCTCAAGATGAAGATTTAGAATCTTCTGAAGAATCCGAAGAGAAAGAAGAAGCTGCTGAATCCACCGAGTTCTAATTATGTTTGAAAAGATTGTTGAACAAATTGAGAAATATGATTCGATAGTCATTTTTGGTCATTTGAATCCTGATGGTGATTGCTACGGCGCTCAAGTTGGGTTAAGAGAAATCATTCATCTTCTTTATCCAAACAAGAAAGTCTATATTACCGGAACTGGATGCCCTAGATTCTTTTCTATACTTCCACCAGTTGATGATGTGTCCTTACACACAATCAAAGAATCTCTTGCTATTTTAGTAGACGCAAACGATTTAACTAGAATGGAAGATCAAAGAATTTATAACGCTAAGGCGTTCGCTAAAATTGATCATCATATTGATACCGGTAGTTTTAAGGAAGGACCACAAGTAGTGGATACAGGCGCTAATAGTGCATGTGATATACTCACCCGCATGGCGATAGAACTTGGAGTAAAAGTCTCTGTCATTGGTGCTACTGCTTTATATTTAGGAATTCTTACCGATTCTGCTAGATTCCAATTCGTTGAAGACTATCCATCTACGTTTGAGAGAATTAAATATCTCAGTGAATGTGGAGCAAAAATTAAAGAACTCAATGTTTTATTATCTAAAACTACAGAGAATTCTTTAGCTGCTAAAGGTTATATCATGACCCATTATCAAAAAACTGATGATGGTGTTGTTTATATCGTTTATACGAAAGAAACCTTACGAAAATTACATCTATCCACTAATGAAGCTAGTTCAATGATTAATCTTCTTGGTAACATTGAAGGTTATCCAATTTGGGCTTCGTTTGCTGAATATGAAGATGGCAAAGTTAGAGTGGAATTTAGAAGTAATGGTCCTGCTGTTCAACCATGCGCTGTACGTATAGGTGGAGGCGGACACGCTCAAGCAAGTGGAGCGCAATTACCAAAACTTGATTATTCCGAAATCGATGAGATTATCGAAGATTTAAATGATACTCTTAGGAAATGGAGAAAGAATTAATATGTGGGAAAAAGAACTTCAAGAAGCAATTAATGCTGGCCTAAAAGCCAAAGAGAAAATCATGGAGATTTATAATCAAGGATTTGATGTTGAAATCAAAAGTGATAATTCCCCAGTTACAATTGCTGATAAAAGTGCGGATGAAATCATTCGCGAGTATCTTCACAAGATGTTTCCTACTCACGCTTTCTTAACCGAAGAAAGCACTGACAATCTAGACCGTTTAAATAACGATTATGTTTGGATTGTTGATCCTGTTGATGGCACAAAAGATTTTGTTGCTAAAGATGGACAATTTACTACCAACATCGCTTTAAGTTACAAACACCGTCTTGTTGTTGGAGTAGTCATTGCTCCAGCGCTTGATGAAATGTATTATGCAAGCGAAGGAAATGGTAGTTTCTATCAAAAGCTTGGTGAGAAACCAGTTAAGATTCATGTTAATAACAAAGTTGACGATTTAACTATGTTAACTAGTGTCTTCCATTTCACTGAAGATGAACAAAAATTCATTGATAAACATAATGATGTGATTAAACACATTATGAAAAGAGGAAGTTCGCTTAAACCATGTGCGATTGCTCATGGATTAGCCGAAGTAACTTTCAGAAGCTCACCAAACACCAAAGAGTGGGATACAGCCGCCTGTCAAATCGTTGTTACTGAAGCTGGTGGTATCTTTGTAGAACCTAACGGTAAAGAGATTACGTATAACCGTGAAGATGTTTATAATCGTAATGGTTATATCGTTACTAACTGTAAAGAAAATCTTGATAGATTTATAAAATAAAAAGCATCTTTGATGCTTTTTTTGTAAGGAGAAGAGTTATGTTTGATGTTATAAAAGATGTTAACGCTGAAATTATTATCATGGATCAATATATAAGCACTTATAACCAAGACTTATATATGAAAGTGACAGTGGACACAGAAGTTGCTAAGAATGTTAAAGAAAAGAATTTTCCAACCTATATTTTTAATACTGTTAACCCAGCAATAAAGAATTATTCTGGAGATGCGATGCTTAATAACGATCTTAAATTTAGAGTTTGTTATTTCATCATGCTTAACTGTATCTTACAGTATTTACATCATCCAGACTTTAAAGTCGATGATAAAGATTTATCTTTAATATCAAACAACTTAAACTTAGAGAACGCTAAAGAGACTTTAGAAAAACACTTCTCCAAAAAGTATGGAGAAGATAAGAAAGAACACTATAACGAAGTAGTAAAAACTCTCTTCCCTGCGATTAGTTATGCTCTTGGAGCGTTCACTTCTTATAAAGCTGGTATAGGAGAAGGAAGCATATCTTCAAAACACTTCACAAACTTAAAGGTAGTGATGGGTAAAGAATTTATGAACGAAGCTTATGGAAAGGTTGGAGAAGAAGCCCCCACTAATACTGGTAATTCTTCTCAAAGTGGCAAGGTTCAAGCGGGCTGCTATATCGCGACCTGTGTTTATAAATCTTATGACTGTCCAGAGGTGTGGTGTTTAAGAAGATATCGTGACAATTACCTCGCTAAACATGCAGGAGGTCGCTTATTTATTAAAACTTACTATAAGATTTCTCCTTCATTAGTTAAGACTTTTGGTAACACAAAGTGGTTTAATAAAGTCTTTAAAACTTATTTAGACAAAAAGATTACTAAACTCAAGAATAAAGGTTATTCGTTCTTACCTTACAAGGACTAATTAAGTAAAACAAAAAAGACACAATATGTGTCTTTTTATTTTGGCTGGGGTACTTGGGATCGAACCAAGGAATGTCGGAGTCAGAGGCCGATGCCTTACCGCTTGGCTATACCCCAATTATTCGGCAAGTCGTACTTCGACTACTCCAGGGACTTCTTCTTGAAGAATTACTTCCACAAGATCCTTGATGTCACTATAAGCATATGAGCATCCCTGGCACGCTCCATGCATTCTGACATAGACAACGCCATTATCTAAAGAAACAAATTCGCAGTCTCCTCCGTCTTTTCTTAAGAAGTGACGAACTTTATCTAAAGTAGCAATGATTAACTTTATCGTGTCATCATTAACTTCTTGGTCTTTGATTTCTAAATGATATCCATCATACGCATTTTTTGCATTTGTTAAGAAGTGGGTGGCAACATCTAAGAAATTGAATCCATGTTTTTCGCCTTCACCACGGTAGTGTTTAGTGATAGCGACGTTATACCATTGAAGAGAAATAAAGATTCTCCATAAGTAGTATCTTTTAATTTCTTCATCTGTTGGTTTGTCGTTGAAATACTTTTGTAATAATGTTCTTCCTTCAGCAACTACTCCATTGCCAAATGCGGCGATATCGTAGATTGGATCGTTGTTGCCACAGAATTCAAAATCGATGAAGAAATAGTTATCATTATTGTCTTTAACAATGTTGCTTCTTTGAGAATCGTTGTGACATAAGACTCTTCTTTGTGAGAGGAGGTATTCTCTTTTTGAGAACAAGAAATCTCTTAACTCTTGATATAAAGGTGAAACTTCTCTTGAAAATGAAAGAGCTTCTTTTTCATAAATGTTTTCAAATCTCTCAAATGGAGCGTAGTCGCTTCTACTTAAGACAATTGAACCGTGTAATTTCTTAAAAATAGCGGCAACTTTTTCATAATCAAACTTATCGAGTTTATCAATTGATGATCCTTCAATAAATTCATTAATCTTAATACCGGTATCAGTGTCAAAGTATACGTTTTTGCTAGTTAGACCTAATTCGTAGAAAATTTGTTGATGCTCTTTTTCGAGTTTACGATCAACCATTTCGTTAGCTTGCTCAGTAGGAATATACAAAATATATTTCTTGTCATCTTTATCACTGACGAGATAGGAAAGATTCATCATTCCACCTAAAACAGGAGCGATAACTTTTGAGTTTTCACCGAGTACTTTATTAAGTAATAAATCGATTTCTTTTTCAGTCATACGAAATATTATAGCACTTAGATATAATTTTACGATAAAATTATTTGCAGTTATGAAAACACGAAGAATTCTCTTATTTCTATTTATGTTTTTATCTCTTTCAATCAATGTTTTTATTTTGATTGAAGGGGCTACGAACGGAGGAGATTCATCTAATCAAAGTTTAGGAATCACAAATTGGCTGATTGATATCGCTAAAGAAGTGGATCCTAATGGAGGCTTTGCATCGGATTCTAATTTCGCACACGTTGTTACTCGTAAATTATTTGGACATTTTGGTTTATTTGCCTTAGACGGCATCTTATCTACTTTGATGTTTGTTTTTATGGATGAATTCATGGATAGAAAAAAAGAGATTATCATCTCTATTTTGATGTATGGATTCTTCTTCGCTTTTGTTAGTGAACTCGTTCAATATTTCACTCCTGGAAGATACATGTCTATGGTGGACGTTTTAATTGACTATAGTGGCTATGTTATCTTAAGCGCATTCACATATTTATTTTCATATTTCGTCATCCGAAAGAAAGAGAGTAAATAATGCTTCTTCTTTGGGGTAAATATGTTCGTAAATATTATCTAAGATACCTCATCTTTTTTATTATTGGATTTGCGGCCTTAGTTACAGTAGATATCTTTCAATTAAAGATTCCTGAAATTATTGGCGACATCGTTAATGTTTTACAGTACACAGGAACAATTGACGTTAATAGTGAATTCTTTATTAACTCTATTGTCCAATTCGTCATCATTGCAGTAGTGATGTTTGTTGGAAGAATTCTTTGGAGAGTGTCTTTGTTCTATGCTTCTAAAAGAATCGAAGCTCATCTAAGAGAAGAGATGTATAAAAAGGCCGAACTTCTTGATGTTACTTATTATAAAAACAACAAAGTTGGTAACATCATGAGCTGGGCCACTAATGATTTAGAGACATTGGAAGAATTTTTAGGGTGGGGTTCTTTAATGGTAATTGATGGAACTTTCCTTACCTTATTAGCGCTTTCTAAGATGTTTTATCTTAATTACTCAATGGCGATTATCGCTCTTATTCCAATTACTTTAATCGCTATAACTGGAGCGATATGTGAAAAAGTAATGTCAGAAAGATGGAGAATTAGACAAGAAAGTAATGACGA
The DNA here is from genome assembly GCA_045226015.1 of Bacilli bacterium. Taxonomy (GTDB): domain Bacteria; phylum Bacillota_I; class Bacilli_A; order RFN20; family CAG-826; genus UBA2450. The sequence continues at coordinate 8,838 of JBGVBY010000004.1, read as the reverse complement.
TTTATACGACTTTTCTCAAGAAAGTTTTACTGGTATTAGAGTTATTAAAGCGTTTGTCAAAGAAACGCAACAAATCCATGCTTTTAATAAATTAGCGATTAAGAACAAAGACGCGAATGTTCGTTTCTTTAGAATATCAATTCTGTTTGAAGTATTAATTGAAATCATAATTGGTTTAGTAGCTGCCTTAATTCTTTTATTCGGTGGTTGGTTTATTTATGCCTATAAAACTGGTGAACCAATTGATTTGTTCGGTACAAATATCGCGTTAGATTCTGGACAATTATTTACTTTTCAAGGATATTTCTTCTCTCTTATCTGGCCAATGATTGCGCTTGGTCAAGTTATCACTATGTTCTCTAAGGCCAGAACTTCTTATAGAAGAGTGGAGAATTTCTTAGAACTTCCTATCGATATTAAGGATAGCAATACAGCGATTGACTTAAACGTTAAAGGGAATATCAAGTTTGATCACTTTTCGTTTACTTATTCAGGTTCTACAAAAGAATCACTAAGCGATATTTCCTTAGAAATTAAACAAGGTGAATTTATTGGAGTAGTAGGAGCAGTTGGAAGTGGTAAGTCTACCTTAGTTAACGCTTTAGCAAGACTTTATAACATTAACAAAAAGCAAATCTACATTGACGATATTGATTTAATGGATATCAAGTTGTCTTCAATTAGAGATGGAATAGCGTTATCTCCTCAAGATAATTTCTTATTCTCTGGTTCAATTAAAGAAAACGTCACCTTCGGTGAAGTAGATGAAGATAAGTTCGCTGAAGTATTAGAAAGTAGTGCGCTTAAAAATGATTTAGACAAATTTAATGACGGAGTAGACACAGTAATTGCTGAAAACGGAGTAACTGTTTCTGGAGGCCAAAAACAAAGAATTAGTTTAGCAAGAGCCTTTTATAAAGACTCCCCAATTTTAATCCTTGATGATGTCGTTAGTGCGGTTGATTTAAAAACTGAACAACAGATCATTAAAAATCTTAAAGCATATCGTAATAACAAAACTGTCATTATAGTAGCGTCTCGAGTTTCTACCGTTATGGGAGCAGATAAAGTCATCGTTTTAAATAAAGGTAGACTTGAAGCTTTTGATACACCTAATAACTTGCTTAAGAGTAGTGAAACATTCTCTAGAATGGTTCTTTTACAACAGCTAAGTGCGAAGAAAGGAGGGAATAAATAATGGACTTATTAGAACATAAAAAGATAGGCCACCGTTCTTTAATTAAAAGAACCTGGAAATATGTTCGTGAAGAAAAAGTGTCATTTATTATTTCTTTCTTCCTCCTTTTAATCACGGTTGGTTTAGGTGTTCTTTTACCACGTTCAAGCGGTTTCTTTATTGATTATTTGAATGAACCTAATGCGACACTTAATAACATTATATTGATTGCGATGATGGTTCTTGCCTTCTCAACCTTATCGCAAGTCTTTGTGTTTATCGAAGGAATGATACTCACTAAAGCTGGTCAAAGAATAGTGTACAAACTGAGAATGGAGACATTTGCTCATATTGAGTCGATGTCACAAAACCAATTTAACGATATGGCAGTTGGTTCTTTAGTCACTAGAGTGTGTAATTACACCTCGCAACTCAGTGAATTCTTCACTAATGTGTTGGTGAAAATCATTAGAGATGTATTAACTGTCACAATCGTTTATGTTTGGATGCTGGTGTTATCTCCTAAATTAGGACTAATTTTATCTGCAATACTTGTATTGATATTTATTATTTCTTTCATCTTCTCAAATAAAGTTCATAAGATTTTCAACAAAGAAAGAGCCCAGATTTCAGATATTAATAGTTTCTTAAATGAGACCTTATCAGGCATGAAAATTATTCAACTTTTCAAAGAAGAGGATAAATACGAAAAGATCTTTAAGACTAAGAACCATGATTACTTTAAGACAAAATATGCGGTTACTGTCGCGTTCTCGATTTATCGTCCTCTTGTTAGTCTTATTTATGTATTAACAACCGCGCTCATTATTTATTGCGGAGTGAAGTTTAATTTATCCGCGGGAATTATTGTTAGTTTCTATCTCTTTTTAGATTATTTCTTTGAACCAATTCAATCTTTAGCAGATTCTTTAAACCATGTGACTAGAGCAATAAGCGCGATTGAAAGATTATATAATTTGCTTGATATCACCCCTGAAGTAGTAGATAAACCTAACTCCATTGATATCAAAGAATTTAAAGGAAAAATTGAATTCAAGCACGTCTATTTCTCTTATGAAAAAGATAACTGGATTCTTAAAGATGTTTCCTTTGTTGTGGAACCAAAACAAACAATCGCGTTTGTTGGTGCAACAGGAGCGGGTAAAACCACAATTCTTAATTTGATTGTAAGGAACTATGAAATCCAAAAAGGTGAAATTTTAATTGATGATATAAACATCAATGACATCTCTATCTCTTCTTTAAGAAGAGGAATTGGGCAAATGCTCCAAGATGTCTTCTTATTTACTGGCTCTATAAAAGATAACATTACATTGTTTGATAACTCATATTCTGATGAAGACATTTATCGTGCGATTAAATATGTTAATGCGGATTCATTTATTGATAAACTCGATAGTGGTATGGAAACAAAGATCGTCGAAAAAGGTGAGAACTTCTCAACCGGACAAAGACAATTACTTTCATTTGCGAGAACTATCATTAGTAAACCTCAAATCATGATATTAGATGAAGCTACCGCGAATATCGATACAGAAACCGAACTTATCATTCAAGATAGTTTGGTAAATATTCAAAACATTGGTACGATGCTAATAGTGGCCCATAGACTTTCTACAATACAAAACGCGGATAGAATCATCGTTTTTGATCACGGACAAATCATTGAAAGTGGTAATCATGAAGAACTTATGAATAAACAAGGTTACTACTACAATTTATATAAATTGCAATTCGATAATTAAGGATATCAGTAAAGTTTTATTGATATACTATTTTCACTATGCTATAATCATATCAGTAAAAAAATACTGATTTATGAGTAAAATTTCTGAAAAACAATTAGAAAGATATCCAGTATACCTTAAATATTTATTAGATGAACGCGATAGTGGATCTATCAATATTTCCTCGCCTAAAATCGCTAAAGATTTATCTTTATCCGAAGAACAAGTGAGAAAAGATTTACAGGCTGTATCTAAAAATAGTGGTAAACCGAAATCTGGTAGAGACATTAATGATTTGATTCATGATATCCAACTCTTTTTAGGTTATCAAAACCTTACAAAAGCATGCATTGTTGGAGTTGGACATTTAGGACAAGCTCTACTTAACTATTCCGGTTTCAATAACTTTGGTTTGGATATTGTTGTTGGCTTTGATGTTGATAATGACCTCATTGATAAAAAGATAAATGGAGTGGAGATTTGTTCTATTTATCAAATAGCTTCAAAGATTGAAGAGATGAACATTGATGTTGCTATTTTAGCGACACCTAGTGAAGTTGCTCAAGAAGTCGCTAATAGATTAGTTAACGCTGGCATTAAAGGCATTTGGAACTTTGTTCCAGTTCATATTAAAGTTAACAACAACGTTGCTATTGAAAACATTAATATGGCGAGTAGTTTTGCCATTTTAAAACATAAATTACAAAATGGAGATTAATTATGGAAAAGAAAGAAAAAATCCTATCCCCTCAAGAAGAAGTTGATCAATTAGTAAAAAATGCATCTAAAGCTTTGGATGAGTTTTTACTTTTAGATCAAGAACAAATTGATCACATCGTTGCGAAGTGTTCTGTTAGTGGTCTAGATCATCATGGTTCTTTAGCCGCTAGTGCGATTAATGAAACCAAACGTGGTGTCTTTGAAGATAAGGCCACAAAGAACTTATTCGCGTGCGAATACGTGGTCAATAACATGCGTCACTTAAAGACTGTTGGAGTGATCTCTGAAGACCCAGTTACTGGAATTAGTGAAATTGCTGAACCAGTAGGTGTTATTTGTGGTATTACCCCAGTTACTAATCCTACTAGCACAGTCATCTTCAAATCTTTGATTTGTTTAAAGACCAGAAACCCAATTATCTTCGCATTCCATCCAAGCGCTCAAGAATGTTCTAAAGAAGCCGCGATTGTGATGAGAGAAGCTGCTATTGCAGCAGGAGCACCTAAAGATTGTATTCAATGGATTGAACATCCATCGATGGAAGCGACTTCCTTACTTATGAATCACCCAGGTGTTGCTACTATTTTAGCGACCGGAGGTAACGCGATGGTTAAAGCAGCTTATAGCTGTGGTAAACCTGCTATGGGTGTTGGAGCGGGTAATGTTCCTACTTATATGAATAAATCTTGTAATGTTGAACAAGCAGTAAATGATATTGTCTTATCAAAATCATTTGATAATGGAATGATTTGTGCCTCTGAACAAGCCGCTATCATTGATAAAGAAATTTATGAAGAAGCTAAAGATTTATTCACAAGATTCAAAGTCTATTTTGTTAATAAAGAAGAAAAAAAGAAATTGTCTCGTTATATGTTTGGTTACGCAGAAGGTGATGAAGGGGTAGAAAATGCAAAACTCAATCCTGATATCGTTGGTAAACCAGCATATTGGATTGCAGAACAAGCAGGTATAAAAATTCCTAAAGAAACTTCAATCATTGCTGTTGAATGTAAGGAAGTTGGACCAAAAGAACCAATTAGTAGAGAAAAACTATCTCCAGTCTTAGCGATCTTTAAAGTCGAAGATGATAAAGAAGGATTTAAGAAAGCCTTTGAAATGGTGTCATTTAATGGACTTGGACATAGTGCTGCTATTCACTGTAAAGAACAAGAAATGGCTGATAAGTATGGTGAACTCGTTCCAGCGATGAGAATCATCTGGAATTCACCAGCCACCTTTGGTGGTATTGGTAATGTCTATAACTCGTTCTTACCATCTCTTACTTTAGGATGTGGTAGTTATGGACACAACTCTATTGGCGGTAACGTCAGTGCAGTTAACTTATTAAATGTTAAGAAAGTTGGTAAAAGGAGAAATACTGTGCAGTGGTTTAAAGTTCCTTCAAAAATCTATTTTGAACGTAATTCAATTCAATACTTACAATCTTGTAAGAATATCAATAAAGCATTCATCGTAACTGATACCTCAATGGTGGAATTCGGCTTCTTTAAGAAGATTGCCGATCAACTCAATCTCAGAAGAAATAAAGTGCAAATGCAACTCTTCTGTGACGTGGAACCAGATCCAGATATTGAAACCGTCCGTAAAGGTGCAGCGATGATGAAAATCTTCCAACCTGATGTCATTATTGCTTTAGGTGGAGGAAGTGTCATGGATGCCGCTAAAGGAATGTGGCTATTCTATGAACATCCAGAAGTTAACTTTGATGATTTAAAACAAAAGTTTATGGATATTCGTAAACGAGCGTTCAAATACCCAGAACTCGGTAAGAAATCACGTTTAATCTGTATTCCAACAACTTCAGGAACTGGTAGTGAAGTAACTCCATTCGCGGTTATTTCTGATAAAAAGAACAACAAGAAATATCCATTAACTGACTATTCCTTAACTCCTACTGTCGCTATCGTGGATGCGGAATTCACAACAAACTTACCTCCACGAGCTACGGCGATGACTGGTATGGATGTTTTAACTCACGCGATTGAAGCTTATGTTTCCGTTATGGCAAGTGATTTCACTGATGGCTTAGCGATTAAAGCGATTGAACTCGTATTTAAATATCTTCCACGTGCTGTTAAAGATGGAAGTCACGATTTAGAAGCTAGAGAAAAAATGCATAACGCTGCTACTATTGCTGGTATGGCCTTTGCTAATGCATTCTTAGGAATGACTCACTCCTTAGCCCATAAAGTAGGTGCTGAATTCCATACAGTGCACGGACATACTTGTGGAGTACTTCTCCCATACGTTATTAGATATAACGGACAAGTTCCTACTAAGTTAAGTGTCTGGCCAAAATATAACGAATATTGCGCTGATAAGAAATATCAAGATATCGCTAGACTCCTTAATCTTCCTGCTTCTACTCCAAGTGAAGCGGTTGAATCTCTTGCAAAGGCATGTCACGACTTACAAGTATCTATTGGATTAAGTGATAACTTCGCGAGTTATGGTATCTCTGAAGAAGAGTGGAATAACCGCATTGATAGAATCGCTGTTCTTGCCTTTGAAGATCAATGCTCTCCATGTAATCCAAGAGTTCCTCTTGTGGAAGACATGAAAGAAATTTTAAGAAAAGCATATAAAGGCGAATAGATAAAATATCTAGATGTAATCTCCCGAATAGTAAATTTATTCATTATTTATAGTCAAAATAATGTATTATTTATTCGGGAGTTTTTATATGAGAAAATTTGAAACCCAAATACAAGAACTTAAATATAAAGTTTTATTTGAGATTGCTAAAGCTTCTTTTAACGACAACTTAAGTGAAGTATATTACGAAATTCCAAAACAAATCGTTCCTGGCCCAAAACCAAGAATGAGATGTTGTATTTATAAAGAAAGAGCGATTGTTCAAGAAAGAATGAAACTCGCTTTAGGTGGACATAAAGACGTTGATAACGTTGTTGAAGTTATTAAGATTGCCTGTGATGAATGCCCTATTGGAGGATATTTAGTTACTGATAGATGTAGAGGTTGTATCGCTCAAAGATGTATTCATGCTTGTTTTAAAAACGTGATTTATTTTGATAATAAACAACGTAGAGCGTTCATTGAAAAAGAGAAATGTGTGAACTGTGGAATGTGCGCAAAAGCATGTCAATATAACGCGATTCAAAACTTCCAAAGACCATGTGAACAATCTTGTAAAGTTAATGCGATTACCATGGACGAAGACCACGCCGCTAAGATTAACGATGAAAAATGTATTCAATGTGGTGCTTGTGTTGCTTCTTGCCCATTTGGAGCAATCATGGATAAATCCTATATTACTGATGTAATAAAGCTCCTCAAAGATAAGAAAAATAAACTAGTGGCAATTGTTGCTCCATCTATCTCTATTCAATTTAAAGATGTGGGAGTTAATAAAGTTGTAACTGCAATTAAAGAACTTGGTTTCTCTAAAGTAGTGGAAGCTGCTTTAGGAGCGGATATTGTGAGTTATCATGAATCAAAAGAGTTAGTAGAAAAAGGATTCTTAACTTCTTCATGCTGCCCAGCTTTTGTTACATATATCAGAAAATACTTCCCACATTTAGAAGGATGCATCTCCTCTAACTTATCCCCAATGGCGAGCATTGCTAAATATATTAAAGAAAAAGAACCAGATTCTCACATCATCTTTATTGGGCCATGTATCGCTAAAAAGAAAGAGACTCAGCTTGATTCGGTTAAGCCATATGTTGAATATTCCTTAACATTTGAAGAACTTGAGGCCTTAATCGATGCGAAAGCCATTGATATGGAAACCTTAGAAGAAACTGAATTAGATGATGCCTCTTACTTTGGAAAGATTTTCCAAAGAAGTGGAGGTTTAACTGAAGCAGTTAGACAAGGCTTAAAAGAACACGAATTAGATTTTGAATATAAACCAATGACTTGTTCTGGTTTAGATCAAATCCGTATGGCGTTACTCAAGGCTAAAGGACCTAACTGCGACTTTAATTTCTTAGAAGGAATGTGTTGTGATGGTGGCTGTATTAATGGACCATGCTCATTAACCCATGAACTAAGAAATAAAATGGACGCAGAGAAATATTCAAAAGCCACAAAAAATCAGTCTATAATTGAGGCTGTTAATAAACTAGAAAAATAAAAAGACCTTCAAGGTCTTTTTTATTAGATTGGTGCCCGGGACCGGAATCGAACCGGTACGGTTTATACAACCGCAAGATTTTAAGTCTTGTGCGTCTACCTGTTCCGCCACCTGGGCAAGATGGTTTTGGTGACTCGCCGGAGATTCGAACTCCGGACCCCTTGATTAAAAGTCAAGTGCTCTACCGGCTGAGCTAGAGAGTGAAGGCTTGGCAGGGGCAGCTGGACTTGAACCAACGAATGACAGAGTCAAAGTCTGTTGCCTTACCGCTTGGCTATGCCCCTAAACCTTGATGGTGGGAGGGGGCAGATTCGAACTGCCGAAACCAGTAGGTAGCAGATTTACAGTCTGCCGCGTTTAGCCTCTTCGCTACCCTCCCATCGCTACGATGGGCTTTGCGCTTTTAAGTGGTGGATGCTGACGGGCTCGAACCGCCGACCCCCACCTTGTAAGGGTGATGCTCTCCCAGCTGAGCTAAGCATCCAGGATCACGCTTAGGAATACGCGCTTTAATAATATACCACTAGATATATTATCAAGTCAACGAAAAAAGCGACCATTTTTTAAGCCGCTTTTTAATAGATTTAAACTATGTTTAGTAACCTTTTTTGCCCAATAAATGGAACATATTTTTCTTATAGATTTCCACACCTGGTTGATTAAATGGGTTGATCTCTAATAAATATGCACTCATCGCGCAGGCTCTCATAAAGAAGTAGAAGAGGTGTCCAAGAGCTTTTTCATCTAACTTTTCAATGTAGAAAACGTTACATGGGACGCCACCATCTTTGGTGTGTGCTTCTAAGGTTCCTTCAAAGGCTTTTTGATTCACAAACGCTAAGTCTTTTCCTTCTAAATAATTAAGACCATCTAAGTCTTCATCATCATGTGGAATCTTAATATCTTGTTTTGGATTAACAACGTTAAGAATTGTCTCAAACATAATTGGAGAACCATCTTGGATAAATTGTCCTAAAGAGTGTAAGTCTGTCGAGAAAGTAACGCTACCAGGACGTAGGCCTTTCTTGTCCTTTCCTTCACTTTCCCCAAAGAGCTGCTTAAGCCATTCAGAT
>JBGVBY010000003.1:0-74429 GCA_045226015.1 Bacilli bacterium | reverse complement strand
TTGAAGAACCATCTAGCAAGGAAGAATCCAGCAACTAAAGCAGCGATAACTGCAGCGATTAAAACGCCAACCCATCCACCAGTGCTCATTATAACTTCCTCCTATGCTCTTCCGTCGTAGTCGCCATTATCGGTTCTGACTAAAACAACTTCGCCTTCTTCGATGAATAATGGGACACGGACTTTTAGTCCGGTTTCTAATTCAGCGTCTTTCATTGCTTTGTTAACTGTGTCGCCTCTAATAGCTGGTTCACAGTGTGTAATCTTTAAAGCAACTTTTGCAGGTAAGTTGATACCAAGAACTTCCCCATCATAACTTGTAATTTCAACGATTTCTTCACCTTTAAGGAATTGAACTTCCCATGCGAGTCTTTCTTTAGAAATTTCGATTTGATCGTAAGTTTCTTGATCCATGAAGCATAATGCATCACCTGTATCATAGAGATATTGCATTTGACGTTTTTCTAATCTAATAGTTTCAATGCCGTATCCACTATTACGTGCCATTTCTGTAACTGCACCTGAACGAAGATTCTTAACTTTGACCTTGGCAACCATTTTTCTCATTGCGGTCTTATTTAATAAGATGTCTAATACTTGATAAATATTACCTTCTTCAATGAAATAGTTTCCTGGTCTTAATTCAGTAACATTAACCATTTGTTTGTGTCCTTTCTTTAATTAAGTCCTTTGGTATTATACCAAATAATTATTTTTATAAAAAGATTTTACTATTAGTAATCATTTCAATCGTTTTGATTTCAGAACCAATATCAGTGTTTGATCCGTGTCCTGGATAAACTTTAACGTCCTTAGGAAACTTCATGAGTTTTCTAAGTGAATCGTCTTTTTGACGTGGGTTTGAACGAGGCAAATCATCTCTTCCGATTGAACTCTTGAATAAAGTGTCGCCAGAAAAGAGCCATTTATTATTTATAAAATAATAGCAAACGCTTCCTGCTGTATGGAAAGGCGTGTGAATAACTTCTATTTGTTCTCCTTTAAGGAGATCCAATTTGCACTTATCATCAACTAGAGTTGCAGATGAATTAATCAAAATCTCGTCTCCTCCAAAGAATGAACAGTTCAAATAAGTATTTGTTAATAATTCGCTATCGTCTTTATGGATATAAACTGGAATATTGTATTCATTAACCAAAACATCCACTCCACGTATATGGTCGAAATGACCATGTGTTAAAAGGACGGCTTTTGGTTTTAGCTTATTCTTACTAACAAAACGGATGATATCTTCTCCATTGGAAGAAGGGTCGATAACAACACAAAAATTATCGTCATCACTAACCACATACGTATTAGCGAGTAAGTCATCATATGAATTGTAATTAAATTTCTCGATACGCATAACGCAAATAAGAAAAAAATAGGTATAACCTATTTCTTTTTCTCACGATGTAATGTTTTCTTTTTGCAACGTGGGCAATATTTCATCTTCTCTAAACGATCTGGATTGCTCTTTTTATTTTTAGAGGTGAGATAATTCTCCTCGCCGCATTCTGTACATTTCAAGGTGATTGAGATTCTTTCTTCTTTGGCCATAGATAGTTTCTCCTTAAATCGCTATGTAATGTTATCACAATGTAGGAAATAATAAAAGTATAATTTTATAAATAAAAAGTCTAAAATATAAACGATATGAAAAGAAACGAGACTAGGCAAATAAAAATTGGCAACCTATTTATAGGTGGTCAAAACAAAGTCGTCATTCAGTCAATGTGTAATATCAAGACTGAGAAATATTTAAAAGTCAGCGAACAAATCAATGAATGCGCTAAATTGGGTGCTGAAATGATGCGTGTATCCGTTATGGACGAAAAAGACGCATTAGCGATAAAAGAAATCAAGAAAAGAATCTCCATCCCTTTGGTCGCAGACATTCATTTTGATTATCGTCTAGCTTTGCTAGCTATGGAAAATGGAGTTGATAAAATAAGAATCAACCCAGGTAATATCGGAGATATTGAGAACGTTAAAAAAGTTGTCGAGATGGCTAAAGAAAAGCACATTCCAATCAGGATTGGAGTCAACTCTGGTTCATTAGATAAGGAAGTTCACGATTATTCAAGTAAATATACAGCAGAAAAGCTTGTCGCGTCTGCTAAAAAACATGTTGAAATATTAGAATCTCTTGGTTTCTATGACATAGTCATATCCTTAAAAGGAAGTAATGTTTTAGAGACCGTAGAGGCTTATAGATTAGCAAGCAATACTTTTCCATACCCATTACATTTAGGAATTACTGAAGCTGGGTTTAAAGACATCGCGGTTATTAGAAGTGCTGCGGGACTTGCTCCTCTTCTATTAGATGGTATCGGAGATACAATTAGAATTTCTATTTCCGGCGATGTAAAAGACGAAATTATAACTTGTAAGAGACTTCTCCATGACTGTGGACTATATCCAAACTATCCAACCTTAGTTGCCTGTCCAACATGTGGAAGAACTCAAGTTGATGTTGAAAGCGTTGCTAGAAAAGTTATGAGTTATTTAGAGACTATTAATAAGCCGATCCACGTTGCAATTATGGGTTGTGTTGTTAACGGTCCTGGCGAAGCTAAAAACGCTGATATAGGCATTGCCGGTGGAAAAGGCATGTTTGTTATCTTTAAAAAAGATAAGATAATAAAAAATGTTTCGGAAGACGAAGTCTACGAAGCCTTAATAGAAGAAATTAATAAATTCTAGTCTCTCCAATTCTCAATATATTTACCGCTCCTGAGCATCTCAATTTCTTGCTTATAAGGAGCTTTTTCATTTATATAAGGTGTTTCAAGAATCATTGGGATGCCTTCTAAGCGTGAGTGATGTACTACGTGATAAAGTGTATCAAAACCAAGATAACCATAACCGATGTTTTCGTGACGATCTTTATGCGCACCCATAGGGTTTTTAGTGTCGTTAACATGGACAACTAACAAACGGTCCAATCCAATAATCTTATCAAACATTTCGATAATATTATCGAAATTGCCTTTAACATCATAGCCAGCATCAGATATATGACATGTATCCAAGCACACGCCTAAACGATCTTTCTTTTGGCATTTTTCAATAATGTCTCTTACTTCTTCAAAGGTGATACCAATCTCGTGTCCTTTTCCAGACATAGTTTCAATCGCAATTTTAACATCAGTACCATCACATGAAAGAGCGACATCTAAGGCCTTTGCTAGAGCAGCTATACCGTTAGGAGCGCCCATGCCTACGTGACTACCTGGATGTAAAACAAGAATTTTGGCCCCAAAGCCAGCAGTACGCTTTAATTCACTAACGATTGTATTAATAGACATTTCATATAGATCAGGTCTTGAATAGTTTGCTGCATTAATAATATATGGAGCATGAACAACCAGCTTACTCTCATCTATACCCGCTTCTTTGATTAATTTTCTTCCTTCCTGAATTTTTAATTCAGAAAGTGGTTTTCTAAAAGAATTCTGAGGAGCCCCCGTATAAAACATAAAGGTATTTGCTCCGTAAGACAAAGCTTCTTTAACGCTTCCTAAATAAAAATCTGGAGCGCTTAATCCGACATGACTTCCTAAATAAATGTTTTCATTTTTCATATTTTTATACCTTTAACTATGTTAACATAATTTTATGAAAGTATCATTAATCAAACCACAAGGATTTTGTTCAGGAGTAACTAGAGCTGTCTCTTTAGCATATAAAGCTAAAGAAGAAAACCCCAATAAGAATATTTATATTCTTGGCATGCTTGCTCATAATCAATCACTTATCGATGATTTGAATAGAGATGGATTTATTACACTTGAAGGTTGCGACAAAAAGAACATCTCAAATTTAAATAGAGGAGATGTTTTAGTGTTTACCGCTCACGGACACTCTGAAGAATTGGACGTAATTGCAAAAGATAAGGGTTTGATTACATATGATGCAACATGCTTTAAGGTAAAAGATAACCTCAATAAAATCAAAAGAGAAATTAGCGATGGGCATCAGGTAATTTATATAGGTCAAGATGGACATAAAGAAGCAAATGCTGCTTTGTCTGTTTCGAACAAAGTATCATTATATGATACTAAACTACTAATTAACTACCAATTAATTACTGACGATTCTCCATTTGTTTTAAATCAAACCACGCTTAATTTTTATGAGTTAAACAAGTATCACAATGATATTCTTAAGCACTTTCCTCAAGCTAGAATTGAAAATGAAATATGTAACGCGACCAGATTAAGACAAGAAGCGATTCTTAAAATCGATAAAGACACTGACTTAATCATCATTGTTGGTCACTCTAAATCCAGTAATTCAAATAAATTATTTGAAATAGCAAAAGAGAATTATCCAGAGTCCCTTGTACTAATGGTGAATAATCTTGAAGAATTAAAGGGCATTGATATTAAAAACAAAAGAAAAGCCGCAGTTGGTTCTGGGGCTTCTACTCCACAATATATTGTTGACCAAATTTATAACTACTTGATTAGTTTATAACCTTTGGTTCTTTTTCGTGATCAATTGTAATAATTTCTATTGAATCATCAATTGTGTTGATGATTTTTTTCATTTGTCCAATGAACGCCTTTTCAATTTCATGAGGCATATCTAAGTAATTGTAACCAGCGTTAACAATCTCTCTTCTCACATGATGTGGACAATCACCTGAGATATAAATATCATAGCCAGCATCTTTTGCAAGTGGCCAATAACCGCTTCCGCCTCCACCAATGATTGCTACACTATTAATTTGCTTAGTTCCTTTATTTATTAATAAAGAATAACTTACATCAAAGCATTTATTAGCATATTCAGCAAATTCTTCAAGACTCATTGGTGATTCGAGTTTTCCGCCTCTCATCATCATGTTTCCTTCAACAGATGAAATGTCACGTAAATTGAGTTTTGATGCTAAGGCATCATTCATACCATCTACACCAGTATCAAAGTTTGTGTGCATGCTATAAACAGGTATTCCTGCCTTTTCTAATTCATCACAAAGCTCTTTCTTGCTAGGATCTCTTTTAAAGACACGCGACCTATAGCCGTATATTAAAGGATGATGGGTTAAAACTAAATCTGGTTTGATTTCTTTAATCTTTGGGAATATTTCCCAATCACAATCTAAACAAAGAACAATTTTGTTAACTTCTTCAGGAAGTTTGCCTACCATAAGGCCAACAAAATCATGATTCATCTTCGCATATTTCTTAGGAAACTTTTTAGCCAAACGATTAAGTAAGCTTACGGTCTTCATAATATTGAACGTATCCTTTCTTTTTCGGAATTTAATTGTTTAGATTTACTATCTGGTATTTTTTTATTTGATAAAATTTTATCAATTTCAGTAATACGTGTTTGATATTTCTCTTTAAATGTAATTGATTTTTCATTTCTTAAAATTGGACCAAATTCAATATCGTGATCATCAAGATATCCAACTTCTCCGGCTTTGAATTTTATTATTTCATAATAAACATTCTTCTCTTCCACGATATCTTCATCTGCAATAACGAAACCCATCTTGCAAACCTGTTCCCTTAATTCTGGGATGGAGTTATGAGCGTCAACGATTAAAGTATCAACATTTTTAAGTTTGCCAGGATGCTTCTTTAATATTTCAATCACATTGAACCCACCCATACCTGCGATGATAACTGTATTAACATCTTTAGGAAGCTCGCTGATGCCATCAGAAAGCATTGGAATAATTCCATCTTCAGCGTCGTTCTCTTTAATTGCTTTAACTAATCGAGAATATGGGCCTTTTTTATTTTCTATCGCATAGCCTTTACAAATAACACCATTTTTAAATAAGGAAATTATTAATTTCCCATGATCGCTTCCCACATCGGCAGCAATACCGCAAGGAACCATATCATAAATAGCTTGTAAACGCTTTGATAATTTCATTATGAGTTACGATAATCTCCTAATTTTTTACGTCTTGTTGGATGTTTAAGCTTTTTAATAGCTTTAGCCTCGATTTGACGAATACGTTCACGGGTAACGCCAAATTCTTTACCAACTTCTTCAAGAGTTCTTGGACGGTTGTCATCTAATCCATAACGTAATCTAAGTACTCTTTCTTCTCTGTCTGTCAAATCCTTAAGGATTGCATCGAGTTCTTCTTTAAGAAGTTCTTTTGTTGTATATTCAACAGGTGATTCATTATCTTTATCTTCGATAAAGTCGATTAAATGTGAATCATCTTCTTCACCAATTGGAGTTTCAAATGAAACTGGTTCGAGAGCAATTCTTTGAATTTCACGAATTCTTTTTGCGGTGAGTTCACCACCCATAGCTTCAGAAATTTCTTCGGCTGTTGGATCTCTGTCTAAATCTTGGACTAATTGACGTTGAACTCTAGTCATCTTATTAATGGTTTCAACCATATGAACAGGAATACGAATAGTTCTTGCTTGGTCCGCAATTGCTCTAGTAATCGCTTGACGGATCCACCAAGTCGCATATGTTGAGAATTTAAATCCTTTGGTGTAGTCGAACTTATCGACCGCTTTCATAAGACCAAGGTTACCTTCTTGGATTAAATCCAAGAATTGCATACCACGTCCAACGTAGTGCTTTGCAATGTTAACAACTAAACGAAGGTTTGCGTTAATCAATCTTTGCTTTGCTTCTTCATCTCCTTGAAGAATCTTAGCGGCAAGAATTGGTTCTTCTTCTGGTTTGAGAAGTTCGTATTTACCAATCTCTTTAAGATAAATCTTAACAGAGTCATTGATTTTAACTTCACCACCGATAGCAGCGTCCAAATGATCGATATCAAAATCAATTTCTTCATCAGTGTCTTCAACATCTTCGCTAAAGAAATCATCATCGTCATCTAACGAAGCCATTTTGCTTTCGTCAAAATCTTCATCACCGATGTCTTCGTCTTCGTCTTCAGCGTCATCATCTGAAACAACTTCAACCTTTTGCTTTGCAAAGTATTCAATTAAATCATCAATAACATCATCTTCGAGTTCATAATTATTAAGAGCATCATAGATTTCACTTTGATCAAGACTGTTACCATTGTTTTTAGCTTTCTTCAAAAGCTTTGCTTCAATCTCCGCTAAAGTTGCTAAGGTTTCAGTATCTCTTTTTTTACTTGCTTTCTTAGCAGGTGCTGAAGCGGATGCATCTTTTCTTGGTCTTCCCATATTTCAATTCTCCCTATTCAATTTCATCTCAAATCTATTTTTTGTTCATTTTTCTTCTTCTGAAGTCAGCGATGATTCTCGCCTGTTCTAATTCGCTCTTCCCTTCAAGCGAATTTTCAAGGATATCTTCATCTGTAATTCGGCTCTTCTCACCATTGATTGTATCTAACAAATTACTAAGTAATTGTTCGGAACAGTCGCTTGGATGAGTTTCCATCAGCAATGAAGTTAAATCATCAATCAGTGAGTCTTTATTATCGACTTCACTACTTTCCACTAATGTCATGAGCCCGTTCGCATCCATTTCTTCATGTGATTCCGCGTATTCAATCATGAAGTTTGCGATCTGGCGGTAGACATCATCATAGAAACCACCGATTTTATCTTCGTAAAAGCTCACTGCAGCCTTGTTTTGACTCATTTGGTATAAAAGCTCGCGTTCAGCAGTTACGAGCTTCTGGAGGGCCTCTCTTTCAGGATGGAAGTTCTGTATAGCGGCTTTAACACTACTAAGTCCATCGTTTTGAACATATGAGGTTCTCGCTCTAACAACCAGGCTTCTTATCGATTCGACATCGAATCCTGTTATCTTTGATAATTTTCTCAAATAGTTATCTAGTTCAAGTTGGCTATTGAGCTTTAATAATATTGGCAAGAACTCTTTAATAAGAGTCTTTTTCTCTTCATTTGTCTTAAGTGGGTTGCTTCTTAAATAGTAATTTAAGGCAAAGTCAGTATGATTGATTAGCTTATTGAGATATGTTTCTAACGCTTCCTTACCATCTTCGTTTAATATCTCATCTGGGTCTTTACTGCTTCCTTGGTTATCCACTATACGGAAGTTTAGACCTACTTTAGACATATTCTTTGCAATTTTCATCATTGCAGATTGTCCAGGAAGATCGCCGTCTAGGCAAAGTCTAATTTCAACATTTAGGCTTCTTAATATTTGCATATGTTCGCTGGTTAGCGCGGTGCCCATGATCGCTACTGCAGAATCAATACCAATCTTACCTAGTGCGAACACATCCATAAATCCTTCACACACATATATGTAGCCTTTGTTTCTCGCAACATCTTTTGCTATATGGATGTTATAGAGATTGTTAGTTTTATGAAACAAATATGTTTCAGGTGTATTCATATATTTAGCGGTGTCATCGTTTTTGAGTCGACGAGCGCTGAATCCAATCACGTTGCCATCAATATCACAAATCGGGAATGTTACTCTTCCTTCATTCATGTCCTTGTAGACACCAGTTCCAATCATGGTGCATACACCAGTATCTTCGATAGTTTTGATGGAATGTCCTTTTTTCTTGAGGAATTCAATTGTAGCTTTTCCGTCTTTAGGAGCATATCCAAGTTTGTATTTATTCCTTAAGGAAGCATCAAGATTACGACTTTCAAAATAGTCTAATCCTTCCTTACCTTCTGGTGTATTAAGTGCGAATTGATAGTAGAGGTTCAAATCATATAAACACTTGAGAAGTTCATCACGCTTAGCGTCAACCTTAACAGGCTTGTTAATCCTCTCTAATCCCTCTGGATGATAATCAACTAAATCAGCGAGCTTTTTCAGTGCTTCTCCAAAGGAGATGTGTTCATATTTTTGAATAAAACCAATTGCGTTGCCACCAGTACCGCAAACAAAACACTTAAAATATTGTTTTTCTGGAGACACAGTTAAAGAAGGATTTGTGTCGTCATGGAATGGACATACGGCTTTATAGTTCTTTCCTTGCTTAATCAAGGGGACGTATGACTCAATGACTTTAACAATATCCGAATGTTTAATCAATTCTTCAGCGATGTTATTGTTTGCCATATAATATAATTATAAATCTACTAATTTGCTACTAATTTTATACTAATAGAATAGTTTGACTGTTAAGTATTTAACAAGTTCGGTAATTGGCATTCTAACTTGTTGCATTGAATCTCTTTCTCTAACTGTAACTTCGTTATCGTTCAAAGTATCAAAATCAATTGTAATGCAGAAAGGTGTGCCAATTGCATCTTGACGACGGTATCTCTTGCCAATACTACCAGTGTCATCATAGATGACTGGGAAGTATTTGCTTAGAATGTTTTGTACGTCTCTAGCCTTTTCCTCAAGCTTTTTGCTGAGTGGGAAAATAGCGGCTTTTATTGGAGCAACATATGGAGAAAGATGCATGACGATACGAGTATCGTCTTCGCCAACTTTTTCTTCATCATATGCATTACATAAGCACATTAAGACAAGTCTATCCAAACCAACAGATGGTTCAATACAATATGGAACATATTTTTCTTGAGTTTCTGGATCTAAGTATTCCAAAGATTCGCCACTATAGGACATATGACGTTTTAAGTCGTAATCTGTTCTATCGGCGATTCCCCAAACTTCACCCCATCCGAATGGGAAGAGGAATTCAATATCTGTTGTTGCTTTCGAATAGAAAGCAAGTTCTTCTGGATCATGATCACGATAACGTAAATTCTCGTCTTTGATTCCTAAATCGTTGATGAATAATAAGCATTGTTTCTTCCAGTGTGCAAACCATTCTAAATCAGTTCCTGGCTTGCAGAAGAATTCCATTTCCATTTGATCAAATTCACGCATTCTAAATGTCATTTGACCTGGAGTAATTTCGTTTCTAAATGCCTTACCGGTATTACAAATACCGATAGGTAATTTTCTTCTAGTTGTACGGATGACGTTTTTAAAGTTTACGAAAACGCCTTGAGCAGTCTCTGGTCTTAAATAAACTGTAGACTTACTGTCTTCTGTAACACCAATATGTGTCTTAAACATCATATTGAATTGACGAATATCAGTAAAATCTTCCGCTCCACAGTTAGGACAAGCGATATGATGTGATCTAATATAATCCATCATTTGATCGTTATTCATTGTTGTTACTGGAGCATCTTTATCTGCTTCTTCAATTAATTGATCAGCTCTAAAACGTTGTTTACATTTTTTACAATCAATAAGTGGGTCGTTGAATGTTTGAACGTGTCCTGTTGCTTCCCAGACTTTTGGGTTCATAAGGATAGCAGCGTCAATTCCTACATTAGTAGGACTTTCTTGAACAAACTTCTTCCACCACATCTTTCTGATGTTGTTTTTAATTTCACTACCTAAAGGGCCGTAGTCCCAAGTATTTGATAAACCACCATAGATTTCACTGCCTTGGAAATAATAACCAGATGAAATAAAGTGGCTACATAATTTATCAAAGCTATATTCACTCATTATGAATAACCTCCAAATTGCGTACAGGAAAAACTATATTGGCTTTCGATATAGTTGTCAACACATTATCAGTGTACTTTTTTAAAAATAAATATTATTTAACAAGATTATCAATGGAGTTGAGATTAACTCCAACTGAATCGTAGACATATTGTTTCAAGCATTTAAGGACATATTTCTTGTCTTCTTCTTTGAAGACTTCGCTGCCAATGCATGAATAATTAGGTGATTTAAAGACATATCTCACTAGTTTCATTTGTGATGCGTTAAAGATATGTTCAATTTCTGGACTATCGCATCTTCTACAGACAAAACCGCCTTCTTCAAAAGAAAGATTGACTATGTCACTTGTTGCCCCACAGTGAACGCAGCAATCAACATTTATTTCTGCGCCCGCTTTCTTTGTGCATCTAGCCAAGAAAATAAGAGTGACCATTAGATGGTCTTTACCAAATTTTAATGCTTGTAACGCCATTTCGATATCAGAAAATAATTGATGGACATCACTTTCTTCAAACATGTTTTTTGCAATTTGAGCAAACACAGAAATTGATGCCAGATAATTGAAATCGGTGTTACCGATAAGTGATGAAGATATCGGTTTTGCTTCTTTCAACGATAAATAGTTCGAGCGTTTATCTGCGACTAATTCCACATCTGCGATAGTTAAAACATTGTTCAACCAAACAAACGCAGATTTGTTATCTAAGCCACCTCTAGCTCTAAAAGTAACGTAACCAGTTTCACTGATCGCGTTATAAATTACGTCCTTTTCCTTATAAGGACTCATGGATAATGTGATTATTTTCATTATTAGTTTTTCGATTTGTTTTTATATCCGTATGTCTCTAATAGAGTGTCATTGTTACGCCAATCACTTTGGACCTTAACAAATAGTTCTAGGAAGACGTGTTTATTTAGTAACTTTTCAATATCTCTTCTCGCTTTTAAGCCGATTTCTTTAATTCGTTTCCCACCAGCGCCGATAACAATTCCCTTTTGGGAATCCTTCTCAACGATAATAGATGCGTGTATATGAATTGGGTTTTCTTCCCACTTGATGTTATCCATATAGATTGCGATCGAATGTGGAACTTCATCTCTAAGTGTTTTTAAAACTTTTTCACGAATAATCTCTTTGATTTGGAAAATCTCGTCTTTGTCAGTAACTTCCATTCCAGGATAATAT
Organism: Bacilli bacterium; assembly: GCA_045226015.1. Classification (GTDB taxonomy): domain Bacteria; phylum Bacillota_I; class Bacilli_A; order RFN20; family CAG-826; genus UBA2450. The sequence continues at coordinate 62,846 of JBGVBY010000003.1, read as the reverse complement.
TCTGGGCCTTCTGGAAGGAGTTTTTCTACCAAGGTGATTAATTCCTCTAAATTAAACTTTTCGCTCGCTACCGTGTCAATAAAGTGGCTTTCTGGCAATTTTTCTTTATAGATTGCCTTAAGCTTTTCAACTTCTGGGAGTCGAGCTTGATCGATTTTATTAAAAACAATGATTAAAGGACAGTTTTTAATGTCGAGATGTTCTAAAAGAAATTCGTCGGAATCACTAAAAGGTCTAGAAGCATCCACTGCTAAGATATTTATATCTGCTTCATGAGCACTGCTATAAGCCATAGAATTCATTTCCACTCCAAGTTTTGCGTGTGGTTTATGAATGCCAGGAGTGTCAATGAAAATAACTTGGCTATCTTTGCCACGATATATTCCACGAATTATGTTTCGTGTTGTTTGACTTTTATCGGTAACAATAGAAATCTTTCTATTAATGATCCCATTAAGGATTGTTGATTTACCAACATTAGGATGGCCTAATATAGCAACAAAGCCAGATTTCATTATTTCAAATCATCCTCACTGAATGCGAAAGGTAATAATTCGTCAACGTTTGTTTCTTGAACAGCACCTTTTAAGTTTGTCATTAAAATGACACCATCTTTTGGGAATAGTTCACTAATGACTTGGCGACATGCTCCACAAGGAGAACATGGTCCGTCTGTATCAGCACTTAATGCAAGCATTAAGAGATCTTCTTTCTTATAGCCATTCATCATGGCGTGATAAAGAGCGTTTCTCTCTGCACACATGCATAATGGATATGAAGAGTTTTCGACATTTGCTCCTAAAAACACTTTTCCGTCTTTAGTAAGAACTGCTGCTCCTACAGCGAAATGGCTATATGGTGAGTATGAGAGTTTTCTCGCTTCCACTGCCTTCTCAATTAATTCTTTCTTGTCCATAGATTACACTCCTTTATCTTTTAAAATCTCTTCTTGAAGAGAAAACATTATTTTTTCATCTTCTTCATTCATATGGTCATACCCCAATAAATGGAGTAAACCATGAACGAACAAGAAGCACATTTCTCTTTTTAACGAATGTCCGTATTCATTAGCTTGTTCAATAGCTTTTTCGGTGGATATATAAATATCACCTAATACAACCTGACCTTCGTGGAATAAGATTTTATCATATTGATGATTATCGTCAAGGAAAGCGAAACTAATCACATCCGTAGGACGATCAATATGACGATATTTCTTATTGATGCAATGAATGTAACGATTGTCCACTAAAGAGACAGAAACAATAATGTCGCACTTGATGCCTAACTTTTTAGTGGTTAAATCCATCAAAGACAAATATTCTTCTTCGTAGTTTTCAAACTCTTTGTTTTTAGTGGCAAAATCTAATTCCATCAATAGTAGTTTATCATAGATAAGGAGTGATAATCTATCAATTGTTATTTTGCGTATTAATTACATTGATGAGTTTAGCGAGTGTGTGATCGTATTCTTCGCTTTGACTTGGTAATTCAAATAGCTTAGCGAAATTGCTCTTGAGGAACAAAGTGATACATAAATAAAATACGACGTAGGTGATATTGAATGTTTTAGTGACCACCATTGTTAAAACAATGGAAAGTAGTAACATCGCTACTTCAAAATAGAAATATGCATTGCTATTAAGCGCGGTCTTGTAAGCAATGTTATGAACTTCACTACTCTTCATTTTGAATTGATAATCGTTTTCAACATCTGCAATTTCTTGTTCTTTTTCTTCGATGACAAGCTTCTTTTCATTGAAATAGGGATTGAATAGGAAGACCTGAATAAAAGCCAACATCAAAGGCACCATCACAAATATAACGTTGATAAGACTATTAATCATCAAAACCACAATTACAAATATCGTAATCATGCAGGAATAAATGAAGTTTGGAGTGATTGTTAAAGCGATTTTACGATACTTTTCAATATCCTTAAATAAATCAACATACTGCTCCTTTTCTAAATTGAAGGTGTAACTACTGAGTATATCATCCATTCTTCTCATCGCACTGACGAGTGACCATCTAAATAGAACTTCAAAAGTCACAAAGAGCACCATAAAGATAAGTGGAAGATAAATCTTAAATGAGTCTGATAAAAAATATGTTCCAATTAGTAAGCTGATTCCACTAAGAAGTTGAGTGACAGGGAGAATGATTTTATCATTCTTGTTAATGAAATCAGGAAAAGAAACTGGACACTTTGTTCTCGTCATCTCTTTAACGATTAAAGCTTTACCTGTCCATTCGCTTAAAAACAGCTCGGTGCTAATCTTTCTTTTTCCAAGTTCAGGATCATAAATACGCACGTACTTTGCATTCGCGGATAATAGAAGCACGCTGTGTTTAAGCCCTTTCTTCTTGTTAAGTGTAACAACGATAGGGAATTTCTTACACTTATAGAGTTCTTGAGGTGATTCAATCTTCACCCCTAGCAAAGTCATGTTGTACTGACTTCCTATGTCGATAAGGTCTTGAAAACTATAACTTTTGTTCTCACATGGGAGATAGATATAGTTTTTGTCGTGATGATAATTCGCTAACATCATCTTTAGGCAAGCGAAGGCGCAATCTTGCTTACCAATCTGGGATATAAAATACATTTTCTTACTCCTTTCGAGGAATTGCCCCTCACTATTTAAATAGGAAGAAAATGCGATTTTTTTGGTTAGAAATTTAAACTTTTTTTCATGAAAAAGAAAAAGACCCAAAGGGTCTTATTTTTTGAATTTCTTTTTAAATTTTTCAAAGAGGGAGTCTGAACCCTTACTTGCGTCCTTATAAGCTTGGAGAGCCTCTTTTTGTTTTTTGTTAAGGCCTGATGGACCTTTGATATCAAGATGAATGTATTGATCTCCAGGTTTGCCACTACGTAAGTCTTTGATACCTTGTCCTTTTAATCTAAGGACTGTACCAGGTTGAGTTCCCTCAGGAACAGTGACTGTCATTTCTCCATACACTGTTGGGATATCAATCTTAGTTCCTAATATTGCATCGACAAAGTCGAGAGGTACATCTAAGTGGATATCATTTCTTTCACGCTTGAAATATGGATGCTCCTTAATATTGATTTCAATATATAAGTCACCATGAGGACCACCGTTTTTTCCAGCGCCACCCATACCGTTTAAGCGGATTTGTTGGCCGTTATTAATACCAACTGGGATGTGAATCTTTTGTGTCTTCTTAACGCGTTTATGCCCGGTGCCACCACAGACAGTACATTTCTTTGAAATGATTTTTCCTCTTCCACCACAATCAGGACAGACAACTTCAGTATTTACAGTGCCAAACAAACTTCTTTGTTGACGAGTAACTGAACCTCTGCCATTACATGTTGGACAGGTTTTAATATCGTTAGGAGAATCAGCACCTGTGCCATGACAATGAGGACAATCATCATCGAAATCAAAACTGACTTCTTGGTCTTTGCCAGTGACTGCATCCATAAAGTCGACGCGTAAACGCATTAATATATCTTCGCCTTTAGTAGGACCGGTTGATCTTCTTGAAGATCTAGCGCCTCCCCCAAAGAAAGAGGAGAATATATCACCTAAGTTAATATCTTCGCCACCAAAGCCACTGAAACCACTGAATGGATTGCCTCCAGCAGGACCACCACCAGTTTGTTCAAAGGCTGCGTGTCCAAATTGATCATATGCGCTTCTCTTTTTGTCATCATAAAGGATGTCGTAAGCTTCTTGGACTTCTTTAAATTTCGCTTCGTCACCAGTTTCTTTGTTATCTGGATGGAACTTTTTTGCAAGTTTACGATAGCTAGATTTAATTTCGTCTTTAGAGGCGGTTTTACTAACACCTAAGACTTCATAATAATCTCGTTTCGCCATAGTGATCCTTTCTATTTGCCACTAAAGAGGGCATATGCCCTCCTTGTGCAAATTAATTCTAATAATTATGCTTTATTTTTATCTGAGAAATCAGCGTCAACAACGTCGTCTGGGTTACTTCCTGGAGTGGAATTATCGCCACTAGCGTTATTGTTATTAGCTTGAGCGTTAGCCATATAGGCTGCTGCTTGTTCTAATTCACTAATTCTCTTCTTTAAGGTTTCGATATCGTTATTATCTAACGCAGTCTTGAGTTCATCTCTTAATTTTTGAGTTTGCTCTTTTTGCGCTGGATCGATACTATCGCCTTTTTCTTGTAAAGAAATGTCAATGTCGTTGATTAAGGTTTCGGCCTTATTCTTGACTTCAGTTTCTTCTTTACGTTTTGCGTCAGCTTCCGCGTTCTCTTCGGCTTCTCTCACCATTCTATCGATATCTTCTTTAGATAAGCCATTACTACCAGTGATAGTAATTTCTTGTTCTTTTTGAGTATCTAAATCTTTAGCGGAGACTTTAACTATACCGTTAACGTCAATAGAGAATGTGACTTCAATACGAGGTTCACCACGTCTAGCTGGTTTGATACCAGTTAATTGGAAGTGACCTAATAATTTGTTGTCATGGGCCATTGGTCTTTCACCTTGATAGACCATGATATCAACGGCTGGTTGATTATCAGCAGCAGTTGAGAAGATTTGACTTTGTGTAGTTGGAATAGTTGTATTTCTCTTAATAAGAGGTGTGAGAACTCCACCTAAAGTTTCAATACCTAAGGTTAATGGAGTAACGTCGAGAAGGACAACGTCCTTAACATCACCACTGACAACACCACCTTGATAAGCAGCACCGATAGAAACAGCTTCGTCTGGGTTAACAGATAAGTTTGGTTTCTTTCCAGTTAAGGAAGCTACTAATTCTTGGACAGCTGGCATACGGATAGAACCACCGATTAAGAGGACTTGATCAAGTTCACTAGCTTTCATGTTAGCGTCACTTAATGCACGTCTAACTGGTTCTTCACATCTCTTCAAGAGATGTCTTGTTAAATCTTGGAACTTAGCACGGGTTAAGGTGTGTTCGAAGTTAACAGGTCCACTAGCAGTCATAGAAATGAATGGTAAGGAGATAACTGTCTCTAAGGATGAAGATAATTCAATCTTCGCCTTTTCAGCAGCTTCTCTGATTCTTTGTAAGCTACCTTTGTCAGTAATATCGACATTATTCTCAATTTTGATTTGTGCTTTGATGTAATCCGCAACGACTTGATCCCAGTCATCACCACCTAAGCGGTTGTCTCCAGCGGTAGAAATAACTTCGAATGTGCCGTCTCCAATATCAAGGATAGAGACATCGAATGTACCACCACCTAAGTCAAACACTAAAATCTTTTCAGATTTTTCAGTTTGTAAACCATAGGCTAATGCAGCTGCGGTTGGTTCGTTAATAATACGAACGACATCAAGTCCAGCGATTTGACCAGCGTCTTTTGTTGCTTGTCTTTGAGCATCGTTGAAGTATGCTGGAACAGTAATAACTGCCTTTTCAACTTTGTGTCCGATATTTTGTTCGGCATATTTTTTCATATATGCAAGAACTTTCGCGGAGATTTCTTGTGGGGTGAAATCTTTGTTAATGCAGTTGATGTGGACTTTTTCTGCACTACCCATTTTACGTTTGATAGAGCTTACTGTGTCTGGGTTAGTGATTGCTTGTCTTTTCGCAGCGTTACCAACGATTTCTTCACCACTTGCCTTAAAGGCAACCACTGATGGAGTGGTCATTGTTCCTTCTGGAGAAGGGATGACTTTAACAGTGCCATCAGCTTGTAAATAGGATACAACTGAGTTTGTTGTACCAAGGTCAATACCTAAGATAATTTCTTTTGCCATAATTTATTTCCTCCTATGCATCAATTTTCTCGTTTGATGCTTCTTTGTTTTCTTTATTTTCCTCTTTACGAACGCTTACTTGCACCATGGCAGGGCGAATAATACGATCGTGAAGTTTGTAACCTTTTCCATAAACTTTGATAACTATGTTCTCTTGTTCACCAACTTCTGTATCAACAGCGTTCATGGTGTGTGGATCGAATTTGTCTCCAACATTTGGTGACATTTCCGTCACTCCTTCATTTTCAAGAACACTGACGAGATTACGATATACATATTGGAATCCGGTTAAGTAGTTCTTTAACGCTGGATCGGTTGGTTCATTGGCTAACGCCATATGGAAGCTATCTAGAACCGGAAGTAATTCATCAATGAATCCTTCTGAACGATATCTCATTGCTTCCTTGTAGTCTTTTTCAAGACTATTACGGAGATTTTTCGTATCAGCGTAGGCTCTATAGTATTCATTTTTCCAATGATCTGAGTCGGCTTTTAACTTTTCAATCTCTTCGAGGAGTTTATCAATCTTTTTCTTTTCTTTTTTGCTAGCAACTTCTTCTTTTAATTCTTCGTTATTCTCCATTACTATGACCTCCTTTGTCGTTAAAGTATTTATCAAGCTCATCCGCTAGGAATTCTAGAGCGGATAAGGCTTTGTCGTAGTCCATTCTTTTTGGACCGACAAGAGTAATTGTGTTTTCACTATCAGGGCCAATCTTGATTTTAGCAGTCACTAATGAAACATTAGGATTACCTTCGATATCTCCGATTGCTACTGCTGTTTCTCCATCTTCTTCAACGTGATAATCAGCTTTTCTTAATAAGGATGTATCATCTAGAAGTTTCATGACTTTCATAAGTGCTTCTGTATCGTTTTTGAATTCTGGATGATTGAAGAGTTCTTCTTTTCCATATAAGGAGAGACGATCGCCAGTGAATCTAAGGAGCGATTCAAGAATCGCTTGATAGACAACATCATGGGAAACAATGTAATCAGAGAGGACTGGTTTTAAGGTTTCCATCTTCTCCACTAAACCGTCGATTGGTGTTCCCTTTAATCTCGCGTTAAGAAGTTCAACACACTTCACTACTTCTTCGGATTTGATACTTTCTTCTAAGATGAAGGTTTTGTTTTCAACATAGCCTTTATCAGTAACGAAGACAGCGGTTAATGTGTTCTCGTTAATTGGGATGAGTTGAATACTCGCTAAGTGTTCAGCTTTTTCTTCAGGACCCATAACCACACTGACAAGATTAGTCATATGAGATATAATCTCACAGCTTCTTTTAATGACTTCTTCAACAGATTGAACTTTGGAATCTAACACTGATTGAAGTGAATACTTAATGCTGTCACTGAGGTTTTTGTCTCTAAGGTGTTTGCAATAATATTCATAACCTTTTGAAGAAGGAACGCGTCCTGCGCTCGTATGAGGCTTTTCGATATATCCCATCTTCTCTAGGGCAGACATTTCATTTCGAATGGTAGCGCTACTATAAGGAAGGTCGTATTCTTCAATTAAGGTTTGACTACCGACAGGTTCAGCAGTTTTCACGAAATGATCGACGATTAATTTGAGAATCATTTCGCTTCTTGTAATTGACATCTTTGTACCTCCTTTTTAGCACTCCAATCTTTTCAGTGCTAATTACATTATAGCGAAAGTGTTAGCACTGTCAACACATTAGTGCTAATTATTTATGTTACAAAGTAAAAATATGAAAAAACCGCCGATTTAAGCGAATAAATCGACGATTATTTTATCCAGAATCATCATTCCATCAAACGTCGGAACGAGTCTGTTGCCTTCTTTTTTTAGGTGATTAGAAGCAATATAACTATCTATCGCTTCTTTTTTGTACTTGTATAAATCCTTATTAAATTTATTTTTAAACGCATCTAGGTCTATACCCTCGCTCGTACGCAAATTAAGCATGATCTGATATTCTTCTAAATCGTTTGGTGACACTTTTTCTTCTTCTCTATTGTAGTTACCTTCTAGGTAATCTTCTAAGCTAGTTGTGTTTTTATACCTAATATCACCGATGTATCCACTAGCGGCAAGTCCTACTGCATAGTAATGTTCGTTTCTCCAATATGTTAAATTGTGAAGACTTTCTTTTCCTGGCTTAGCCCAGTTAGATACTTCGTAATGCTTATAGCCTGATTCATTAAGTATTTTGTCGATGGTTTTATAAGCTTCATAACTATATTCATCACTAGGTGGGAGAATATTGTTTAGAAAAAACACAGTGTGCTCGTGTACGGTTAATGAATAACAAGAAACGTGGTTAGGATTTAACTCTATGATATTTTTAATATCATTCACTAACATTTTATCTGTGACATTAGGTAAACCAAGTATCAAATCATAGTTGATATTATCAAACCCATTATCTCTTAAAAGTTTATTAGCAACTTTAACATCACTAAAAGTGTGATGACGATTGATACTCTTTAAGATGTTGTCATCAGTGGATTCAACTCCAATAGAAATGCGATTTACGCCGTATTCATTCATCATTTTAACTTTGTTAATAGTTAATGATTCTGGGTTACATTCCACAGTATACTCTTTTACTTTTTTAGAATAAGGCTCCACCATTTTTAGGAGTTCTAAAAACAAATCATCTTCTAAAGAAGTAGGCGTTCCTCCTCCAATATAAATAGTGTCTAATTCTTTATTGTCCACCACTTGTTTTAATTCTCTTCTTAAAGAATCCAAATACTTTGTGGCGATATTACGAAAATACTGCAACTTCGCAAAGTCGCAGTAATCGCAAATAGCCTCACAAAAAGGAATATGAATGTATAAAGATTTAGGATTAATCTTCATCCTTATATTGTTCAACCGCTTTAGCGGTTTCTTCGTCATCTATTGGTTGAAGAACACGATCCATTTCTTCATGAAGGATTTGTTCTTCAGTTGGTTTGTCATCTTTTTTTAGTTTTGGTTTAAGATACAAATAAAGTAAGAACGCTACTCCAGCGACAACAACAACCACCGCCAATACGACGAGGAAGATTGTTAATTCTTGAGAAATTGCTAATACCATAATTAATTACTCACTTTCTATCAACTGGGGTATAAACGAACTTTTTACCCGCTTCTAGTTTTTTATAATAACCATATTCTACAAGTTTTTCCATAGAAGTTCTTGCAGTTTCATAAACACATTTAACGGCTTTCTTATATTGTTCTATCGTGTAATACATGCCGAGTGTGCAGTGTCTTGCGTAGAAGTACGCTTGGCCTTTCTTTAACCTAACATCTAACTCTAATAGATGTTTTTCGAGTCGAGCCGCTGTTTTTTCATCAAGTTCTGGTGGAATAAATGAGACCGCTAAACCAGCTGGCTCATTCTTAATGACCACTTTTTCAACAACTGGTTCTTTCTTTTTAATAGGTGCTGGTGCTGGCTCTGGTTTTGGTTTTGGTTCTTCTTTTACCGGAGCAGGTTTCTCTTCTTCGGCAGGGAATAATTCAATTGTCTCTGGTTCTTCTTTTTTAACAGGTTCATCTAATTTGTAGAAATCATTTTTAATGATTTTAGTGTTATATTCAACCAAGCTATCAAGAAGTTTGTCAACAAGATGACTCACACTATCTAAGGCAAATGACAAATAGTATGTAGCGTCTGAAGTTATTTGAACTTCATAGAACTTTTTGCTAACTTCGTTTGAATTATCATTTAACAAACTTTCTAATGGTAATGTTGCTGCAAACGCATTGTAACGCTCGTGAGCAAGCACGCTTTTCGCATAAAGAACAGCTATTTCATCATTAAAATCCTTAAATGGTTTAACGAATTCTATATAATAGAAAGCTACCAATGCTTTGTTAAGTGGAGTGAGATCGCTTGAGTTAACAAAATTAAACAAAGCATCCATCATTGAACTAATTAATGTTACAGGTGCCGATTTATAAACTCTAGAAACCACAGAATAAGATGGTTCATTGAGTTCAAAATCTCTATAAAAATAGGTTAATTCATCATTGCCTGTAACTCTACTATAAAGTTCTGCTAAATAATCAACATCAAGAGTGTTTGAGAAATGGCTTTCAACAAACTTTAGACCTTCATAGTAGTTAGCAAGATCGATATTTGATTTGGATCCATGAATAATTTCACGAATGCTGTCATCGTTAAAGATTAAATTCTTTTTTGCAGCAACATTTTGTAAACATTTGATTTTATTTTGTAAAACAAAATAGTCAGCGTCTCCATTTACTTTATCAAGCTTATTAAACTCATTTACAAGTCTCATTAGTCTTGATTCAACATTCATTTCTTTATTAGAAATCGTTGGACATAAGCAAATTCTAAGGGAGTTTTTATCAATTCCCTTAAGTGGAAGATAACGATAAAAAGATGAACGATAAGATAGAATCTTATCCCATACTCCATCGATAACAGATATCTTTAATTCTTTACTAACTTCGTTTTTAGTTGCGTAATAATTTTCTGTAAAACGCATCGCAAGATCATTGTTAACCATATTTTCAACCTCTTGCTTAAATTATATTTGTCTAATTCTTGTTTTACAAGTATTTACTAAAAAATGTACTAATTTATTACTATTCTTCTTCGTCATCAATAGCGAGGATTGACATAAATGCTTCTTGTGGAACTTCGACAGATCCAACTTTCTTCATTCGTTTCTTTCCCTCTTTTTGCTTCTCTAAGAGCTTCTTTTTACGAGAGATGTCTCCACCATAGCATTTAGCTAAAACGTCTTTTCTGACGGCTTTTACGTCCACTCTGGCAATAATCTTTCCACCAATAGCAGCTTGAATTGGAATCTCAAATTGTTGTCTAGGAATAACGGTTTTGATTCTTCTAATAATTCCTAAGCCTCTATTATATGCATGTTGTCTATAGACAATGCTACTGAGAGCGTCAACTACTTGTCCGTTTAATAAAACATCCATCTTAATCAAATCGTTTGGTTTATATGAAGATGGCTCATAGTCAAATGATGCGTATCCTTTTGTGCAGCTCTTAAGTCTATCAAAGAAATTGTAAACAATTTCACTTAATGGCAATTCATATACAAGAATCATTCTTGTGTCATCAAAATATTGAAGGTCTAGATAGATGCCTCTTTTCTCTTGACAGAGTTCCATAATTGGACCGACATATTCTTTTGGAGTCATGATGTTGGCCTTAACATATGGTTCTTCAATAGATTTTATCTTTGAAGAGTCAGGAAGTTTTGATGGGTTATCAATGCATTCCATCTCTCCACTTGTTAAATACACATGATAAATAACCGAAGGTGCGGTCAAAATAAGGTCGATGTTATATTCTCTTTCAAGTCTCTCTTGGATAACATCCATATGGAGAAGTCCTAAGAAACCACATCTAAAACCAAAGCCTAAGGCTTGAGATGTTTCTGGAACGAATTGTAACGATGAATCGTTAAGTGAAAGCTTTTCTAATGCTTCTTTTAAGTCTTGGTAATCATCACTATCGACTGGATAAAGTCCACAGTACACCATTGGGTTAATATCTCTATATCCAGGAAGAGCGTGTTTAGCAGGATTATCAAAAGAAGTGACTGTATCACCAGGCCTTACATCTTTGATGTCCTTGATTTGTGCACATACATAACCAACTTGTCCGCATCTAAGTTCACTCATCTTAATTTCTTCAGGAGTACGAATTCCGAGTTCTGTTACGACATAATCCTTTCCTGATTGCATTAGTTTGATGTGATCTCCAACAGAAATCTTTCCTTCTTTTATTCTAATTAGAATAACTACACCTCTATATGAGTCGTAATAACTATCAAAAATAAGCGCTTTTAATGGAGCAGATTCATCTCCGTTAGGAGCAGGGATATTCTTAACGATGGCCTCAAGTAATTCATGTATATGTACGCCTGTCTTAGCAGATACTTCTACCGCATCATCACAAGGGATACCAATACGCTGTTCAATTTCTTCTTTAGCCCAGTCTGGCATAGCGCTAGGTAAATCAATTTTATTGATTACAGGTAAAATTTCAAGGTTATTATCAATCGCCAAATATACATTCGCGAGTGTTTGAGCTTCAACGCCTTGAGTTGCGTCCACTACTAATATCGCTCCTTCGCACGCTGCAAGGGAACGCGACACTTCGTACGTAAAGTCGACATGGCCCGGAGTGTCAATTAAGTTAAATACATATTCATGTCCATCATCACTTTTGTAGGATAATGTTACTGCGTTTAACTTAATGGTAATTCCTCTTTCTCTTTCAAGGTCCATTGAATCAAGAATTTGGTCCTTCATTTCTCTAGAAGAGATGGCGCCAGTCATTTCTAAAATACGATCCGCAAGAGTGCTCTTGCCGTGATCGATATGGGCGATGATTGAGAAATTACGTGTATATTTTTGATCGAAATCCATAAACTTAGTGAATTATAACATTAATGTTAGTCTTTGAAAAACTTTTGTAAACTATTCGTGATATCGTCTTTATTATAAACAACTTCATAATTGTCCCATTCTTTTTTGAAAAGAATACGATATTCATTCCACATATATCGTTCATCAATTAATAAAGCTGCTCCACGATCCGATTCACTTCTGATTAGTCTACCAACTGCCTGCATGACTTTATTCATACCTGGATATGTATAGGCATAGGCGAATCCGTTTTCTTCATTCTTATTGTAATATTCAACAATATTGTTGCTTTCAAAATTTATTTTGGGTAACCCAATGCCGACAACAACTACTCCAATCAAGGAATCGCCAACAAGATCAATTCCTTCTCCAAAAGCTCCTCCAATAATCGCTAAACCAACAACGCTTTTGTCGTTCTTGTTTTTAAAATGGGAAATAAACTCTTCTTTATCCTGTTCACTCATATCTCTATCTTGGATATAAACGTCGACATCTTCAGGGAATGTAATAACATCTAACAAGTTAGATAAATACTCGTAACTTGGTAAATAGATAAAGTAATTGCCTTTCTTAGCAGAAATAAACGAAAGAATATGTTCACTTATGTCTTTATAGGTCTTTTCTCTATTTTTGTATCTTGTAGAAAGTTTAGGCGCAATTAGTAGCTTGAGATTTTCTTTTGGAAAAGGTGACTCAAGTAAGGTATTTGGGGTACTGTCTTTATTACCACCCAATATATCAACATAGTACGATATTGGGGATAGCGTAGCAGAAAACAAAACTGTAGAGTTAACTTTACTCATTGTCGATTGAAGGAATCTAGAGGCATCAAGGCAATATAAACGAATGGTTATATCCCCTTCAATCTTCTTGATATAGATTAAATATCTATCCGATAAGAATTCGGATATTTTCAAAAATCTAGAAACGTCTATATAGAAGTTTGTCAGCTCTTTAGTGATGTCGTCATGTGAGTTCTTACTGACATCTTGATAGGCTGTAACAAACTTATTTAAAGCGACATATAGTTCATCATTAAGATCTTCAATTTTGTTGTCGCCATATTCAGTATTAGCGTCATAAACGTCAAAAACGTTTTTAATTCTTGATAACGCTGTTTTAATTTTTCTATTCGGAATGTGTGATTGTGCTTTCTTTACTTTTAGTAACTCTGACAAAGAAAGGTCAGCGGAATACATTTCTTTTGATCTGTCCGCGAGATTATGAGCCTCGTCCACAAGAATTTGATAATGCGATGAATTTTCATCAAAGTATCTTTTCATGTATGCGGTTGGATCGAAGACATAGTTATAATCACAAACGATAACATCGCAGAATAGACTTAAGTCTAATTCTAACTCAAACGGACACACTGAATACTTATTAGCGATATGAACAATCGTCTCGTAGTCGAAATCATCATAGCGAATGATTGATTCCTTAATGATGTTCTTGAGTTTTGTATAGTAGCCTTTCGCAAATGGACATTCGTCTGGATTACATGACTTATCTTTACAAAAGCAAATCTTTTCCTTTGATGTAATGATGATATCACTAAGTGATAATCCGTTTTCTTTAAGAATTTGAATAGCCTTATGAGCGTTTTCTTTTCCAGTTGCTTTCGCAGTTAAGTAAAAAATCTTACTATCAGGATCTTCAACAATATATTTTATGGACGGGTATAAACAAGACATAGTCTTACCGATACCAGTTGGAGCTTCAATAAAAAGTTTCTCTTTATTTTTTATTGTTCCATAGACGTACTTAATAAGTTCTTTTTGACCCTTACGATATTTCTTAAATGGGAAGTTAAGTTCTTTAATTGTTTCGTTTCTTCTTTCGTTAAGTCGAAACATTACTTTGTAAAATTCAAGATACCTATTTAAGTAGTCATAGATATCTCTTTCAAGTTCTTCGAAGGTGAATAGATAGTCATCAATAAACTTTTCACTTTCTTTGCCTTGTTTAATGTATGTGAGTCGCACTCCAATGTAATCAAGATTAAGAATCGAGGCAAACATATAGGCATAACATTTCGCCTGCCCTAAATGCCATTCGAGGTTTTCTTCTCTAAATTCTTGTAGATCAATAATTGTGGTTTTGATTTCATCAATGATGTAATCTTTGTTACTTTTCTTGATAATTCCATCCGCTCTTCCTTCTAAGAAGATTTCTACATCATCAACCACGAAAGTGTGTTGAAGTTGATATTCAGAAATATAATTATCTCCTTGTTTAGATTGATATAAGGAATGGAGTCTGCTTCCTTCTGTTTGTGAGCTACGATTAAAAACGCGATTATCAATATCGCCTTTTCTTAAAAGAAAGTCCACCAATTGATGGACGGATAATTCAATTCTTGCTCTCATCTATTTTAAGACACTATTGAGTATATTTTGATTACCGTTAACAAAGGACTTATAGTCCATTCTATTCTTTCCTTCTTTTTGTAAATCAAGAAGGGCAATAATTCCATTTTTGGTTTGTAAATATAAGCCGTTTTTATCAGCTTTTACGATTTGACCAACTTCGCCATTTATTTCATTGGAAACAATTTGCGATTTATATATTTTGAGTTTAGCCTCTCCAAGATATAAATACGCTCCTGGGAGATCACTTAGTGCTCTAATTTGTCCAAAGATTTCTTCTTTGGTTTTACTTAAATCTATTTTTTCTTCTTCTGGTTTAATTGAAGGAGCAAAAGTTACTAAAGATTCATCTTGAGGCACACCTGGAAGTTTGTTCTCTAAGAAAAGAGGCAACGCTCTTAAAGAGAGTCTTAATGCCGCTTCGCCCATCTTCTTAAACAAAGATGTTGAGTTATCATCTTGAGAAATTTCAACTTTCTCAACATCATACATTTCTCCAGCGTCCATTTCCTTCACCATTCTCATAAGAGTCATTCCTGTCTCTTTTTCGTTATTGAGAAGAGCGTATTGAATCGGAGCGGCGCCTCTATATTTTGGAAGTAAACTTCCATGGAGATTAATGCATCCTAATGTTGGGATATCTAACAAACCTTGAGGAACGATTTGTCCGTACGCTAAAGTGAGAATAAGGTCTGGTTTAATTTCATTAACAAAATCATATTCTTTACGAATCTTGATTGGTTGATAAACAGGGATATTGTATTTTTCCGCAACTACTTTAGTAGGAACGGGCATTAAAATCTTTTTTCTTCCAACTGGTCTATCAGGTTGAGCGATAACCGCAACAATGTTGTAGCCATCTAAAATCAATCCCTCAAGCACAGTCGCGGAGATTTCTGGAGTTCCCATAAAGATGATTCTAGTGTTATTCTTATTCATATCTTTAGATATACCGTCTAATATTATACTTTGAAATGTTTTCTATCTCAAATACAATAATGTATTATTAGTAACAATGAAGTTTTTAATTGTGTCAGACACTCATGGTGACGACAATTCCCTAAGGAAATTATATAAACAATATCCAAACATGGACTATTATCTTCACGCTGGAGATAGTCAAAGTTCCTCAATGGCGATTTATCCATTTGATTCCGTAGAAGGAAACTGTGACTTTTATTCGTTTGATCGAGTGAGAAGAATAAGGACTGATAAAGGTGATGTTTTAATGAAACATTTTCCTCATATGAACACATTAGAAAGTCAGAACGTAAAATTCTTCATTCACGGTCACACTCATGGATATGAGTTATACGAAGAAAATGGGGTTATAACTATGTGTCCAGGATCTTTAACTCTTCCTAGAGATGGAAGCGAAGGTAGCTACATAATAATGGACATAAGTGAAGACCACGTAAAAATCGATATAATCGAGGTAGAATCAAAAAAGATTCTCACTTCTTTATCTTTATAGTAAAATTATCAATTGGAAAGTAGGATTACATATATGTACCCTGAATATAATAAGGTCAAAGCAAAATGTGCTGAGGCAAATTTGCTTAAAGAAACATCCCGCACGATGGAAGACATTTTTGTCTTATCCACAAAAAGAAATGAGAAGAGAATTGCTGTTAACTACATTGATTCAAAAGGTAAGAGCAAAAAATATAAATATTCATTATTTAGAAAACACGCTTTTGAAATCGCATCCATTCTTGCGAATTTCATGATTCAAAAACCAAAGAATGTCCCAATCGTTTTAAAAGCTGCTAATGGTCCACACTGGGGAGAAATCTTCTGGGCTATTTTGATGTGTGGCTATAAACCACTATTAATCGATGCCAAAACTTCTAAAGAAGGCACCGAAAACTTAATCAAGCAAGGCAAAGCTGTTGCTATTATTACAGACGATTCATATGAATATGAAGTTCCTAAATTTTCCCTTAAAGATATCTTAGAAGAACAACACACATATGACTTTGCACCAAATTGGGAAAACGAAGTTATCTTCTGTTCAAGTGGTACTACTGGAAACGTTAAATTAATGGTTTTCAATGGTGAAAACTTATGTAACCAAATTGAAGCCGCTTTAGACTTCCAAGAGACAAGTAAAGATCTCTTATATCCATCTAAAATGGGAGCGTTAAATGTCTTAGCAATGATTCCATTCCATCATATCTTTGGATTCATCGCGACATTCTTATGGTACTTCTATTTTGGAGCAACGTTCGTGTTCGTACGTTCGCTTGCACCATCTGAAGTTCAAGCTGTCTCTCAAAAGTTTAAAGTCACTCACATTTTCTCAGTGCCTTTATTCTGGGATTCTTTAGCCCAAGGTTTAGAGAGAAAACTTGCGTTAGAATCACCAAGCAAGAAACAATACATCGATAAATTAATCGGTTACAACACCGGCAAAATCTCTAGAGAAGAAGCGGGTCCATATAAGACTGTTCAAAATGTTATCCAAAAGAACTTATTAGGCAACAAAGTTCGCTTCTGTATTTCAGGTGGAGGTTACTTAGATAGTAAGACTCAAACCACAATCAACGGTATTGGTTATCCATTATATAATGGATATGGTATGACCGAAATCGGTATTACCTCTGTTGAATTATCACCAGTTGTCGAACAAAGACTTAAAGGAAGTATCGGTATTCCTTTCCATGGAGTAAGTTACAAAATTAAACCTGGAAAGAAAGACAGTAAATCAGGTGAATTATTTGTTAAATCAGGCATCACTCACATTAGAGAAATTATCGGTGGAGAAGAAAGAAACACTGTTCTTGATGAAGAAGGATATTTCGCTACTGGCGATATCGCTGAGGTTGATGCAACAAATAGATTCTATCTCAAGGGTCGTATTAAAGATGTAATCATTAATTCTGATGGAGAAAACATCTTCCCAGATGAATTAGAAATTTTCTTCAAACCAGTTAAGAACGTTAATAACGTTTGCGTTCTTGGAATCGATCAAAAAGGTTCTAAAAACCAAACTGTTGTCTGCGCTGTTGAAATCAATAACTCCATCTCTGAAGAAGAGATTGAAACTCTTAAGAAAGAAATGAAAGAAATCGGTCAAAAACTTCCTAAAGGAACTAAGATTACTGACTTCTATTTCTGTAGAAAGAAACTCCCAATCGCCAACAACATGAAAGTTAAGAGATTTGTTGTTAAAGAAGCGATTGAAACCAAGTCCGAAGACTACATTTCCTTTGATATGAAAAAGGAGAAAAAATCTAGTCGTACATTTGACGCAGAAACCACTGCTAAAATCTTAGAACCAATGAGAGGAATCTTTTCAAAGATTCTTATCTTACCAAAATTCAAGATTGATGATGATGGACACTGGATTAATGATTTAGGTGGAGATTCCATGAGTTATGTTGAATTGATTACCACCGTTCAAGACACGTTCGACGTCGTTATCCCTGAAGAACTCTATGGACAACTCACTTGTGTTAACGATTTCACTGAAGAAGTTGCTAAACTCAAGGCTAAAAAATAATAACAAATTATATTTGCATTATTTGTAAGCATTTAGTATTATTATCGCTGACGCAAAAATTAAAGAAGAAGGAATTACTATATGGCAAACATTAAATCACAAATCAAACGTAATCGTACAAACGAAGAAGCTAGAGAAAGAAACAGAGCTGCAAAAAGTGCTGTTCGTACTTCAATGAAGAAAGTCAGAGTTGCTGTTGAAGCAAAAGATTTAGCTGCTGCTGAAGCCGCTTTACTTGTTGCTTTCAAATTAATCGACAAATCCGTCTCTGATGGCATTCAACACAAAAACACTGGCGCTAGACAAAAAGGCGAATTACAAAGATTAGTCAATTCTTTAAAATAATTTATTTTATTGCGTTTTAAATTTTAGCAAAAATAATTCAAAAGCATAATTGCGGTCAACTTGACCGCTTTTTATGTCGTAATCTAACTGATATAACTCATCAAGAGTTTTATGAAGAGTGTTCTCAGAGATGGAATATGCGAGTTTAGAAAGAATAAAGACTCTTCCCGGCTTAATTTTAAGCTCATCCGCAATATCATCCTTAGGAACTCTTTTTCTCACTAAATAAGCGACCTGGCTTAAAAGTCTAAATTGATTAGCAAGTTGAGAGATTAAAGTTTCTGGTCTTGCTCCATTAATCTTTAAATCTTTATATAGACTAATAGCTTCGGCGTTCTTGCCGTCTAATAACAAATTGAAAATAAGGAATGTATTATCTTCTAATGGGCGTGGCACCATTTTGATAACGTCGTTATAGTGAATATGATCAGTGTATAAAGTTAATACTTGTACACTATTTTTAAATAATCCAACATCACCATCAGTCCTGTTGGCAAGTTCCATAATCGCATCGCGATCAATAGTTATCTCTTTCTTTTGCAAATATGTTTTAACATATTCGTTCCATCCCTTTTCGTCAGGATCGGTAATTTCCACTACTTTTCCTTTCTCTTTTATTGTTTTAAAAAGAGCACTCTTATCATCAACAGAAGACGAAGTGACTGAAAGAATGAATAGACTATCATCAACACCGCCATTAGAAACAAAATCTAAAAGCGTGTCATAATCTTGATCTGAATCTATTTTATTTTTTGGTTTTGGTTTTAATAAGAAATAACAGTTCTCTAAAGAGACAACCTTCTTTTCATAACCCAAAGCAACATACTGGCATTCATCAACAGCGTCTTGAACTAAAAAGTTATTTCCATCCAATTTGATGAAGTTGAGTTCGTCAGGATGTTCTCCATTAAGAAAAGCTTCACCAATCTTTTTTATTTGTGATTTTACTGTTGGACCTTGATTTCCGTATATTAAACAAATCATATCACTACTATTATAATCTTTTTGGCAGAATAACTGTCAAAAAGTAATTGTACTTTCTAAATCAGTTCTTCTTATCTCGACGTGATACTTATTTAAGATTGCAATCACTTCATTATGAGGATGATGATATATGTTGTTTTTACCACAGCTAATCACTCCAATTTTTGGATGTAAAAATTTTGTAAATTTTTCACTTGTGCTTGTTTTAGATCCGTGATGTCCAACTTTTAATATGTCACATGGTATGTATTTGTGACCATTCATGATGGCGTTTTCAATCTTAATAGGAGCGTCCCCCATCACTAAATAATCTTTGTGATTAAGATTAAAACCTATGACCAACGAACGATCGTTCTCCTCTTCCCATAAAGATGGGTAATTGTTATAGTTCACTAACGTTAGGTTATTGATAGTTAACGGGAAGTTTTTGTAATCAGTAATATAAGAATTTACGTTGAAATTATTAATCAAAGACGTGACCGCTCCTGAATGGTCATAATCATCATGAGTGGTTATGAGTACATCAATCTTATAAATTTGATGCTTTTTAAAATATGGAATCAATACTTCAGTAGCAATATCTTTGGTTTTGTTACCTCCCGTATCGATTAAAACAGTTGTGTTTCGATAGCAAATTAATGTCGAGTCTCCTTGACCTACATTTATGAAAGACACAAATTGTTTGAATGATTGAAATGGAATAGCGAAATAGAGAATAAAACAAGAATAAATTAGAACCGATACTTTACTTAACGGTTTTAATCTAATTGATAAGAAATACAAACATAATAAATATATAAACTCATATAACGCTACCCCTATGTCACTTATCGTTCCGGTAAACACAACAGGGCTTATTTTACTAAGTGCGGTTAGCCAACTATAAATCAACGATGTGTAACTACCAATAAAGCTATAAATAGGTATCCCAACAAATGATAATAAGGACAAAAGATATAAGAACGTGAACAAAGGAGCAAAGATAATCTGATAAATAAGTGAAAAGACAGATATTTCAGAATAATAGTTGATTATTAACGGAATACATAACAAATAAATAGAAATTAAACCAAACGCTCCTTTAACCCATTTCTTCTTAAAGTGAAATGAACTATTTATTAATAAATAGATAATCGGTATAGAGTAACATAATAGAAATGAATCTTGCCTTGCTAAATTAGGATCCAAAAGAAGAAAGCATATCGCACTTATTGATAGTAGCTCTAAATAGTTAAACCGTTTTTTTAATAGTCCCTGATTAGCGAATCTAAACCCCTTTAATACAAAGAATTTACTTACCGCGAATTTAGGGAAAGAAAACACTAATAACGGTGACATTATTAATATAGAAAGCGGCTCATTAATCTTCTTCTTTTTAAATATCTTTGAGATAAAGAAATTGATGATTTTATAAATTAGGGAAAGATAAATACCAGTGTTGGAAATTATCCTAACAATTTGTAAATCCCGACCTAGATCGATATATTCACTATCTTTGCTTATTCCAAATAACAAAGAAGATACAACAGAAGCTGTTTTACTATCAAAATTGGACAAGAATTTCTTTCTTAAATAATTGACCTTGATGAAGTTAGAGTATTTAACCTCTATTGACTTATATTCTAATTGGTATTTAATGCCTTTCTTATTTAAATAGTCTTTAAAATCAAATTCAGATTCTAAATGGTTAAAAGCTAGTTCTTTTTTATACCCAACAATATGAAGGATATCTCCTATTTCATGAGAATGGTCTTGTTCATATACATACATCTTTTCTAAAGAGGAAGAAAACACAAAATAATTGTCTTTAACTTCTACCACCATTCCCTGATATTCATTTTTGTGGATATCGATATTTACAAAAGAAACACAAACTCCAAAAAGGAAGAACACCAGGGAGATAGAAGCAACTTTCTTACCAAATCTTTTAAATACAAAGAATAATAAGACTATGATTCCTATTATCCCAATAACTAATGTATATCTAGTATTTAGTCCAAGAAATAAGGATAGGAAAAGAAATAAGATAATCACGCGTGTAAAATTACATAGTTACGTATCTTTCGATATGTCGCGTTACCGATTCCATGAACCTCAAGTAATTGCTCAAGGGTAGAGAATAAACCGTTTTCATCACGATATGTGATGATTGAGTTTGCAATTGTAGTACTAATGCCGTTAACAGTTGCTAAAGTCTCAGCGTCATCAACGTTAACATTAACTTTCTCGATTTCACTCATACTACATAAGTCATTTAAGTCGTATTTAGAGGCAATGTAATAGGTTTGGCCAGCAGTAATAACCGCGTCTTCATAGAACGCTCTTTCGTCTGCGTTATTACTCAAACCTCCAGCAGCGGCTATTAAATCCTTTAATAATGAGCCTTCTGCCATTGTGTACTTATCGGCTTTGACTACCTCTCCGTCAATATAGGCGATAAATGTTGGTGCTACTTCTGCCATAGGGGCTACTGTTTGAACTCCGACACTTGGATCGAGAACCAAGAATGTGGTAATAACAGCGATAGTCACTAAGACAACACCTAAGATGATTTTGATCATAAAAAATCCTCCTCATTATTTTAATAGGGAGGTTTTTCGATTTTTTTGTCTGAAAATTTTAAAAAAATTAAAAGACCCATAAGGGTCTTCTCTTTTCTTGATTAAGCGCCAACTTTGACGATTTCGACTTTATAGGTCTTTTTCGCCTTGACTTCAACAACATCGCCAGCGACTTTTCCGATTAATGCTTCGCCTAATGGACAGACGTTAGAAATCTTGTTGCTGAATGGATTGCTTTCGACAGTACCAACAATCATGTATTGGGCTTCTTTACCATTTTCTAAGAATTTAATGGTAACAGTTGAACCTAAGGCAACTTTACCTTCTTTTCTTTTTGAACCTTTTTCATCATCAATTAATTCAGCGTTAGAAAGAATTGATTCGATTTCTTTGATTCTACCTTCAACTTCAGCTTGTCTATTTCTAGCAGCATCGTAGTCGGCGTTTTCACTTAAGTCACCTTGCGCACGTGCTTCTGCTAATTGTTTTTTAACGTCTTCACGAGCTTCATCGATTAAATATCTTAATTCTTTTTCAAGAGCTTCTTTACCAGCTTTTGTTAATTTAATTTTATCTGCCATGAGTTATACCTCTTTTAAATCCATGCGATATTATATCAATAATGAATGATATAATCCAATAATTATTATAATGATTTTATTTATAAACGTTATTCTTATATAATTGAGTGGCGATGAAGAAAGATAATTACATTATAAAGTTATTAACTCTATTCCTAACTTTTATGAAAGTTGGGGCTTTCACCTTTGGTGGAGGCTACGCGATGATTCCAATTATTGAAGAGGAAGTCACCAAAAAAAGAAAATGGATTAGTGAGATGGAAATCCTTGATATTTTAGCGATCAGCGAAACCACCCCAGGACCAATTGCAATTAATACCGCAACATATGTTGGATATAAGGTTGGAGGGGTACTAGGAAGTATATTCGCTACGATCGGCTTATCAATTCCTTCCTTTGTGATTATCTTTGTTATCTCCTATTTCTATAAGGACTTTATGCAGTGGAAAGTTATCCAAGCCGCTTTTAAAGGATTAAAAGTTGGAGTTGTGTTATTACTCTTAAACGCAGTTATAAAGCTTAAGAAAAACGTGAAAGTTAATTTTATTGGAATTGTTTTATTTGTTGCTGCTTTAGCAACTTCAATTACCCTCTCTATCTTTGATATTGGTTTTAAATATACTTCTTTATGCCTAATTTTATTAGGCATTGTTGTTGGAATTACCCTTACCGCTCTTAACAAAAAGAAAGGAGACATAAAATGATTTTCTTTGAATTATTTTATACATTCTTTCTGATCGGTCTATTCACCTTTGGTGGAGGCTATGCAATGATTCCAATGATTCAAGAACAAGTTGTCGGAAAAGGTTGGATCACTAGCGATACATTAACCGATTTCATCGCGATAAGTGAAGTTACTCCAGGACCATTTGCGTTAAACATCTCCACATTTGTAGGCTTGCACGTAGGTGGAAGCTTTGGAGCGGTATGCGCGACCATCGGAGTTATTCTTCCTTCTTTAATCATCATCATTCTTGTCGCTATTGTTATGAATAAATTCATAAAGAATAGATTTGTTCAAGGCGCATTAAATGGAGTTAAACCTATAGTTTTAGCACTTATCTTAAGCACTGCTCTTGTACTATTTATTAAGATTGTCTTCTTTGGTGGTCACTCCATCAATGGAGAATTCACTTTTGATAGACGAAGCTTTGCTTTATTAATCACGTTATTGCTATTTACCACAATATACAAACGAGTAAATAAAAAGAGCGTTAATCCAATCATGTTACTTGGTTTATCCGCTCTTATGGGTATGATTATTTTTATTAATTAGTCATCAAAGTTTTCTTCGTTAAAAGCGTTAAAAACTTCTTCGACTTCTTCATATTCTTCTTCGTTTTCTATTTCGAAAAGTTCACCCTTGTCGTTATATTCCATTGGGAATACATCGTCTGGGTTATTTTTATCATACAAGAACACATATTTCTTTCCTCTTTCTTCGTGTTCATAAGTGAAGAGAATTTCCATTACATGTTGATTACCTTCTTCATCCATAATGGTGATTTGTTTTTCGTCCATAATATCCATATTTTTATTTTCCTTTCATTCGAATATAGAAATCTAATATTTCACACGCTGCTAAGCGATCGACAGTTTCTTTGTGATTCTTGCCTTTAACATTGAGTTCATAAAGAGTTTTGTGGGCAGAAATACTCGTCATTCTTTCATCTTGAAGCTCAAGCTTTAAAGACGGATCTTCCGCTTTTAAATCTTCTAAAAACTTACGAGATGATTTCGCTCTAAATCCTTCAGTACCATCCATATTGATTGGTAAACCAATCACGATGTTTTTGATTCCTGTTTGCGCAACGACTTCGTGCACTCTTTTACGAGCTTGAGAATACGCTTCTTTTTGAAAGCGGAAAGTCTCTAAACCGTGGACAAAACCTAAGGTATCACTAGTAGCAATTCCTAAAGTCACTGTTCCTAAGTCTAATCCAATGTATTTTTCCATTATTTAAGAGCGTCCTTCGCTAAAGAGATTGCTTCATTAATCTTGGTGTTATCTTTACCAGCTCCGCCAGCAAAATCAGGACGTCCACCGCCGCTTCCTCCTAAAGCACCAGCACTTAATCTAACTAAGTCACCAGCCTTGATGGAAGACAAGGCACTTCCGTTTACACTACAAACCACTGATAAATCTCCACCAATTAAGAGGATAACACTATCTTTATGAGCAACTTTAAGTTTGTCGTTTAAACCAATAATTGCGTTTCTATTGCTATCTTTTAAGTATTTGACTAATACTTCAAATCTACCGTTATTAGTGAACTCACTATTGATAGAATTTGCTTCGCTTGATGCAAGCTTATTAGATAATGATTCAACAGTCTTTTTGAGTTCGTTTCTTTCATTATTTAAGGTGTTAAGTCTAGTAGAGACTTCACTATATGATCCAGCACCTACTAACACTCTGGCTTGATTGAGCATATTCTCTCTCTTCTTAAGAAGTTCATATGCTCCTTTAGAGGTACGGGCGACAATACGACGAACACCGCTAGCAACACTTTCTTCGCTTTCAATAACGAATAAACCAATATCTTGGGTGTTCTTTACGTGTGTACCACCACAGAATTCTTTGCTGACTTCGCCAAAGCAAACAACTCTGACTACGTTACCATATTTATCATCGAATAATGCTTTAGCCCCAATCTTGCGCGCTTCATCAATAGAAAGAACTTTTGTTTCTTCCTCAATCGCATCACTAATCCACCCGTTGACTTTTCTTTCAACTTCAGCAATTTCTTCCTCTTTCATTTTTTCAAAATGAGAGAAGTCAAAATGGATATATTCGCTACAAACATAACTACCTTTTTGAGCAACGTGATCACCAAGAACTTCAGTTAAGGCGCTTTGTAAAAGGTGAACAGAGGAATGGTTTCTAGCAATTAATCTACGATTAGAGACATCGATTGAAAGTTTGACTTTGTCTCCAATCTTGAGTTCTCCAAATAGAACACTGACATGATGTAAATGTTGTTTATTTGGGGCTTTATTAACATAGTTAACTCTTGCTTCTGTGGAATCATTAGAAATAGTTCCTGTATCGGCGATTTGTCCTCCGCTTTCTGCATAGAATGGAGTTTCTTTGACAATTAAATCGCCTTCACCAGTTAATGAATCAACTTTAACTCCATCAACAAATAAACCGATGACTTCGCTTTCGCATTCAACGATCTCATAGTTGAATTTACTTTCTAAGGTGAAGTTCATTAAATCAATGGATTGTTTGTTCATTGATTGGAGATCTCCACGAGCGGCTCTTGCTCTTTCTTTTTGTTTGTTCATCTCTTCATTGAATTCATCAATGTTGACTGAGACTCCATTTTCTTCACAGATTTCTAAAGTTAATTCTTTAGGGAATCCAAAGGTGTCATAAAGTTTAAACATATCTTTGCCAGATAAGGTTTTGCTATCTTTAATTAAATCGTTAAGGAGAGACTCACCGTTAGAAAGAGTCTTTAAGAACTTCTCTTCTTCAGCAACAATAAGTTTTTTAACATATTCTGCTTTTTCTACTAAATATGGGTAGAAATCTTTCATAATGGATACAACTATATCAACTAGTTGATATAAGAATGGTTTATTAATACCTAAGACTCTACCAAATCTTTCCGCTCTTCTAACAAGTCTTCTTAAGACGTATCCTCTACCTTCGTTAGAGAACACTTCTCCATCTGCAGTAGCAAATGTCACCGCTCTAATATGATCAGCAATAACACGGAAGGCCATCATATTTGATTCATATTTCTTACCTGAAAGTTCTTGAACTTTCTCAATAATTGGCCAGAATAAATCAGTTTCAAAGTTAGACTTTGTTCCTTGCATAACACAAGCAAGTCTTTCTAAACCAGCGCCTGTATCGATGTTCTTACTTGGAAGTTCTTTATATTCACTTCTCTTCTTTCCACTAACAGCGTTGAATTGAGAGAAGACAATATTCCATATCTCAATGTAACGATCGTTTTCCATATCGTTCTTAAGTAAATCAATTCCAGTGTGTTTTGGATCGTATTTTTCACCTCTATCGAAATAGATTTCGGTGTCTGGTCCACAAGGACCATCTCCGATTTCCCAGAAGTTTCCTTCTAAAGGAATGAGGTGATCTTCACTGACCCCACAGTTCATCCAGCACTTCTTAGTGTCTAAATCATCTGGGAAATAAGTGATATAAAGTAAATCCTTATCAAATCCAAAATATTTATCGCTTGTAAGTAATTCAAACGCCCATGGGATGACTTCGTTTCTGAAGTAGTCTCCTATGGAGAAGTTACCTAACATTTCAAAGAATGTGTGGTGACGGTCAGTTTTACCAACGTTTTCAATATCATTAGTTCTAATGCTCTTTTGGGCATTGGTAATTCTTCTACTTGGTGGAACTTCACTACCATCAAAATATTTCTTGAGTGCTGCTACTCCAGCGTTAATCCAAAGCAAAGTCGGATCATTTTTAGGAATTAAAGAACTACCTGGTTCAATATGATGTCCTTTGCTTTCAAAGAACTTCAACCAAGTGTTTCTAATTTCACTTCCACTCATTTTACGCATAATTTTTTCCTCCAAATATAAGAAAACGTTCCATTATAGGAACGAACATAGCCGCGATACCATCCTATTTCCAACTCTATTTCAGAATTGGCTCTTAATTATAGTTATTTCGTCAACTTAACGGTGGCATTACCCACGTGACAGGGAGTGGCACATTTATTTTCTATTACGCTTTCTCACCAACTAGCGTTCTCTTAGAATAGAAACAATAAACTTAGTTCCCTCAACGGAAATTATAATA
Organism: Bacilli bacterium; assembly: GCA_045226015.1. Taxonomy (GTDB): domain Bacteria; phylum Bacillota_I; class Bacilli_A; order RFN20; family CAG-826; genus UBA2450. The sequence goes on along the minus strand of JBGVBY010000003.1, from coordinate 35,571 downwards.
CATTTAGTATTAAAAATATTCAACAGCATTATGAAAAAAGACCTACATAGGTAGGTCAATTTCCGTAATTATTTTAATATTATTCTTCTTCAAAAACGTCTTTTGGTGCACCACACCATGGGCACAAATAAGATTCTGGAAGATCTTCAAATTTAGTTCCTGGGGCAATACCATTTGCTGGATCGCCTTCGTCTTCGTCATAGACGAACCCACATTGAGGACAAACGTATCTCATAATTTTCTCCTTATTTTATTTCTTCGAAATCAGCAGCGCCATGTTTACATAATGGGCAAATGATATCTTCTGGGAGTTCATCCCCTTCATAGACATATCCGCACACTTTACAAACATAACCCTTCTTCTTTTCGGTTTGTGGTTTTGGTTTGACGTTAGCTTGGTAATAATTATAAGTCATTGTTTCAACATTGTTGATGACCTTAGATTCAGTAACGGAACAAATAAACATTCCGTGTGTACCTAAATCAACATATTGATCAACCTTTAAGGAAATAACCGAATTAACGAATTGAGTTAACACCGCTACTCCGTTAGCGCTTCTAACAATTTCTTTACCTTCAAATTTGTTTTTATCTTTTCCAGAAACAAATCCGTATTCTTGGAAAACACTGAATGGAGCCTCAATATTTAAACAGTTAACGTTAAGAACTCCAGTCTTTTTGATTAAGTCATGAGAATAATTAAGTTTATTGATGTTGACCGCTACTCTAAGAGGAGTATCGGTTAATTGGGTAACTGTGTTAACAATTAAACCATTATCCTTATTTCCATCTCTAGAAGTGACAACGTATAAACCGTATCCAATTTTGAATAAAGCCTTAGAATCAATCTCTGGTTTAACTTCTTCAACAATCTCTTTTTTAGCTTTATATTCTTCGCTTAAAGCGTCTGCTAAAGCTTTGATTTGTTCTTTGTTTTCTTCAGTGAGTGAAGATAAAATCTTCACGACTGGGCTTAAAATAGTCACATTCTTACTATTAGCGAGTTTATCACTCATTACCTTAGCCGCCATTGGAGCCCAGGTACCGTTTTCAATTAAACCAATTTTTTTGTTTTGGAAATTACGTTCCACTAAGTGAGCGATAAATGTTTCCATGAATGGGAAAATACCAGCGTTATAGGTAGTTGTTGCTAAGACAATCTTTCCATATCTAAAGGCATCTTCAACACACTCCGCCATATCTTCACGAGCTAAATCGTTAAGAGCAACTTTAGGTGTGCCGTTTTTAAGCAATTCTTCTTTAAGAAGTTCGGCTGCCACTTTAGTGTGACCATAAACTGAGGTATAGAAAATGGCAACACCTTCAGTTTCGGTTTTATAAGAACTCCAAATATCATAAAGGTTCAAATAATAACCTAAATCTTTGTCTAAGATTGGTCCATGTAATGGACAAATGATTTGAATATCTAACGCACTAGCTTTCTTAAGTAAAGCTTGGACTTGAGCGCCGTATTTACCAACGATACCGATATAATATCTTCTAGCTTCACACGCCCAGTCTTCTTCAACGTCTAACGCTCCGAATTTACCGAATCCATCAGCGGAGAAAAGTACCTTATCATTTTCGTCATAAGTGACCATGACTTCTGGCCAGTGCACCATAGGTGCAAAGACGAAATGTAAGACATGTTTACCTAAGTTAAGAGTATCACCTTCGTTGACCACTAATTTGTGTTTGATTTCTTCGTGGAAGAATTGTTCCATCATCTTAAAGGTTTTTGTATTCCCTACTACAAATACATCAGGATATTCCTTAATAAGATTCATGATGTTTGCAGAGTGGTCAGGTTCCATATGTTGAACGATTAAATATGTTGGTTTATCTTTTCCGAGCACTTCTTTAATGTTTTTGAGCCACTCATCAGTAAAATGAGCGTCAACTGTATCCATAATGGCGATTAAGTCATCTTTGATGACGTATGAGTTATACGCCATACCATTAGGAACAATATATTGTCCTTCAAATAAGTCTACTTGATGGTCGTTAACACCAACGTAGAAGATATCATTTGTTACTTTTTTCATGATTATTTACCTACCCAAGCATCGAGTTTGTCGTTAACGTTATTAACTTCACTTCCCTTACAGGCAAATCCTTTCTTAATGATTGCGCCTTTAAGAGCGCCTTTTAGTTCAAGTTCTGCCATGCCTAAAGCACCTTCTTCATTAGTGGCGAATGGATAGACAACTTTGCCAACCCAAGAATGGTCTCTAATAAAGGAAGCAACAATACGTGGATAAGTTCTCCACCAGCATGGGAATCCTAAATAAATCACATCATATTCATCTAAAGATGAAAGAGGATGTAAGTAAGGAACCTTTTCATTATATTGATCCTCAATTCTGCTTCTTTTAACACATTCTTCATAAGAAGTTGGATAAGGAATCTCTGGTTCTAATTTGAATAAATCCGCTCCGGTTCTAGAAGCGATGTTTTCTGCTAGTGTTTCAGTAAAGCCTTTTTCAATAATACTTACTTCACCATTAACACTATTCTCTCCGACACGAGAGAAATAAACAACTAATGTCTTCATATGTGATACCTCATTGCTATTATCTCAAATTAGATTGCTTTAAGAAATAACTTTTTATTAAAAGTTGAACGATTTAAAATTACAGTAATGAAAATAATAAATTACAAAAGTGATAAATCAATCAAAAAGGATGTTACTCCTTTATACATCGATGCCTTTCCGGAAGAAGAAAGACCTCCAGTAAATATCTTTTATCAAATTGGTAAGAAAGACTCTGCAGATATCGAAGTTTATTATACAGAAAAGGATGAATTTATAGGGTTTACATTATTAACCTATAATCGTGATTTGTTATACCTCTTTTTCTTAGCGGTCAGCCCATCAAAAAGAAACCAAGGTTATGGCAGCAAAATCTTAGATAGCATTAAGGAAAGATTTAAAGACAAAAACATCCTGATTTGTTATGAAGAAATTGATGATAAATATGATGATATTGAGCTAAGAAAGAGGAGAAAAAAATTCTATAATTGTAACGGCTTTATAGACAACAACTTAAAGACATTTGAATATGGAGTTGTTTACGATACTTGCTATAGAGGCAAACACAAAATTTCATACCAAGAATATGAAGATTTATATCTCACATTATTTGGAAAAGAGGTATTGAAAAACATACATGAAGTTAAATAAAAAGGCCTATGGCCTTTTATTTTTATAAATCTGTTCGATTTCCTTTATAATATGTGGAATCAATTAAACCTCCACCTAAACAGATGTCTCCTAGATAGAAAACCGCTGCTTGGCCAGGAGTAACCGCTTTATACGGTTCATCAAATTTTAATAAGACTTTATCTTCACTAACAAAGTGGATCGTTACTCCGTTATCCTTTTGACGATATCTAAATTTAACATTGATGTGTTCACCGTCTTTTGGCTTGCCACTGATGAAATTTAAATTAGTGACATAACAGCTATCACTATTGAGGCGATCATTCTCGCTTCCACTAGCGACATAAAGGATATTTTTCTTGATATCTTTTTTAACTACAAACCAGCCTTTAGCCTCAGTATTAGCAATACCTCCAATACCAAGTCCTTTTCTTTGACCAATTGTGTAATACATCACACCTTCATGAGTGCCTATAACCTTACTAGAATCAATATCAACAATGTTTCCTTTTTTAGCAGGAATATAGTTCTTTAAGAATTCTTTGAAGTTTCTCTCACCAATAAAACACACTCCGGTAGAATCTTTTTTATCAGCGATTTCTAAATCCAATTCATGAGCGATCTTTCTCACTTCGCTCTTATCGATATCTCCTAATGGGAATAAGGAGAAAGCGAGTTGCTCTTGACTGATTTGTGATAAGAAATAGGTTTGATCCTTGTTTTGATCGTACGACTTACAAAGATAAGCAACGCCGTCTTTATCAACGCGTTTTGCGTAATGCCCCATAGCTATCATGTCAAAGCCTTTTTCTTTAGCGAACTTTAAGAAAGCATCAAATTTGATATATTTATTACAAAATATATCAGGATTAGGGGTTCTCCCTACTTCATATTCTCTAATGAGATAAGAAAAAACATCATCCCAATATTCTTTAACGAAATCAATTCTGAGTAACTCAATTCCAAGTTTTTTAGCAACATTAACCGCGTCATCATAGTCTTTTTCTTGAGGACATTGAGAGTTATTGATATTTGGGTTTCCTAAGTAATCGTTATTAGCAAGTGAATCCCAGTTACGCATAAAACAAGCAGTCACACCGTAGCCACTCTTCTTAAGAAGATAGGCTGCAACTGCGCTATCGACACCACCAGAAAGACCAACTAATACTTTCATTAGAATAGTTCCTTACTATCAAGCACCAAAGTGAAAGGTCCGTCATTGATAGAATGGACTTTCATATCTGCGCCAAACACACCTGTCGATATTTGTAATCCAGAAAGGTGTTCAAGCTCAGAATTAAAGAAGTCATAAAGAACTTCTGCTTCATGAGGACGCATCGCTTCCACAAACGATGGTCTTCTTCCACCTTTCGTGTTCGCGTATAACGTGAATTGACTAATTGAAAGGATACCTCCCTTAACATCAAACAAGGACAAATTTATTTGTCCATGATCATCAGGGAACACTCTTAACTTCAATATTTTATCAACCATACGAGTGACAATTTCTTTGTCATCACCATCAGTAAAGCCGACAAGTAAAAGGTAACCGTTAGAAATACTTCCAACGGTTTTACCTAATATATCAACGTGTACTTCTTTTACTGTTTGTAAAATTACTTTCATTAACGAATAACTTCTCTAATAACTGGAAGAACATCAACTTTCTCTTTAGAGAACTTGTACGCTGCTTTGATTTCATCTAATACAGGTAGATATTCTTCTTTTGATTTGTTGGTGTAAACAGTGCATAAGAGATCACCTTTACTGACTTTAGCACCAATCTTCTTGTCTAAGACAATACCGGCGCTCATATCGATAACATCTTCAAGAGTTTCTCTACCAGCACCTAATTTCATCGCACTAATACCGATTTCTAAAGCGTTGATCTCTTTAATGTAGCCATCTTCTTCACTTCTAATCTCAATAATATTCTTAGACATTTCAAATTTTTCAGGATTTCTAATATAAGAAACATCTCCACCTTGAGCCTCAACCATTAAGCATAATTTCTCAAAGGCTTTACCGTTATTAATAACTTCGTGGAGTTTTTCTCTAGCTTCTTCAAGAGTCTTACAGACTTTAGCTTGAACAAGCATAATACTTCCTGATGTATAACAGAGTTCCATTAAATCTTCTGGACCTTTACCATGTAAAGAGGCGATGGCTTCTTTAACTTCAAGGTTATTACCAACTGCAAAACCTAAAGGTTCACTCATATCACTTAATACCGCAACGGTATCTCTTTTTAAAGAGTTACCAATACCGACCATGGTTCTCGCTAATTCTCTAGCGCTGTCCATGTTCTTCATAAATGCACCTTCACCTACGGTGACATCAAGTAAAATAGCGTCTGTTCCACTAGCGAGTTTCTTACTCATAACACTAGCGGCAATTAATGGGATAGATTCAACTGTACCAGTAACGTCTCTGAGCGCGTATAACTTCTTATCAGCAGGAACAAGTGAACTTGTTTGTCCGATAATGGCTAAACCAATTCTATTGACTTGGTCGATCATTTCTTCCTTGGTTTTAGCAATAGACATATTTGGAATTGATTCAAGTTTATCAAGTGTTCCACCTGTATGTCCTAAACCTCTACCACTCATCTTAGCGAGTTTACCGCCAACCGCAGCAACCATTGGACCTAAAACTAAAGAAGTTTTATCTCCGACTCCACCAGTGCTGTGTTTATCAACTTTGATACCTTCAATCGCGGATAAGTCGATGACTTCACCACTATGTTCCATATAATCAGTTAAGGTTGCGATTTCTCTTTTGGTCATTCCTTTAAAGAAAATAGCCATGTTCATCGCGCTAGATTGATAATCTGGTACTTCACCTTTAACGTAACCGTCAATCCAGAACTTGATTTCTTCATCAGTTAATTCGTGACCATCACGTTTTTTAATAATTAAATCTACCATTCTCATATAAAAATACCTCGCATATATGTTACCACAAAATAATGTATTTAATACATTTAATTTTCACTTACATATATAATAGAAACATGGATTTTGTTGAACACTTAAAAAATAGTCTTCCTAGCGAAGAAGTTGATCGCTTGATTAACTCTTTTTCGGAAGAGGATTCTCACGCGGTGTTACTTAACACAAATAAGATTAGTAACGAAGAATTCGTAAAAGAATTCCCACATGTTAAAAAACATCCACTAATTAAGAATGCTTATCTCTACGATAAGAATGAATATCAATTAGGAAAGCACTTATATCACGAGCTTGGGTTTTATTATCTACAAGAACCAAGCGCAATGCTCGTTTCTTCTTTAATCGACTTCAAAGAAGACGATTTTGTGCTCGATATGTGTGCTGCTCCTGGAGGAAAAAGTGTTCAAGCGTCATTAAAAATGAACGGAAAGGGAGTCATTATCTCAAACGATATCTCATCTAGTAGAAGTAGCATCATCACTAACAATGCGGAAAGACTAGGTTTAAGAAACTTATTAGTCACAAATAACGACTTTTCTTTGATTTATCAAAAATACTTAAACACATTCGATAAGATTATATTAGACGCACCTTGTTCTGGAAGTGGAATGTTTAGAAAAGGGGATATCTATAAAGAAGACTGGTCTATAAACAAAGTTTATAAATTCAGTGAAATTCAAAAACAATTAATTATAATTGCTTATCAAATGCTTAAACCAGGTGGACTATTATCTTACTCCACTTGCTCTTACTCAAAAGAAGAAGACGAAGACGTCGTTAGTTATCTATTAGATAATAGCGACGCTCAAATAAAAGAACTTAGTTTTGAAGGAGGATATATCAATCCTCTTAACAAAATAGGAGTAAGACTTATGCCCACTCACTATCAAGGTGAAGGGCAATACATCTGTCACATAATTAAGCCAGGTAATAGTAGCAACAAGCACGAAGAATCAATCAACAAGTTTAGCAAATATGTTGTCAATTCTTACTTAAATAGCGACATCGTAAAATATGGTGATTTTGTGTTTGCGTTACCTAAAAAGATAGACACTAAAAACTTAAGAGTGGTCCGATATGGAGTTAAGGTTGGGGAGCTTAAAAAAGACATCTTCAAATACAATCTCCACTACGCTAGAACTTTAGATGAATCTACTAACATAGATAAGATTGCACTAAGTTTAGAAGAGGTTAAAAAGTATCTAGAAGGAAATCAACTAGCTAAACCTAATGAATATAAAGGTATGGTCCTATTAACATATAAAAAAGCCGCAGTAGATATTGCTAAGACTGACGGCAGAGTTATTAAGAACAATTATCCTAAGGGATTAAGAAAAAGATTCTAATTATTTAATTTTATTAAAACGATAATATTTATCACCGAGTTCGCTCATAACTTTATGATCGTATGGTTTTGCTATAAAGCTGATTTCTTTTTGAATTCTACTTTGAATCAATATCGCAACATCAGTAGTCGATAAGTTCTCATATTCATTTGGATAAATTGGTTTTAAGAACTTAATGAATGTAGGATATCGTTTGTAAGAGTGTTTTAAGTTTAACGCTCTAAAAGAACCATATTCCACGACAGGTACTAATGGGACTTTAGCCTTCATTGCTGCTCTAAAGGTTCCGTGGTGGAAAGGAATAAGGGTTTTCATTGGATCCTTGTTTCTTGTTCCTTCTGGATAAATAACCCAGTTGCAGTCATTATTCTTTAAAGAAGCTTCAACTTTCATCATGATTCTAAGCTGTTGTTTAAGGTCATCTCTATCTAAGAATAGACCATTAATACCACTAAAAATACGTCCCACTACTGGAATTTTTTTGATTTCTACTTTGCCTAAAAAGGCAGTTGGTTTATCTAAAACTTCAAGTAATAAAAGTGGATCAACCGCCGCTAAATGGTTAGCGTAAAAACAGCACGTTTCATTTGGAACGTTTTCTAAGCCTTCAACGTGGAAATCAAACCTAAGTAAACAATTAGCTTTTCTAATAAGTTTTCTTGTTCTTCGATATCTTATATCGATTGGATATTTTTCTGGATGATTAGAGTATTTAATTATCCACGCAAAAAAATCATAGATTAGGGTTGGCAAAATAAGAAATAACGCTCTAAGAAAGTGCCACATTATTTAACCACGACCTCCAATGATAATCCTGGAACCATAAAGTTCTTCACCATTTGTTCGCCTTTGACGAATCCTGAACTAGAGAAGAATACTGAATAATAATCATCAAGTTCGACAGATAAATTATCTTCTGTTGGATTAATAATAACTAAGCCAACATCATGCTTAATCAAGAAGTCTTTATTAGTAATCTTGATTAATAATAAGCCATTTTCTAAATGCTCAACAGTAATTGAGTCATTAATATCATTAAGGTTGTCGTATTGACTATAATGGAGATACTTTCTAAGGCTGATCAAATCAGACATGTATTTAACAAGGTCTTCTCTTTCTTCAACAAGTTTCCAGTTCATGTTATTAATCTTAGGCACATTATATGTGTTATCTAAGAGTTCTTTGGTCTGTCCAATTTCTTGTCCCATGTGAATAAATGGGACTCCAAAAGAAAGAACAGTAATCGCATTAGCGAGTTTAATTCTCTTAAGGTTAGTCTCTAACGATTCATCAAAATATGTGAGCTTATCAAACAAAGTTTGATTATCATGACATTCAACATAGTTAATCGATTGATTAATACTCGCGTATCGATTAGAGAACATGCAGCCAAATAGGACATCATCAACATCAAAATGGTTGTGAATGTTACCTAAAATATAACCAGGAGATTGCCTATCAAATGTTGAACCTTTGATAACATCTCTAAAGCGGTCATTGAAGAAGCCCATTTCTGGGATACGGTGAGAGTTATCACTGCTGGTCTTTTGTTCGGCTTTAAGTTCAACACCCATATTCCAACCTTCTCCGTATAAGAGAGCGTCAGGTTTAATCTTATTTCTTGCTTCAATAATTTCTTTACTTGTGTCGATATCAATAAGACCTAAAAGGTCAAATCTAAATCCATCGACATCAAACACTTCCAAGAAGTATTTTATGGAGTCGACAATGATGCGTCTGACCATTTTTCTTTCACTAGCAACATCATTTCCACATCCAGAAGCGTTCGCCATTTTCTTTCCGTTTCTACGGAAATAATAATATGGAATATTCTTTTGGAATGAAGTGGTAATATAATCATATAAATGATTATAAACGACATCCATAACCACACGGATATCGTTTTTATGAAGCTCATTTATTAGTGTTTTAAATTCTAAAAGTCTCGCTAAAGCGTCTTCTGGATAATTGGAATAACTTCCTTCTAAAGCAAAGAAAGAAATTGGGTTATATCCCCAGTTATATAAATCAGAAGTCAAATCATCAACTCCACCAAAATCAATAACTGGTAAAAGTTGAACGTGAGTGACTCCAAGTTTCTTTAAATAATCTACTTTCTCTAAAATACCTAAGTATTTACCAGAATTTGTAACACTCTTATCTCCTTCGGTAAAGTCACGGATATGAAGTTCATAAATAACCGCATCTGTTGGTTTATTGATTTTTGTAGTAGGAGCAACTTTACCCAAACTAATAACATCATTGATGTCAATGACCACTGAATATTCAGAGTTAACACTGACAGCCTTACCGTATGGATCAACAATTTCTTTTTGGATATTGTTTTGAGTGACTAAATAAGAATATTTCTTATTGAATAAGTCACCTTTAATCGAAATAGTAAAGACGCCTTTGTCTTTTCTTTTCATTGGTAAAATAACAAAGTTATTTTCATTCTTCTCAATCTTAATTGAGACTTTATTAGATAAAGGAGACCAAAGTTTAAAAGTAGTCTCTTCTTTACTGTATTTAATTCCGAGTTCTCCAGAATAAGAATAAAGGTCTTCGAATTCTTTACTAGAGATATATAAATCGGTTCTTAAAATTGCTTCATCTTCTTCACTAGTCTTAAAGGTGTAAAGCTTACCTAAAAGAATCTCTTTTTCAGAGAAAAGATGAATCCTAAATATTTGGTTGTTGCGTTCAATTCTTTCGGTTAAGAATTTATAAATCTCTCCATCACCATCTAAAAAGAATTCAATGTTTTTAATATCTTCAGAAAGATAATTAACATCAACGTGATGGGAATCAATTAAAAACGCACTAATGAGTTGATTTTCCATATTTATCCTATAAGTTCGTCACTTGTGACGATGTCATCTCCATCATAATATTTATCGTGAACTAAAACACGACATCCCTTGGATGAGCCATCTTGAGTTGTAGACACCACTCCTTCTTTTTGGAGTCTATTAAAGAATCTACCCGCGCGGTTAAAACCAACGCTACACTCTCTTTGAATCTTGCTCATTGAAACAAATTCTTGGGTCATTACCCATTCCTTGATAGATTGATACTTATTCTCCTCTTCAACAGAACTTTCTTTTTCCACTTCTCCAGGCGCTAAAACGTTAGACATTGGATCTTTAGAATGATCAACTAAATCTAAGAAACGTTCATCAAAAACCGTTTCGTAATGTTCTTTTAAATAATTAACGATATGGACGATTTCTTTATTTTGAATAAAGCAGCCTTGTAAACGAGTAACTCCCACTCTACTAACTAGTGGTGATTGAACGAGCATATCACCTTTTCCAAGGAGTTTTTCAGCACCACCTTCTCCAATAATTGTCATGGAGTCAGTATAACTAGAAGTCATTAAGGCTACGTGAGTTGGTAAGTTGCCTTTAATAACACCAGTAATAATGTTGGTGGATGGTCTTTGAGTGGAGATTAATAAGTGAATGCCAGCACTTCTTGCTTTTTGAGCAATAGAAACAACTGGTTGTGAGATTTCTTTACAGTTATCCACTAAATCAGCGTATTCATCTAAAACAGCAAGAATATATGGCATCGTATCCATATTATTTTCTCTAGCCCATTCGTTATAACCTTTGATATCACTAATCTCTGGATTCTCCGCAAATTTTTCATAACGGAGTTCCATCTCTTCAACTAGCTTTTGTAAGCAAACTTTTGCTTTTTCAGCTTCGGTAATAATTGGACACAATAAGTGTGGCATGTCTCTATATTTAGTCATTTCAACTTTCTTAGGATCGACTAAAACAATCTTTAAATCATCAGGAGACATTCTCATGATTAAAGTAGAAATAATTGAGTGGACATAAATAGACTTACCACTTCCAGTGGTACCTGCAACAAGAAGATGTGGGAATTCGTTATAATCCGCGAATATTACATTACCGGAAATGTCCTTACCAAAGGCTACAGATAATGGTTTCTTTTTCGCATCAGGAAGAGCGGTAACCACTTCTTTGAAACTAACTGTAGTAATACATGCATTAGGTACTTCAAAACCAGAATAAGATTCTCCTGGAATAATATCGGTAAATCTAGAAGTGACTCCACCTAATCTGACAGATATTTCTCTTTCTAAACGTTCAACACTTTTAATGGTAACGTCTGGATCATATTCAATGTTGAAACGAGTAATGCTTGGTCCAATTGTGTAACCAACACATCTCGCACCAATCTTAAAGTTTTGTAAGGTTTGATTGATGGCAATTAATCTTTCGGCAGCAACTTTTTCGTTCTTTTCTTTAGCTTCTTCAATTTCATAAGTCATCAAGATGTCTGGGCTTGGCGGATTCCACACCACTCTCTTCTTTTTAGGTTTAACTTCTACAGGTTTTTCTTCTAAAGAAGAAACTCCTTGTTCTCTTCTCTCTAAGAATTCTGGTTGAGCGGTCACTAAAGAATTATCAATTTGATGTTCTTCTTCCACTGGACGAGAATCAATTAAATTAATTTCCTCTTCTTCAACGGGTTCTTCAACGTATTGAGCAACCGGTTCTTCTTTTTTAGGAGCTTCCACAGTTTGGAATGGATTAGCGTTCATCGCAAACCCAAGTGGAACAAAGTCATTTTGGTCGCTTAATTGTTGCTCTCTAATAACGCTTCTACTAGAAAAAGCTTCATCTAAAGAATGACTGACTCTATCAAAACCACTGTTTTCATTAACAAATGGACGTGGATCGCTTTCATATCCTGGCAAGATTTCCGCTGGTTCAAGTTCTTCTTCAGCAGGCTCTTCTATCGGAGTTAAAACTCTTTCTTCTTCCTCACCTTCATCTTCGTCGTAGTTAACCACTACTTTTTCTTTTTTGCTCTTCTTCTTAGATCTAGAGATTAACGCTCTACCAAAGAAGCAAATGAAAGCAAGCACCAAACAAATTATCCCTAGAAATAAAATAACGGAATCAATGCCTACAAGTCCTCCTATGAGAACACCTAATAAACCAGGTGCCCATAAGGAGTTGGAATCAAATACATTGATGAACTTCTCACTGTAATAAAGACTTAATTGAGAATTATAGCCATTCATCAAGTCGTTAAAATCAGTTTCAAATGTTTTACCTGAATTTTTAAATGCAGAAAAACCAACGATAAAAACAATTCCTAAAAACAATAAGAACAAGCCAACCGCATAAGTCTTATGAACAAATTTGAATTTCTTTCCCTTGATAATACGGTAGCCACCCATAATAAAAGCGTATAACGCGATTAAATAATAAGAGGCTCCAAATAAATAGAGTGGGACAAATGTAATCGTTCTAGCAACTTTACCAACGTTAATTGCCATGACAATAGAGATTAAAACCAAAAATAAACCTTTAATAAGGTTTTCTACTCTTGGAGATATTGGTTTAAATTCTTTTTTGTCCATATATGTATACATTATACGTGTATACGTATGGAAAATGAAAGAAAAAAGCACAATTTAATGTGCTTTTTATTCCTCAATAAGGATTATCGGTTCAATAAACGGTTCGCGTCCATTTTCTCGACGGATGAACCATCTAATTCTTTCTCTAATTGTATTCTTGGTTTGCTCTAAATCAAGGTTTCTAGTTAATGCAGCGTTAACTTCATCAACATAGATTTGAGTAATCGATTTTAATAATGGCTCAGCTTCTTTAATGAAAACAAATCCTCTCATTTGGCAATCTGGGCCCGCAATAATCTTCTTTTGTGATTTAGAAACGGTAGAAGCAATGACAACTGTTCCATCAACACCCATCTTTTGACGCGTTTCAATGATTTCATCACTAATTTTGGTGACACCTTTTCCGTCAACTAAAATTGGACTAACATCCACTCCTGTTACTTCGTTAGGTAAGATAACTGGTCTTCTATTTTCTTCGAAAATAAGTTGCATGCCGTTATCTAAAACAAAGACATTCATATGGTTAAGACCAATGCCTAAAGATACGGCAAGTTTAGCGTTATCCATGATCTTGGTGTAATGCCCTCTAACAGGGAAATAATATTTAGGTTTAAATAAGTTCAAAATGAAGCGAAGGTCATCTTCTCTAGCGTGCATTGCAGAGACTTCTTTGCTTTTAATCCAGACAACTTCACAGCCAGTACGATAAACGTTATCCATGGATCTCGTACACAAAGTTTCAAAGCTTGGTCTAGGAATAGCTAAGTTAATGAAAATATCATCAGGATCAATGTGAATTCTCTTATCAGCGTTATTACCGCTTACTAAAGCATTGATCTCTTTAAATAAATCATCATTTTGACCCACCATCAAAACGACTAAGTCGTTTTTTCTCACTCTGAGAAGGTCTTCTTTACCAACAAAATCTTTCTCTTCAATTGAACCAGTGCCGGTTGCGGCAATGATTTGATTCATGATGATGGAAGTATAGTTATCGTAACAATAAATTTTCTTACCATATTTCTTCACTAAACGAATTACTTCTCTAATACGGTACATGTTTTGCCAATAACAGGTAACAAAGATACGCTTATTGGTCTTGAAATATTTTTCAATTAAATCGCTACTACGATGCTTAGGAGAACAATATCCTTTCTTATCAGCGGATTTTGATTCCGCCATTAAAAGAAGTGTTGGTTCTTTAGCGAGTTCACTAGCGGCTGCTAAATCAAATTGATAATTTGTTTCTTCGGTAGCGAAGTTAATAATATAGTCTCCAGTAAAGATGATATTACCTTGTTCGGTATGGATAGCAACTCCAAAGGAGTTAGCAGCGTTATGGCATGTTTGGAAGAATCTAATTCTTCTACCAGAAATAATAATGTCATCGCTTGGATTAACTAATCTAAAATCGTATTTGAGTTTTTGCTGATCGTTGATTGCAAGTTGACCTTCCATAATGGTCATTGTGGTCTTTGTACAATAGACTGGTGCTGGAGCGTATTTATAGAAATAACGAATCGCTCCAATACTCTCATCATGACCGTGGGTCATAATGTAGCCTCTAATACGACTATTGTTTTTGACTAAATAGTCAAAGTTTGGAAGTAAGCAATCAACTCCAGGGATAGTTTTATCAGGCAAAGATAATCCAGCGTCAATAACAAAAATATCATCGTTAATTTCTACGACATAACAATCACGGCCGTCTTCATCAAGGCCCGCTAAAGCAAACACTTTAATCTTTTCTGACATAGATCCTCACTTATAGAATATTGACTATCCTGAATATGTACTAATATTTTAACAAATTTAAAAATTAGTTAAAAGATTATTTGATATTTTTTGTAATGATGATATCAGCTCCTGTGCCTAAAACATCTTTAATAGCGATATCACCGATATGAGTAGGAGCGTCAACTCCCACTCGATTAATTTCATTCATCACTTCAAAAATCATCCCTTTTGGAATTGATGTTGAAGTCTTAACAGAGACGACACAGTTCTCTCTATTTTTAACCCTCATAAATGAAGTAATCATTCTTTTTGGATTGGTCACTTCATCTTTCGCGTACTGGGCTCCACGAGGACAAGAGTTTCCAGTAACGTTAAGGTTATCGTCAATCTTTAATCGACATCCACGAGGACAAACAATACAAGTAAATTCTTTCATTATTTTCTCTCCTCCAAAGATACGACTATTTCATCTTTAACGTTAACGAGTTTGTCTTTATTAAGTTTTATCATTACCATTTCACTAGGAATAAGAACTGGCTTCACAACTTTATGAACAAGTTCTCCGTTTGATGTAAAGTTCACAAAGACATTTTGAATTGGTCTGCGAACTCTAAATTTAAAGGTAATGTCATTATTTAAATCAGTCTCAATAAATTGAGGAATAACATAAGACACTCCGTCTCCAGGTTTAACAGCGATGTGTTTCTTCTTTTCTGATAAGCCTTTGATGTAATTAGCAGCACCTCGACCAGCGTCTCTTCCTTCATCAGTTACAAAGTCAACAACGTCATGAACGTGTAAACAATTTCCACACGCAAACACTCCATCAATTGAAGTCATAAGTTGATCGTTAACTTTCGCTCCTCTAGTGGTGCTCATCTCCGCATGAAGCTTATCGAGTAAACTCACATATGGAACAAGTCCAACAGAAAGTAGAAGCGTATCACATTCAAATTCCATCTCAGTTCCTGGGATGAATTTCATCTTATCGTCTACTGACGCTAATACAACTTTTTCTACCCTACCTTTCTTTCCTTCAACACGTAAAACACTACGGGAAAGATATAGAGGAATGTTGTAGTCATTTAAACATTGAGCGATGTTTCTATTTAATCCGTTTGAATAAGGCATAAGTTCACTGACACATAAAACTTTTGCCCCCTCAAGAGTCATTCTTCTTGCCATGATTAAGCCGATATCGCCACTACCAAGAATAACAATACGTTTACCAGCGAGATATCCGTGAATATTTAAATACTTTTGAGCGGTTCCAGCGGTAATGATACCGCTACAGCGATCTCCTGCTAATTGAATCGCTCCAGGTCCTCTTTCATAACAGCCTGTCGCAAAGATGATTGCTTTAGCCTCAACTAAAACCACTCCATCCTTTGCGTTAGAGTAAGTAACTACCTTATTTTCAGTAACATCTAAAACCAAGGAATCAAGTTTATATTCAATACCTAGTTCTTCAACTTGATCAGCAAATCTAGAAAGATATTCTGGACCAGTTAATTCTTCTTTGAATTCCGTTAATCCAAAGCCATTATGAATACATTGATTTAAGATACCACCGAGAACACTATCCTTTTCAAGGATAAGGATATCATCAATACCGTTTTTCTTTGCTTCAATTGCGGCCGCCATACCAGCGGATCCACCACCGATAATTACTAAATCTTTCTTAATCATAACTTCTTCACCTCTTCCTTGAGGATATTAGAGTTTTCTTTATCCCATTTGATGTCTAAAGGAGAAAGACCATAATGTTTCGCTAAGATAAGAGTGACCATTGGAGAGCAGAATCCACCTTGACACTTACCAAATCCAGCGCGGCATCTTCTTTTAACACCTTTTACTGTAGTAGGTGGAACACTTCTAGAAAGAAGTTCCTTAATCTCTCCTAAAGAGACTTTCTCACAGCTACAAATGATTTTTCCGTATTCTGGGTTTTCTTTAATCATGCGATTACGTTCTTCTTCGCTCATTTCATTTAAGCGATGATATTTTCTAACGCATGGATTGTAATTTTCTTTTTCTACTAAATTAAATAATTTAGAAATGTAATTCTCATAGACATATTCTGCGATTGCAGGTGAAGAGACTAGTCCAGGAGATTCAATACCCGCAACATTGATAAATCTTTCATTACTCTTTGCAGGTTCAATAATAAAGTCATGTCTAGTAGATGTTGGTCTTATACCAGAGAAGACACGAATCACTTGGTTAAATGGAATTGTAGGAACAAGTTCTGTTGCTTGACGACGAATATCACCTAAAGTTAATCCATCAGTGGAGAAATCTTCAACATCGTCAATTGGTTCACTACTAGGACCAACAATATAATTGTTGCTACTAGTCATAGAAACAAGAACGCCTTTTCCTTTCGCAGTTGGAAGAGGGAAAATCGTGTGATTGACTAAGCCAATATCGTAATGGTCTAAAACAAAGTATTCACCTTTTCTAGGAATAAGTTTCCAATCAATTGGTTCCACCATCGCGGCTATCTTATCGCTATATAAACCACTCGCGTTGATTACGACTTTACTCTCGTATTCTGATTTGTTGGTTTTAACGATAAAATATTCGCCTTTATCTAAAATATCGACAACTTCTTCACTTAAATGGAGTTTCACTCCATTATCCACTGCGTTTTCAACACAGTGAACCACTAAATTAAATGGATCAATTACTCCAGCGGTAGGTGCTAATAATGCTCCTAAAGCTTCTTTAGAAATATTTGGTTCCATTTCAAAAAGTTCTTCTTTAGAAATGAGTCTAACTGGGACTCCGTTTTCTTTGCTTCTATTTTCTAAATCATGAAGCATTCGAAGTTGCTCTTCATTCGTTGCGACTGTTAAAGAGCCACAACGATTAAAGTGAACATCGAGTTCACGAGCAATATCGTCAAACATTTGATTTCCGCGAACATTAAGTTTGGCTTTTAATGTTCCAGGAACAGGATCGTATCCACTATGCACAATCGCACTATTCGCATTGCTCGTGACGTTTCCTACATCACTCTCCCTTTCTAGTAGGAGAACATCAAGGTTATAGCGGGATAGTTTACGGGCGATAAAAGCACCTGATACACCTGCACCTATAATAATTACATCTAACATACTTTTATTATAATAAAAACTCTCGAAAATTCGAGAGTTATTTATCGTTTTTGCTTATTTTCTGAATTTACGTGGACCCTTGATGGATTTATCAGGACGAGAGTTGTGTTCAAGTCTTCTTCCTTCTTCACCTTCAGGTTTTTCCATGAATTCTTTAGCAGAGACCTTAACTTTTCCGTGGTCATCGATTTCGATAACACGAACTCTTAATTTGTCTCCAACTTTGACAACGTCGCTAGCTCTATTGACAAATCCCCAACCTAAGCGAGAGACATGACATAAGCCTTCAACGTTTCCGAATAAGTGGACGAAGGCACCATATTCTTCAACACGTGTGACTTCACCGAGGAATTCTTCACCAACTTTGGCTTCTCTAACGATATCAAGAATGATTTGTTTGGCCTTGTTAATGACTTCTCTATCCATGTGGTATAAAGTAACTTGTCCGTTATCTTCAATGTCAATCTTGACATTGTCACATTTAGCAATAATGTCATTGATGACTTTACCACCGGTACCGATGACGTCTCTAATCTTGTCAACATCAATGAAGAATGTATCCATCTTAGGAGCGTACTTACCGACATCTGGACGTGGTTCAGCAATGGCTTTTTTCATGACTTCACGAATCTTAGCTCTTGCTTCATGAGCTTGGGCTAAAGCTTCGCGTAAGACTTCTTTAGTGACACCTTTGATTTTGATATCCATTTGTAAAGCGGTAATACCGTGTTCAGTACCAGCAACTTTGAAGTCCATATCACCAAAGTGATCTTCTAAGCCTTGGATATCAGTAAGGATTGTGTATGGATGTTTACCATCTAATGGTCCAGAACTGATTAATCCCATAGCAATACCACTAACGATACCTTTGATTGGGACACCAGCAGCCATTAAAGACATACATGAAGCACAGATAGAAGCTTGAGAAGAGGAACCATTAGATTCAACAACTTCGGCTACAGTTCTAATTGTATATGGGAATTCTTCTGCGCTTGGGATAACGTAAGATAACGCTCTTTCACCTAATGCACCATGGCCGATTTCTCTTCTTCCTGGAGAGCCCATTCTTCCAACTTCACCAACAGAGTATGGTGGGAAGTTATAATGATGCATCCAGTGACGTGTTTCTTCATCAGTCAAATTATCAATAATTTGTTCGTCACTCTTAGCACCTAAAGTGGTAATAGAGATAACTTGAGTTTGACCTCTAGTAAACATTGCAGAACCATGAGTTCTTGGTAATAAATCAACTTGAGCGTCTAATGGACGAATTTCATCAACTTTACGACCATCTGGTCTAATCTTCTCATCAGTAATTAATCTTCTAACTTCTTTAGCGACTAATTTCTCAAGAGTTTCCTTAACCATGGATAAGGTCTTTTGATGTGTTTTTTCGTCTTCATATTTTCTATTGTCGTAATCATCGATAATCTCGTTTTCAATCGCATCAATCGCGTCTTGTCTTTCGAGTTTATCAAAGATAGAAATAGCTTTGACTAAACGAGCTTCCGCTCTTTCGGTAACATCTTTTTCAATGACTGGATCACAGACATATAAATCGATGTGACGTTTTTCTTTGCCGACTTCTTTAATGATCTTTTCTTGCCATAAGCATAATTTCTTAATAGCTTCATGACCAAACATTAAAGCGTCTAACATATCTTCTTCACTAACTTGATCAGCACCGGCTTCAACCATGTTAATAGCTTCTTTAGTACCAGCAACTGCTAAGTTAATGTCAGATTTAGCTTTTTGTTCAACGGTTGGGTTAATGATGAATTTACCATCAACTCTACCAACATAAACTCCAGCGATAGGACCATCAAAAGGAATATCAGAAATTCCTAAGGCTAAGCTAGAGCCGAGCATTGCACTCATTTCTGGGGTGCAATCTAAATCAACAGACATAACTGTGTTGACGATTTGGACTTCATTACGGAATCCTTCAGAGAACATTGGTCTAATTGGACGGTCAATTAATCTTGCGGTTAAGGTAGCATGTTCTCCAGCACGACCTTCTCTTCTTAAAAATGAACCTGGGATTTTACCAACAGCGTATTGTTTTTCTTCATATCCCACAGTTAATGGGAAAAAATCTCCTTCCTTTGGTAAATCAGAGGCACATGCAGTGGAAAGAACTACTGTTTCGTTTAATCTCACTAAAACGGCGCCGTCTGCTTGCTTAGCAATTTCGCCAGTTTCAACAACGAACTTCTTTCCTTCGAATTCTAATTCGAATACTTTTTTCATCTCTTTTTTCTTCTTTCTAAATAACATACGGTGATATCTTATCATAGTTATAATAAAATCACACTTATTTTTAATAAAAATAGAAATGACTTTATATATGGAACGAAAAAAGAACCGGCTGAGCGGTTCTTTTTGTGTTTCTTTCGTCTCGATTATTTTCTTAAGCCGAGAGAGACGATGAGCTTTAAGTAAGCTTCACGATCTGTTCTAGCAAGATAATCAAGTAAACTTCTACGTTGTCCGACAAGAATCATTAAACCTCTTTTACTAGCGGCGTCTTTGTGATTCTTCTTTAAGTGTTCAGTCAACGCTTTGATTTGTTCGGTAAGAAGAGCAACTTGGACTTCAACGGAGCCAGTGTCTTTTTCGTTTTTACCGTACATCTTGACGATTTCTGCTTTTCTTTCTTTTGAAAGTGCCATCGTTAAGTTCCTCCTATAGTTTTCTTAACTTAAGCCCGGGGTGATCGTTGAGGATTCGATGACCCTAGAAATAAGTCGCTGTCGTTTATTTTATATTATCTAATTGATAATACAAAGCATTTTTTTATTTAAGTGTGTTTTTAGCGAACTCACTATCCATTTTTAACTGATTAGCAAGTTCTTCAAGTGATGAAAATTTCTTCACATCACGGATATATTCAATAAATTGAACTTCGATTTCTTTCCCATATAAATCTCCATTATATGAGAGGAGGTGAACTTCAATTAATGGTTCATTTAATTCTTGTATAGTTGGGTGAGTAGAAACACTGATGATTGCCTTATATTTTGAGTTCAATAATTTGCAATAACCAGTGTATACGCCTAGCTTAGGTAATACATATGGATATGAGAGTTCTAAATTAGCGGTCGGAAAACCAATTTTCTCACCATTGTGTTTACCTTCCACAACTAGACCAGTAATTTGATATGGATGACCTAAATACTCGTTCGCGGTTTTGATATCTCCGTTAGAAATTAATTCGCGAATAAATCGAGAAGAAATCTTTTGGGAATCAATGCTCAAAAGATCATTAACTTCCACTGAGAAAAACTCTTTTAAATACTCAGAATCTCCTTCAGCGTTTTTACCAAAATGATAGTCTTTTCCTACATAGATTTTCTTTGGATTAATTGGTTTTAAGATTTTATAAATAAAATCTTCTTTTGTGAAATCTAATAGAACTTTACTAGTTCTAAGGATATAAAGATATTTCACTCCTAAGGACTTAAAAATCGTTGCTTTGTCAAACAAGGAAGTGATATGAGAATACTTCACACTTTTCCCTAAAATGAAGGAAGGAGAAATGTCAAAAGTCATGACTCCAGTTGGACCACTACTTATGGCTTTTTTAAGCATTTCTTGATGGCCTAAATGGACTCCATCAAAATAGCCTAAAACAAGATTAAGTTCTGGATTTTCTTTTAGTTCAATATTACGAATATCTACTTCAATAATTTGCATTAGAATAAGCCTCTAACAAATTCATATTTATTTACGCCAATATTTTTATATATTGCAATCGCATTCTTATTAGAATCCACTACTAATAGTTTCTCCTTTTTAGAGTAAATCTTTAGATATCTGAATTGGCCGTTTTTGATTGATTCAATCGTGTTGTAATCGTATTCAATAGGAGAAATGAAACGAGATAAAATCTCGTAAGTTGAATAGCCTTCACTCTTACCGTTTATAACGTCTTCTAGAGAAGAACATTCTCCTACTTTAAATGGTCCAACACCCACTCTTCTTAAAGAAGAAAGGTGGCCAACAGTACCAAGTTTTTTAGCGATATCTCCACCTAAAACACGAATATATGTACCACTAGAAACCTTGCAGTAGAACGAAATTGTGTTATTCTTTTCATCATAATTGAGCAATGAAATATCATAGATATTAATTACCCTACTTGGTCTATCAATTTCTTTTCCCTGGTGAGCTAAATCGTATAATCTCACTCCATTAACATGTATTGCACTTGTCATAGGTGGAACTTGATTTTGTTCACCCAAAAACGAACTTAAAATCTTTTCTATTTCTTCTTTAGAAGAAGGCTTAACGTCTTTAGTAGCCACTACTTTCCCTGTGTTATCTAAAGTATCGGTTTCTACTCCTAATGATAAGGTAGCCTCATATTCTTTAACTGATTCATCAAAAAAGGCATTAGCTTTTGTGCATCTATTAATGGACACGATTAATAAACCACTCGCAAAAGGATCAAGTGTTCCGACATGTCCAACTTTCTTAGTTTTGAAAGTTTTCATGAGGGAATTACAAACTTGTCGACTTGTTAATCCGATTGGTTTATCAATAATAAATATCTTGTCCATAGTGTAAAAAAGGAGATAAATCTCCTTATTTCTTTAATAACTCCGCGATGCGTTCTTCTTTCTTATAGCCTTCATCAAGCACAAAACGGATTTCTGGAACGCGCCTCGTGTCCATTTTTGAAGCGAGTTCGCTTCTTATAAATCCTTTTGCCTTGTTTAAGACTTCTAAGGAAGGTTCAATATCTTCATCTTTAAAGAAAGATACATACACTGTTGCATAAGAGAAATCTTTAGATACTCTAACTTCAGGAATAGAGACAAACCCTAAATGTGGGTCTCTAACTTGAAATTGAATGATTTCAGCGATGTTCTTTCTAATGATGGTAGCGATTCTTTCTTGCTTATTTGCCATTATTCACTCTCCACCATTTCGTATCCTTCAATGATGTCGTTTTCTTTAATGTCATTGAAGTTTTCAATCAACATACCACATTCATATCCAGCTTTAACTTCTTTAGCTTGATCTTTTTCTCTTTGTAAAGATGCAAGTTTACCAGTAAAGACGACAACTCCACCTCTAATAACTCTTATCAAAGAGTTAGCCTTGATAGAGCCGTCAGTCACCATACAGCCAGCGATTGTGCCAACTTTAGAAACTTTAAAGAGTCTTCTAATTTCTGCTTGTCCAGTAACTTTCTCAACAAGTTCTTTCTTGAGCATGCCTTTCATCGCATCTTGAATCTCTTCGATTAAAGCGTAGATGATATTATGTAATCTAATTTCAACTTTTTCTTCTTCAGCTTTCGCTCTAGTTTTTGCGTCAGGTCTAACATTAAAGCCATAAACAATCGCTTTAGAAGCACTTGCTAAAAGGATATCTCCTTCAGTAATCGCACCACTAGTAGCACGAATAATATTAATTTTAATATTATCTGTGTTAAGTTTTTCAAGTGATGTCTTCACTGCTTCAGCAGAACCAGTGCTATCGGCTTTAATGATGATATTGATATTTTGTACGTCACCAGCTTTAGCGAGATTATATAAATCTTCTAAGCTAGCAGCGCTGCTCTTATTCTTTTCTTTAGCTTCTTTGAGTTGCTTACGTTTTAAGGCAATAGCCTTAGCTTCGCTTTCTTCAGCAAATGCCATAAAGTGATCGCCGGCTTCAGGAACTTCAGATAAACCAATAACAGATACTGGGGTGCTTGGAGTAGCAACTTGAAGAACTTTCTTAAATTCGTTAGTCATTCTACGAGCTTTGCCGTATGAAGTACCGACAACTAAGAAATCTCCTTCTTTTAAAGTACCGTTTTGAATGAGTAAAGTAGCCTTAGGGCCTTCGTTCTTATCAAGCTTAGCCTCTAAGACAGTACCCAAAGCATATCTATCTGGATTAGCTTTAAGTTCTTTCATTTCACTCACTAAAAGGATTGCTTCAAGTAACCCATCAATGTTTTCTTTCTTTTTAGCGGAGATTTCGACCATGATATTATCTCCACCATATTCTTCGGCAACAATTTCATGTGCCATGAGTTCATTTTTAACTCTATCAGGATCAGCACCTGGTTTATCAATTTTATTGATAGCAACGATAATTGGTACACCAGCACTCTTAGCGTGGTCAATCGCTTCAATGGTTTGAGGCATGACGCCATCATCCGCAGCAACGACTAAGACAACGATGTCAGTAACAGATGCACCTCTACTTCTCATCGCTGTAAAAGCTTCGTGACCTGGAGTGTCAATAAAGGTAATTTTTTGGCCATTGATTTCTTTTTGGTAAGCACCAATCTCTTGAGAGATACCACCAACTTCGCCAGCGACAAGATTAGAATTTCTAATCGCATCAATTAAGGTAGTCTTACCGTGGTCAACGTGTCCCATGATGGTAACCACTGGAGGACGTTCTTTTAATTTTGATGGGTCATCGTTAATAACGATGTCTTCAAAATTTTCAGCAGCGACAATGGTTTTCTTTTCAAAGTCATAACCAAATTCAATACAGACTAAGCCGATTAATTCATCGTCTAAAATTGTATTGATGGTAATCATCTTTCCTTGCATGAAAAGGAATTTGATAATGTCTCCGACTGGGACATTTAAAGATTTAGAGAGTTCGCTAGTAGAAATAGCTCCGGTATAGACAAAGACACCACCATTAACTTTGGTTTTGACTTTATCGACGTTTACTTTAGTGGAAACGTTTGTTTCTCTTTCAAAAGTTTTCTTGTTGTTCTTTCCCATATCAATCCCTCTTTTCTTCTAATTCATTTATCAAAGATAAATAGATATCATCATTAACTTTGGTTCTTAAACCTTTAGAAAGAGAATTTTTCTTTCTTGCAGTGTTAATGACATCTATATCTTTTTTGATGTAAACTCCACGACCTCCTAAGTTTTGATTCTTATCAAAGACGATAGAACCATTAACTTTCGCAACTCGAAATAAATCTTCTTTAGTAAGTTTTTCTCGAGTAACGATGCAAATTCTTAAAACAGGTCGCTTTATATTCATGATTAATAATTAATCTTCGTCGTAATATTGATCATAGTCATCATAATCAATATCGTCTTCTTCGTACTCTTCGGTCTCGTTTTCTTCTTCTTCAAGTTCCTTGAGTTCTTCTTCAGTGTAAATAGACATACGTGGTCCTTCAGAACGGACAACAGAGCTTTCTTCTTCGTCTTTTTCTTCCGCTTTCTTCTTGGAACGTTTGAAGTTGTTTTTCTTTTGGGCTTTGTTAGAGTCTTCTTCTAAGGCCTTTTCAAGAGCGTCAAGTGTGGTTGTGGTCTTAACAGAAGTTTGTTTGACTTCCTCTTTGACTTCTTCTTTCTTTTCTTCCTCGACTATAGCTTCTTCGACTTTAGCCTCTTCTTTAACTTCGTTAACTGGAGCGCTTAATTCTTCTTTTTCCGCAACTTCTTCTAAAGCAGCGTCAAAGTCATTAGTCTCTTCTTCGTAGTTACGTGCTTGAGGAGCAACATATCCTTCTGGAACTCCAAAACTTGGAGCGTCTTCTTTATTTTGATAGACAAGTGTCGCTTTTTGAGCTTCGGCGATTCTTCTAGCGTTTTCCGCCATTTCAAGAGCGCTGAGTTCTTCAAAGCTTTGATATTCAAGTCCTTCGCTTGCAGCATCACTTTCAACCTTGATATCAATGTTATAACCAGTTAATTTAACGGCGAGTCTAGCGTTAACACCTTTTCTACCAATAGCTAAAGATAAGGAGTCGTCTTTAACTATGACTAAAGCAGAATGGTTTTCTTCATCAACTTTAATACCGACTACTTGAGCAGGTTTTAAAGCTTCCATGATGTATAAACCAGTGTTTTCTTTATAAGCAATAATATCGATTTTTTCTTTAGAAGAGCCATTACCAAGTTGAGAAACAACTTTTTGGATACGGCTACCATTTGGTCCAATACACGCTCCAGCAGGATCGACGTTTGGATCATTAGAATAAACAGCGACTTTACTTCTTTCGCCTGCTGCTCTAGCAACAGCCTTAATAATAATAGTGCCATCATATATATCGTGAATGTCTTCAGTCATTAACGCTTTTAAGAATCCTTCGCTTGCACGAGAAACAACGATTTGGTTTCCTTTGTTACCATTGGTAACACTGTTGACGTAAAGTCTAATGGTGTCTCCAATAGCAAACTTCTCATCACCAATCATTTCTCTTCTAGGCATATAGACACTTGTTCTACCAATAGAGATAGTTGCACCACGATCATCGAATTGTTCGACTCTACCTGTTATTAAGGTATCTAAACGATCTTTGAATTGTTCATGAAGAATTTCTTTTTCCGCTTCTGCGAATTTTTGTTTCATTAAATTCTTAACAGCAATAACAATGCCTTTACGAAGTTCGTCAAGTTTAGCAGGGATATGGAATTCATCTCCTGCTTTATATTTCTTGCTCTTGTCTTCTTCATTCGCGTCTTCAACAGAGATTTCAAGTAAATCATCTTCGACATCTTTAACGACGTTTTTGATTTGATACATTTCAATAACACCTTTGTCTAAATCAAAAACAACGTTCACAAGCGCATCATCTCCTCCTAGAGACTTGCGATAGGCTTTCGCCATTGATTCTTTTAATGCTTCGATAACGCGTTCTTTAGAAATACCCTTACTAATTTCAATTTGTTCAAGGGCAGCGTTAATCTCGCTTACGTTAATAGCCATAAATACACTCCTTAAAATTTAATTGCTAAACGAATTTTGTATATATTACTAAGTAATATACTTACTGTTTTCACTCTTGTTTTGACTCTATAAGACAGAGTGAGAGAATCTTTATTTACTTCAACTAAGTCACCTTCATAGATGTTTTCTCCATCAATTGGATTAGTGAGATGAATATTAACGTATCTTCCTACATAATCTTTTAGAGATTCGATCTTTAAAGGTTTCTCTGCTCCTAAGGAAGATATATCAAGGAAATACTTCTCGTTACTATCATCAATCGTATCGATATAACTTGATAATTCATTAGATAAGTTCACAATCGATTCCATATCAATTGGATTAACGCGGTCTACGACAATAGAGATGATTACGTCTCCTTTTTCGATTGTTCTTTTAATAGAGACAAGGTCGAAGCCGAGTTCATTAATCTTCTTTTCAAGTGGTGATTTGAGTTTACTGATATCCATATAATCTCCCTTAAAAACAAAGAGTGGCAACCTGGCCACTCTTATTCAGAGTAATTTTACGTTTATTTCTAAACGCTCAATTAATATACAAGAATATATTATTGTTTTCAATACCTATTTATAAATATTTATAAGTTTAAGGTGTCCGCTCTTTTTGTTCTTCTTTAAAAACGGATCAATCGCGTTACCATTTTCGTCAAATTTTTTAAGAGCTTTTTCTCCATAACGAAGTCTACAGAATTCTTCAACATTGTTGAAGGAATATACTTTTCTTCCTAAGAAATCATGTTCTTTAAATGGATAAATGACATCTTTTGGGAAAGAAAGGTTCTCAACGAATTTCTTAGGTAGTTCTTGGAAAGGAATAATCACAGTCTGACTCACTCTATCTGAATCCTTGTATTTAGTGGCAATCTTGCGTTCATATTTACGTAATGATTTCCTAATTAATCTAGGATTAAGATGAAAGAACGCATCCCAAATAATGTAAAACGGCATGAGTAATTTAGATTTAATAAATGTTCTTTTATGTTTCTTAACTGAGTTAGGAACACCCATAAAGAAACAGATATCTACGAATAGGCCTCTATCTTTTGTGTGATCAGGAAGAGTAAAACGGTTCTTCTCTTTGATAAAGGAATGTTTATATCTCACTTTGAACGCTGGGATTAAAGGATTATAACGTTTATTCACCTCTTCACAGTCAAAAGTGAAGTCCTCCCCTAAATCATTTTTAAGAGCGGTTACTAGCCTATCATAATCAAAATAATCGATGACAATATCTCCATCATCATCCCAAGGGATGAAACCTTGATAATTGTATAAGCCTAAAGCACTTCCAAACGAAAGAGCATAACTGATATCATTTTTCCTACAGATGCGGTCAATTTCAAAAATAATTTTCAAAATCACTTCATGGACTTGAAAATTATCTATTTCTTCACCTTTATCGTTATAGCCGAGAATATATCGACTATTATCTACAAGATATTTCATTAATGATGTGGATTAACAATAATCGCTCCATCTAAGCAAATTACTTCAGTGGTTTTAGCTTTCATAAGCCAATTAGAACCACGACCGACTTTCTTCCATTCATCTTTACTACCATTAAAGTTAATTCTTTCAAGGTTAACACAGTTAAAGAAACAGTTATAACCAATAGATTTAAGAGTTCCTGGAAGAGAAACGACTTTTAAATTTAAGCAGTTAGAGAACGCTCCTGCGCCAAGCTTAGTGATGTTATCTGGAATATTAGCAACCACTAAAGATTGGTTCTCACTGAAAGCGTGTCCTCCAATAGCCTTGATATCATTAGGAAGAGTGGAACTTCCTTCATATTTTACTTTAGTAACTTCATGGACTTTAGAGATATGTTCCACAGTTGGTTCATCATCATGGAATTCAAGTTGACTTTCAGGGATGGAATCCTTGAAATTAACTGAATAAAGAACACTAATAACAACAAGAAGAACGAGATAACCACCACTAATTGCAAGTGGATACCAAAAGTCCATGGTAAATAATCCGGTTTTAAACATGTCGGAATTATTAAATGCAAAATAGAATGTTAAGCAAAGTGAACTATAGGCCAAAGCAAAGAAGAAGCTAAGGAATGTGAATACTTTAACGATTCTAGAATGATTGAGATAGCCTTTGATAAGGTGAACAATGAATACAATAAATAAGACAAATGAGAAGATAATAATTAAGCCAAAGCAGCCCGCTAAAGCTAAATATAAATATGGAGCAATAGGAGCGATATTAGCACCGACATATTCAGGTGTTAATAAAGCATTAAGTAACTCGTTACTTGTTGCAGTTGCGGTCTCATTAACCATGTAGGTAATTAACTCAATCATCATTTTAATGATGTCGATACCATTAAATGAGAACTTAACAGCCTCTCCACTCATCCAGTTATTTAAAACGAGTGAAGGAATAAAAAGGAACGCTAAAGGGGCAGCGACTACTAATAAAGTAAATAAGCCATAAAAGATATTCGCGGCGTTATGAGGATGATTGACTTTCCATCCATTTACTTCTTTGATTTTTCTAAGTTTTTTGTTACTCATATTGTTTCTTCTTTCTATAAATTATCACATAAGTGCTTATTTTTTAAAATTATTTTTTAAATCCGTTTTCAATCGCTTGTTTTTCTAGCTTATCGGCTATCTCTTCGTTTTTGTTCACCACTATTCCGTTTCGATAATATAAGGAGAGGTTATATAGACATCTTGGTTCGTTTTTAAACGCACCAAGTTCATAGAATTTAAATGCAACGTTAAAATCTTGTCTAACTCCATATCCTTTCGCATGACATAAAGCGACATAATAATATGATTCTGGATCATTATCATCTAGTCCAAAAGAGAAGGCTTTAAAAGCTTCTTCATATTGTTCATTAGAATAATATATTCTACCTAAGACAATACTAGAGTGTTTATCTCCTAAAGATATTGCTTTATTTAATAATGAAATAGCGACATCTCTATTTTTAGGAAGTCCATCACCATTAAGATACATGTTGGTTAAGAGTTTAATAGAAGGAATGTGATTATTATCTACCCCAAAGGTGAGATATCCTAAAGCTGTTAAATAGTCATCTTCTTTAATTGAAAGCAAAGCAAGATTATAACTTCCTGAACATTCACCTAGTTCATAGGCTTTTTTGTAGTACTCTTTAGCTTTTTCTAAATTTGATTCCACTCCTATTCCTTTTTGATAGAAGTTTCCAAGAGTGTTAAATCCTTTCGCATCGTTAAGATAATTAAAGCGAGTAGCAACAGTAAAAGCACTAATAAAATCCTTGTTATCAAGGTAATAGTTTATAAGTTTATTTATGGAGTTAATATGACCTGCGGTTGCAGAGTCACTAAGTCTTTCTAATTCATTCTTATCCATAGTAAATATTTTACTATGGATACATTTAAATTACAACCTTATTTTGTAAGTTCTTCTAAGGATTTGATGATGATCTCACATTCATCCTTATATTCGTTATGTCGATCAAGAAGAACAGGAGTGACTTCCGCGTTAATCGCGCTTCTTATATCATCGATCGCGTCACCTACGTAACAGACGTTTTCTTTACCAATTCCAAGCATCTCAAGTCCTTTAAGGATTGGATCTGGGTTTGGTTTGTGTTTTTTGGTGGCTTCGTTTCCAACGATAAGAGAGAAAAGATTTTCATCAATTCCTAAAAAACGTAACACATCTTTTACGTGTTTGCGGTTATTTGAAGTGACGATACCAAGTCTTTTTCCACGTCTATGTAACTCTAATAACATTGGAAGAGTGTCTTGATACGCTTTTGTGGCTTTAAGTACTTCTTCATCATCTAATAATCTGACGATTTCATCAGAAAAGAGTTTGACACTTTCTTCATCTTCTGGTCCGTTTAGCTCTTTATAGCCCACTCCTAAAGGGCATCTCATAAGTCTAACAACGTATCCATCAGGAACTTTAACTCCTACTTTAGAGTACGCGCCTTCAAAAACGAGCACTAAGGAGTCATGACTATCCACTAAAGTGCCATCAAAATCAAATAAGTAAGTATCAAAGTCTTTCATAACAGCGAAATAATTATATTAAAAATATTATTTCTGTTGAATATTTATTTCTCAATCACTAAAATAATCAGCGTTATGAGAATAAAAGTAGCGACATTTGTATATTGCTTAATATGTAACATACCAGTATGTTTCTGCCTCTGTTTAGCGGCTTCTATAGTTGGCGCTAGTGACTTAGAAGCAGGAATATTAACCATTAACTTCAACGATGTTGCTTGGTTAAACATGTTATATAACTTTTTAGTGGGATTTTCTATCGCTATGGCGGTAGGAATGTTTGTTCCACTTACCAAAATTGGTAGATGGTTCACCGCTTTATTCCACGTAAAGAACGATACATATACAGGTAATATGCCTTATAGATTGTTATCAACCTTAATCATTACCTTAATCTATTACGTCGCTATTACTCCTACTCTTACATTATTCAACTATTACATCTTAAAGATTTATACAACTCCCGCTCAAGCAGGTGTCTCCTTCTTAATCAACATTCCAATCATGCTTCTTGTTGGATTTGTATCATCTTTAATTAATGATATTGCAGCTTATAAAGTTGCCCACATGATCGATAGTGATTTCTAAAAAAACTCGAGAAAACCTCGAGTTTTTTAATACTATGTATTAAATATTATCCCCAAATCTTATCCGCGTAAGATGGATGATCAATAAATGGGTTTCTATTTCCTTGTACGGAATAGGCCTTTTCATTACGTGCTTTTTCGCCTGCGTCTACTGGATCAAGATAGTTCCAATAACGTAACAATTTAAATGATTCTTTAACTGTTCCTGGACCCATTACCCAGTTAATGTGCATCTCTCCATACACTCCAGTTTTTGTCTTCCATCCAGTTAAGGAAGAAAGATCACTAATCGTGCCATCATTATAATGCATATACATATACATGATAATGCGAGCAACATCACCTTTGATGTTATCTGCTGGTTCAAAGACATTAGTGACGTAATATGTTGTTCCTCCACCTTCATAACCAAAGCTTCTACCTTTATATGTTCCAGAAGCATAAAGGTTACCAAACATCGCACTACTACGCGCGCTATTATAATTAGAAATTGTTGGACGGACATGATGTAAATCACTTCCTCCTCCACTTTCTCCATAAAGATGATTCTTCTTTGTGCCAGATAAACTCTGAGGCCATACGTGTTCTTTGTTATATGAAGACGTTTTTTCTCCAGAATAGAAGCATTTAACTCCATTACTACCATATTTATCACTAGTGTTGTAATAACCATCAAGAGATGAATATGAGATGTAATTTGTGTGAGTAGAATCCATTAAGTTATGTAAGCCTTTTAAGAGATCGTTTCCAGTTAATGAATCAACACTAGAGTAATAGTTATTACTCTCTTCAGTGCTACTATCATAGTTAAATGAAGATGGATAATAAGATGTTTTATTCTTTTTAACGTTAGTAACGTAACCGGTAAATTGAGAGATTCCGTATTTATTTGTGTAGGCGTGATACGCATACCATCCTTCAATAGTGACTTCGTCTCCAGGAACGAGTCCGATAGAGGCAAAAGATTTATCATTATCGATAACTTTTCCGTTTTCTCCATCGTTCACGAGTCCTTTTTTACTACGAGTTAAACCATGGACATAAATATATCCAGTAGAATCTAAGATATCAAAATTACCATAATTTGGTTCATCGGGATATTGCACGATACCAGTAATACGATAGAGTTTACTACTATTAGCGCCTTCAGTTTTCCAAGAGCTATTACTGCTAATTAAATTAGAGATTGTGGTAACAGTCGCACTTGGATCAGGAGTTGCGTAACCTTGTTCAGGAACAGTAGATGATTTCTTGCCATTATGCTCATAAACATAAGCGGTTCCTTTGTTCGTGGTTTCAGGAGTATTTCCTTTATAGTTAACAATTGCAGAGAAGATAGTCACATCATCCCCTGCTTTAATCGTTCCGGTTGTAGTGAATTTTTGTTTATCTAAATAGCAAACTTGGAAGCAATAAAATTTATTTGCAGTACCATCAGATAGATTAAAGCTGATGTTTCCATATTGAGCAGTACCACTATCATTGATATCAGCGGCTTTTCCTTTAATAAAATAACAAATAGGAGTTTGTTCGTCTGAGCCTAATGTTTTAGCGAGTTCACAAGCTTCGGTAGGCGAGAATGGGCGGTCTACCGTTCCTAAGCCTTTATCTGGATCATCGTCGTCGTGTCCTTGTGGATCAGGGTCTGGATCGGGATCCACTGATTCTTTAACTTCAATCGTGAAAGAAGCAATTTCTCCTTTATAGGAGATTGTAACCACAGCTTTACCAAGTCTAGAAGTTGAACCGATAACATCATATTTAGAAGAATCAATTACTTCGCTAGAGCCATCATCATAATATATAGTGACCACTAAACCGGTTAAATCAAGTTCTTCATTTAAAAGATATACGGTTTTATATGCACCACTTAATTCAATATTTGTAACTTTTCTATTATCTATTGGATTAACAGGTACATAAACTGTATTTGCTTCACTACCACAGCTAATTAAAGGTGTAGCAAGTAAAATAGAAGCACTCAAAACTAATAAAGCCTTACGTTTTCTTTTCATGATCATTCTCTTTTCAAATATAAGTACACAATCATTATAATCCTTTTATTAAATAAAAAAATCCCAACTTTTTGTTGTTGGGATATTAACTAAGCAAATAATATCGCAATTAAGGCTAATAAAGCGCGATGAGACAAGAATCCATCAATTTCGTAGATAATCTTGCCACAGTATTCTTTGATATATTTACCGCTTATTTCGTAACGGACTCTGCCACAATACTCTTTTATATAGTTCCCATCTATTTCAAGTAAGTATCTACCACAATATTCTTTGATATATCTACCAGTTATTTCATAGATATAGTGACCACAGTATTCTTTTACGTAGTTACCGCTTATCTCATATTTGTATTTACCACAGTATTCTTTAATATAACGGTCATCAATTTCTAATAAATATCGACCACAGTATTCTTTTAATCTTGCCATATATTTAATTCTAAATTAAAAAGCACCTTGTTTCCAAGATGCTTATTACAAACTTCACTAATAATTATAACTTTCGGGAGTCAGTGAAGTTTAGTAACTTAATTATGTTTCTTTCTTCTAATGAAGAAGAATCCTCCAACTGCCGCAACAGAGATAATTGAGACAATAATCACTGTAATGGCGGTATTAGATGAAGAGCTGCTAAATAATGTGACTCTAGCAATACTGACAGATCTAACGACATTTTTACTATCAACGATGAAATGTGATAATGATGGATGACTTCTTAAAGCTTGATCATATCTAGCAACAGCTTTCTCAACGTAGCTTCCGCTTGGGTTAGCTTCTGCTCTATAAATAATGTCTTTGGCTCCATCAATTAACAATGCATATTGTGCAGCACATGCACTCCAACCACTTGGAGGGTTAACGCCTGTAGCATCACATCCGACGTTCGCGAGGAAGTATTGTGCCCATTCGTCTGCAGAGGCTGCTGCAACAGATGTGATATACAAACTATTAGCAGAACTATCGAAGTAAACAGAATATGTGCCAGCAACTAATGCTTCAACACTACCTGATCCACCATCAGCGAAATTATCAGCAAGGTCTGGGTGGGTTGTAAAGGAAGCTGCATAATCTCCATCTGGGTTATATGGAGCTTTTAAAATATTAAATTTTTCATTCTTAGCCAAAGTTACACTTCCGTAATATTCAGCGTGATTAGATCCGTTTAATTTAACTGAATCTAAATGACCTTTTTCAGCCCAAGGAGATCCTCCCATAACTTTTGGATAACCAGCTATTGCTGAATTATTATCTCCAATTCTAATCATTGTGTTATAAGAAATATCTGAAGTTTGACTCCAAACATCTGTCCATTTATTAGTATTCCAAGAAGCCTGAGATTTAGAACTGTTGTATCTAACGATAGTCATTAATTTTGGTTCAAAAGGAATGCTGTAAGAAATAGACACAAGTCTTACGCCAATAGCAACACCTGTTACATAAGTTGACCATCCATTAACTTCAGCACTATATGTTGATTTATCCATTAAAAGTACAGCATAGTTAGATGCGGCAGAATCCCAACTAGAAGTGAGCAAGTCAACGTTTATTGTTCCGGTCCAATTGTCGTGGTGTGTATATTTGATAAATAAGTCTTTATTTGTTGTAATTGTTTGAGCGCTATAAGATGAAGTACAGGCTTGATTGGTAAACCAACCAGCACATTCATAATTTGCACGATAGATTTTTGATGGCACAGCATATGATGTATTGTATGTAATTTTTTCAGTCGCAAGAGGGGTGCTTTCTTTGGTTCCATCAACGACTGCATATTTTGTTATAACTGAATATCTTTCAAAGGAAATACCATATGATTTATCACCATAATCGCCAATAGTTTTAACCGCTTTTATCCTATAATTACCATTTTCTAAAACTTTAAAATTTTGTCCCTTTCCATTTGATCCCAATCCAGAGCACCAAGAGACGCCATCTCCATCACCAACCCAGTCATTACCATTCACAACAATCTTAAATTCGTCGTCTTTCGATAAAGTTTTTTCAATAGTCCAGTAATCACCAGATAATATCAATGGATCGGCAGTTGTATTCCAACTATTAAAAGATCCAGCTAGAGTAACAGAAGAGGTTGCAGCGTCAACACCTTCTGCTTTTTTATCCAAACCGGACTCCAAAGCTGCACCAACACCTATAGCAAGAGTTGCTGCTAGGAAGAATCCACTAATTAGTTTCTTAAGTTTCATAAATTCACGTTGTCACTATCAACTAGTAATGACGTCTCCTTTCAAAGAGATTTTTGAAGTGGTTGAGAAATAAAATATTGCTCGAAATCAACAGCGATTTCTTCGCAATTACGATAGAGAATCTATCTAATAAATTTGTAATAATAATACCCCCCCGCCTTGCCTTCCTTAGTCGCCACCTTTAAATATTATGGTGGAATTGAGATGACAAGAGTCCGCTATGTATCAGTTAGAACCTCTTCTTCTATATAGAAGTAGTCCTACTTTTCCTCGGGATTGACTTCCTCGGCTTCGACTACTTCTTCAGGAA
>JBGVBY010000002.1:0-35764 GCA_045226015.1 Bacilli bacterium | reverse complement strand
CGTAGTGTTGCCTACCTAGCTCAGTCGGTAGAGCTATCGGCTGTTAACCGATCGGTCGTGGGTTCGAGTCCCTCGGTAGGCGCCACTGTTGGCCTGTTGGAGAAGCGGCTTAACTCACCACCCTTTCACGGTGGCATTCATGGGTTCGAATCCCATACAGGTCACCAACTTAAAAATTGAAGGTTAATACCAAATGGTATTAGCCTTTTTTCTTTTAATTGTATCTATCTTTTTTAATAGTGCTGTTTTGGCATTAGTCCAAAAATGGTAGATTATGGTAAGGACACTTTTTCTACTAATAGTCGTGCGTTTGTGCGATAATATTTATAGACAAAATCTGTAATTTTTGAAATTGGAGGTTGATTATGAGAAGCAAACTATTGATGGCCTTGCCTATTTTATTTTCTTTTATTCTTTCTGGATGCGGCACTAACTCAGAACCTACTAATCCTGGACACACACATCAATTTTCTAGTGAATGGTCTAGCAATGATAGTTATCATTGGCATGAATGTATGGGGTGCAACGAAATATCAGATAAGGCTTCCCATGATTTTGACGATTTAATAGTTGATGTACCAGCTGGTGAAACCACATATGGAAGTGGACATTATATTTGTTCTGTATGCGATTACCGTAAAAATGTCAGTATTAATCCAACTGGACACACACATCATTATTCCGATACCTGGTCACATGACGCTACTAATCACTGGCACGAATGCAGTTGTGGGGATAAAAAGGATGAAGGTGCCCACACTTTTGGTGCGTGGGTAACAACCAATCA
This sequence comes from Bacilli bacterium, assembly GCA_045226015.1. Classification (GTDB taxonomy): domain Bacteria; phylum Bacillota_I; class Bacilli_A; order RFN20; family CAG-826; genus UBA2450. The sequence continues at coordinate 34,977 of JBGVBY010000002.1, read as the reverse complement.
ACCAACAGTTGGTGTTGAAGGAACAAAACAAAGAACGTGTTCAACATGCGGTTATGTTGAAACTGCCTCAATTCCCGCATTAGAGGAAAATACCTCTCTTGTGTTATTAGCTTTTGAAACAAAGAAAGATACTACTTCTAGACATGTGACAAACAAGAGTTATAGAAGCGCCATCTTTAAAGATGAAATTGAACTAATTGATTACAAAAACGTCTCTTTAGAGGCTACTGTTTATAACGAAAACCGCGATTCATTCGTAGATCTAGTCTTATATCTATCCTGGTTAGACACATTTGTTGTCTATAACGAAGGCAATGGTGAATACCAATGTTCAGTGACTACTACCTTTGAAGGTGGACAATGGGTTTCAAAAATCTCCATGCTTCTTGAATTAGGATTTGATGAAGATTATTATTCGAGGATTGAAATTCAAGAAATTCAATTCTTACATGGTGGAACCGGTAATATGAAAGCATCACTAAGTGATGAAAGAACAAGAACCATAGAATATGGATATGTTGGTGTTAACAATGTCGTTTTTGGTGATAACGAAGTTTATACTTGTAATTCTCAAGAGGGATATCTTGATTTCTATAAATATTTATATGGAATGATGACTTCATCGCTCGTGGAAATGGCGGGATGGTCAGATAGAATTATTGACGAGGATAATCAAATCTGTAACTTTTTAATCCAAGCCGCACACGAACATAACGGTTATCAAGCTCTTTTGGTTGAAGCGACCTTTATGGAATACTGGGAACCAACAGAATATAAAGATTTCGCCATTATTACTGCAGTCCCAAATACTCAAAATGTCACAATTCCATCAAAGTTTATCTTTAAAAATTACTCCGGAGTAAAAGAATTAGATGTTCGAGGAGTCCATTTACAAGCTACTTCATACGCAACTTCATTAGATACCTCAGTGCAAAGATTAGATTACAATGAAGTTGAATCAATTTATGTTCCTGATAGTGTTAAATATCTTTATCTAGACGAAGACTGGCCAAGTCTTACCGCGATTGATATGCCAGCAATCAAATTTGATTGCTTTGATCTACGTAGCTCAGAGATGCCTATTCTTTCCTACGAAGGAAATAAAAACTATTATAATGTCAAAGAGGATGGACGCGTCTACCTAAAAGCTCGCGGAGATAACGATTTCTTCTTAATCGCAGTGCCTGAGAAACCACGTGATAGAGAGATACTAATTAATGACGGTGTTTTCCACGACATGGATTACTATGACAACCTACAGAATCTCAAAGGTTATAAAGTAGAAAGAACTCATATCATTAGTGAAAACACCAATCCAATATATTTCACAGTTGGAGATTTAAATTACAAAGTAAGTATGGATAATTTAAACGAGGTTACTTGTGTTGGACTCGCTAATACTATTCCTACTCAATTTTTACAAACTGGATATATTAATACATTAACAATTCCAGATTCCATCGATGTCACACTTCATGATAATGGCATTTATGCTAATTATCACTGTCAAAAGAACAACTTATCCATTCCTGAGTCATGGGAAGAAGCATACCCAGTATTTAATGGAGTCAATGATCGTTGGTTTGACTTCAGTATTGGTGAAGATGGAACTTTCTTGGGTGATAATCTCCCAGGAACGAAAGGATCCAACATCATAGACCCAACTGTTGTTAATAGTTATGTTACTTCCCGCGTTGATCAAATTAACTATTTTAAACTTGTTAAGAATATCTCCAACACAAATCAAACATTGCATTTCGATGTCACCGCTTTAACAGGTGATTGCAATGGTGGAGTCAGAGCGGTCTTAGGCCTTGGTACTGTAAAAGACACTTATGGAATTACAACTTTCTCAGATAAGCCACCAGTGGAAGCTACTATTAAAAACGTTGTTTTAGGTAACAATATTAGAGATATTAGAAAATCTTATTTATTAGAAAGCCCATACGGAGTGCTTGAAAGTATCACATTCCCTAATAGTGTGAAGAATATCTACGGCCAAAAAACATCTGCGAAAAATATTAGTTTTGAAGAAGGCAGTAACTTAGAATATCTCTCGCTTAGTGCAGAAAACGCTGTTGCGATTGATATTCCTGATTCTGTTACTACTTGCTTCTTGACATTAGGAACGAGTCTTAGAAGTATCACTTTTGGAGAAGGTATCACTACCTGGTCTAATCCAATGCAAAGCAATGGCTATAGCGAAACTTATAATAACGCGACAAATACTTTTGTCATTAATGGAGCGACACATGATAAAGAATACGAACAAAATAATTACGAATATCTACTTTATCGTGTATTTGGCGTTAACGAAGGGTTGGAAGAAGTGATAGTTAACTCTAATGTTGAGAGTCTTCCTGATCAATTTGTTGCTGGATGTGTAAATTTAACATCTGTTACATTGCCACAGAGTTTAAAAACAATTGGTAGAGATGCATTCTCCTTCTGCAGGTCATTAGAAGAAATCACCATTCCTAAAAACGTTGAAACCATCTACTGTGCAGCGTTTTATGGCTGCGAATCTTTAGAAACAATCAATTTTGAGGGAACGATGGAAGAATGGAACGCCATTCAATTAAATATTTTTAAACAAGTGAACTATCACTACGATGCTGATGGCCTACATAATATTGATTGGAATCACAATGTTCCTGCAACAGTTGTTCATTGTAGTAACGGAGATGTTCCAATTCAGAATTAATAATAATGGACTGATACAAATGTGTCGGTCCATTTATTTTTTTGCTATCATATTTACATGGAAAAGAAAATTAAGCCAATTTATCCAAACTCTCAATTCAAATCATTTTGCTATATCAAAAGCGTAATCACTAGACCAAATATTATTGCAGGTGATTATTCTTACTATGATGATATGGATGAAGGTCCAGAATCATTTGAAAAGCACGTGACTCATCATTATGAATTTATGGGTGATAAACTCATCATCGGCAAGTTTGTCGCTATAGCTAGAGGTGTGGAATTTGTTATGAATGGCGCCAATCACATGTTAGATTGTCTCACTACTTATCCTTTTGAAATAATCGATGAATTTAAAGGTTTATCTAGACCATTTGGTGATAGAGGAAATCGTGGTGATACAGTAGTAGGTAACGATGTCTGGATTGGACAAAACGCAACTATCTTACCAGGTGTCCATATCGGTGATGGAGCGATTATAGGTGCGAACGCAGTTGTCGCTAAAGATGTTCCGCCATACGCTGTTGTAGTTGGTAATCCAGCAGCCATTAAGAAATATAGATTTGATCAAGAAACCATTAATCTTCTTTTAGAACTCAAGTGGTGGGACAAAGATATAGAGGAAATCAAAAAGTTGATTCCATTACTTACTGGCGATTTAGAAAATAGCAAAAAAGAACTGAGAGAACTTCTTAAAAAGTAGTGTTTGGGTTAAATTCGAAAGTGCTTGGCTTTATCAAAACACTGAAACCCTGCCAAATTGATTGATTAGGATTGATACAATGTGTCAGTCCTTTTTATTTGTTTATGTGATATAATTTCTCTATAGGAGAATCTTATGGCATATACCAAAGAAGACATCAACCGCATTGTTGATATACAACGTGAGTTTTTTCTTACTGGAACATCTTTAAACATCAAATATCGTAAAGAACAACTCAAAAAGCTTAAGCAAGCGTTAATAACATATGAAAAAGATATTATTTCTGCCTTGAAAGTTGATTTGAATAGAGATGAAGCCGAAGGGTATTTCTGCGATATCGGACCTGTTGTCTTAGAAATCAATGAATATTTAAAAGGATTGAAAAAGTGGAGCAAGCCTGAAACACATTTCTCTGGTTTTGCCTGTTTTCCAAGTATATTTACCAAAGTATATAAACTCCCCTATGGTGTTTCTTTAATCATTTCTCCATTTAATTTTCCTGTCTTATTATCTTTTGGAGTATTGGCCGCTAGTATTGCTGCTGGTAACACTGCGTTAATTAAAACAAGTAGTAAATCCAGTGAATGCACTAGAGTGATGAAGAAAATCGTTAGTGAAACATTTGATGAGAATTACATTACTGTTATTGATGGAGGACATGATGTTGCTGATTATTGTCTAGAAGCCAAAGTAGACAAAATCTTCTATACCGGCTCTCCAAATGTTGGCAAACACGTCATGGAAATGGCGGCTAAGAACCTTGTTCCGGTGACTCTAGAACTTGGAGGAGAAAATGGTAACTGGTGTATCGTTAGAAAAGATGCGAACATCAAAGACGCTGCTAGAAAAATTGCCTTCTTTAAGATTTGTAATTCGGGACAAATTTGTATCAACATTAACCAAGTAGCGGTTAGTAAAGAAATTGCTCCTTTGTTTGTTGAAGAATTGAAGAAAGAATTTATTCGTCAAATTGGCGAATGTGCATATAAAAACCCAGAGTATCCAAAGTTAATCTCTTCTAAAGCGTATGAAAAGATTGAAGAAGAGGCTAATCTTTACCGTGATCGTATCGTCTTTGGTGGAGAGGGTAATAAAGAAACTTCTCAATATAACCCGACTATTATTTATCCAGTTAATATTAATGAAGATATTGTCAAACACGAAATCTTTGGCCCGCTTCTTCCAATAGTAACTTTTGACGATGATAAAATTGGCGAACTTCTTGATGTGATAAGTAGAAGAGAACACGGTTTAGCTTTATATTTATTCACCAAAAACAAGAAATGGGCTAAGAAAGTAATGAGTAGCCAACAATATGGTGGCGGATGTGTTAATGAAGTATGTGTTCACCTCATGGTAAAAGGCGCTCCATTTAATGGAACCGGACATTCTGGGATGGGTGCGTATCACGGAGAATGGGGATTTAGAGAGTTCTCTCATCCTTCAACCGTTTTGTTTGGTCACACTCATTTCAACCTCTCTTTAAGAGAGCATCCTTATACCCCTAAAAAGAAGAAACTGTTTAAAAAATTTTTAAAGTAATATGGTTGTTAGTTTAGTTTTAATTGCAGTTGGATTGGTGTTGATGTCATTTTTCATTTACGGAAAAATCACACATTATTCAACTGTGACTACAATTATAAAAACGTTAACATCACTAATATTTGTTGCCGTTGCAGCATATCTATTTGCATATACTTCATATCAAAACATTGGAGTGTTTATGCTTGTAACTTTATCTTTAGATGTTATTGGAGATGTTGTTTTAGGTGTAAAACGTATTTTCCCCAAATATAACAAGTTATTAACTCTACTTGGGCTTCTTTTCTTTGGATTTGGCCACCTTGTGTTTGTTATAGGCCTCTATATCAATTTCTATGTACCAGGAAATGTCATAGCGATTATTTTACCAATTGTTATTTCTTTACTTTGTGGAGCCTCTATCCTTGTTATTGAGAAAGTGTTAAAAGTAAGTTTCAAGAAACTAAGATTATTTGTAATTTTCTATTTCTTCTTCCTTTCAACATTACCAACTTCTTCCTTTGCGTTACTCGCAATTAATGGTTTTAATTCTTCATACTTGGTATCAGTATTTGTAGGATCTGTGTTATTTGAGTTGTCGGATATTATTCTTTGTCGAACATATTTTGGATCTAACCCCACTAAGATTTCTCTTATTAGTTGCTCTATAGCGTACTACTTCGCTCAATTTTTAATTGCTTTCTCATTATTCTTTCTACTCTAATATTGAATAAATGGGTCTTAACCCATATAATTATTACGCCTCAAAGGAGAATACGTATGTTAATTGATGAATTAAAAGCCGCAAATATTCAAGCTATGAAAGATAAAGACGCCACCTCTAGAGCGGTCTTATCAATCGTTTTAACTAAATACAAATTACAAGAAGTTGAATTACGTTCTAACGGAAAAGAAATTGGAGACAAAGAATTACTCGCTATCATCCAAAAAACTTTAAAAGAACTTTCTGATGAAAAAGAAGGTTATATTAAAGTTGGCAACTCCGAAAGAGCGGACAATATCACCAAGCAAGAAGAAGTCCTTAACGGATATCTTCCAAAGCAATTAAGCGAACAAGAGATTAAAGATATCATCATGTCCTTAGAAGATAGAAGCGTTCCTAATGTCATGAAACATTTCAAAATGAATTACGCTGGACAAGTTGATATGTCTCTTGTAAATTCTGTCTTACGTAGTTTATAATCTTATCTCGGAATTATTCCGAGCAAACTAGGGGTATCGTACAAAGGCAGTACTCCGGTCTCCAAAACCGTCAATGTGGGTTCGATTCCTACTACCCCTGCCAAACTTTAAAAAGCGGAGTTCGGCCTCTAAATCCTTCGCTATATAAAATAAAACCAAGGAGAATTGTACTTTGAGAAAACATTTTTTATTTCAAAGAATAACTCTTTTATTGAGGTCTATACCAATATATGTAGTTATTCTTTTTTGTTTATCGGTAGTGGGAATGAACCTACTATCATCCTTTCAACTAGTTAATCTAGAATATTTAGCTTTGAACGCTGGAATATGTGTTTCTTGGTTTGCGTTTTTGGTGTTAGACGTAGTCACTAAACACTTCGGTGCGAAAGCCGCTAATTTTTTATCGTTCCTCGCTATTATGGTCAATATGACTGTTGGCCTTATTTTCTTTCTTATATCTTTGATATTGAAAGATCCTTCGTTTGATATTTTTGTCTTCAGCCAATGGTCTATCCTTTTAGCCAGTACAGTTGCGTTTATCATTTCAGCCTTGAGCAATAACTATATCAATATCTTTGTTGGTAAGAAGATTAAAAGAAATCCAAATGGAAGAATTGCTTTCTTAATCCGTAGTTATGTTTCTACTTTATTTGGTCAAATATTAGATAACTTCTTATTTGCTTTCTTAGCGTTCTACCTTTTACCAATGATTCCAGGTGCTACTCAAGTTAATTGGACCATTCAACAAGTTATTGGGGCTTCTATTATCTGTGCGTTTGTTGAGCTCGCTAGTGAAGCGATATTTGCCCCTATTGGATATCGCGTTGTTAAATATTGGAGAGAGCACAATGTTGGAGAAGAATACATTAGAAGTAACTATAAGTTAGAACTCTTATCTGCTTCTGAACTAGGAGATCTAGTTAATCGTAAAGTTTTAACTCCTACATATGTTTTAGATTATTACCTTAGACGCATTGAAAAATATAACGGAAGAATTAATGCCTTTACTTACTTAGAAGTGGAATATGCAAAAAATAGGGCAAAAGAAATTGAAGAAAGAATCAACAAAGGTGAATATGTTGGTCCTTTTGCAGGAGTTCCATTTGCGTTGAAAGATTGTTTTGATAGTAAAAAGGGATGGTGGAATTCCGCGGGAGGAGTTAAGTGTATTTATCGTAAAGATCAACACGATTCCTTCTTTGTCACTGCCATGGAGAATTTAGGCGGTATCGCTATTGGAAAATGCAACGCTCCAAGCTTTGGCTTTAGAGGTGTGACTGATAATTATATGTATGGTCCAACTCTTAACCCATTTAACAAAAAATACAATATTGGTGGTTCTAGTGGTGGATCTGCCGCTGCTGTTTGCGGTGGTTTAGTCCCAATTGCTGAAGGAGGGGACGCAGGAGGATCGATTAGAATTCCCGCGTGTTATTCCAATACTTTTGGTTTTGTTGCTAGTAGTAAAACCTTAGATTTACCAGTTAGAGAAGAATTAACTCAAGATATATTCCCTTACTGCATGAATGGTTGTTTAAGTAAGACTGTCTTAGACACAGCGATTTTACTTAAAGAAATGACGAATAACAAAGTTGATTATCTATCTAAACTTGATGATTCCATCGAAGGATTGAGAGTCGGATACACGGACGATTTTGGAATCTTTGAAGTCGAAGAAGAAGTTAAGGAAAGAGTGTATAACGCTGCTAAACTTCTTGAGAAAAAAGGAGCAACAGTTCATAAAATTAGTTTCCCACTTGATATCGACGTTAATGATTTAACTGAACAGTGGTGTTTAAATATTTCTCTAGACTCATCAATCGAATACAAGAAATACAAGGATATTGGTACCTCAATTCTTAGAGATGTTCCACCTGAATTTATTGAATATAATGAAAAGGCTCTTAAGACTAGTAAGAAAGAAATCAATAAATACCATGAGTATCAACTAATCATTAAAAAAGTTTTTGATGAGGTGTTTAAAGAATACGATATTATCCTTTCTCCAGTCAGTGCGGTTACAGGTGTTCTTAATTCGAATGATGGAAACACTAAAGGACCTGAATATATTAATGGAAAGAAAATCAATTCTCTTATCGGGTTCTGCTTAACATATATCGCTAACTTTGTTGTTAATCCATGCGCTTCTACTCCAATTGGTTTAAATAAAAACAAAGTCCCGATTGGTATTCAAATTATTGGTAATGAAGACGATGATAGTAGAGTCTTAAACGTTGCTAAGAAATTTGAAGAGATAAATCCTTGGAGAGATTACTACGATATATCCTATAAATGTAAGAAATGATTTGGTTAACCAAGTCGTTTTTTATTTTTACATGAGCAATCAGGTTATATAATAAGTACATGATTTCTCTTAGAAATATTTCAAAGATTTACAAAAGAAAACAAAGCGAAGATGAAGTTGTTGCTTTAGACAATCTGTCTTTAGAGTTGCCTGAAGTTGGCTTTGTTTCTATTTTAGGTGCTTCTGGTAGTGGCAAAACCACTTTATTAAACATTATCGGTGGTATTGATAAACCCACTAGTGGGGAAATGGTTGTTGATGGACTTAATACTTCTTCTTTTAAAGGTAAGGATTGGGATTCATATAGAAACAACAAAGTTGGTATTGTATTACAAAACTGTTACTTACTTCCTCATCTAAACGTTAGAGACAATGTCGCTGTTAAGCTTCAAATCAATAGAGTTAAAGATATTGAGCCTTTAATTGATGAGGCATTAAAGAAAGTTGATTTATTGGACAAGAAATATGACAAACCAAAAGCTCTTTCCGGTGGTCAACGTCAAAGAGTGGCTATTGCTAGAGCCTTAATTGGCAATCCTACAGTTATTTTAGCGGACGAACCAACAGGGGCGCTTGACTCTAAAAACGGTAAGTTGACGATGGAATTATTGAAGTCTTTGTCAAAAAATCATCTCATCGTTGTTGTTACACATAATAAGGATTACGCTGAAACATATTCTGATCGCATTATTGAATTAAGCGATGGGAAAATTGTTCGTGATTCAAACCCAATTCAAGCGAGTTCTGACGGTAAAATCAAAGAATTAAATAAGGTACGATTGCCTTATACAACATCTGCGAAATGGGCATTTAAGAACATTTTTGTGAAGAAATTTTCTTCTATCGCAATAGTTGTTGCTTCTGCATTAGGCTTAGCTGGAGTAGGACTTATTTTATCAATCAGCAAAGGTGTAGAAAGCGCCTTTGTTGACACTGAAAGTAAATCGTTATCAAAATATCCTGTTCAAATTAATTCATATTCAAAGACAGCGTATGAAGGAAGCGAATATCATTATGTTCCTTTCACTAATGAACCGGTTGTCTTTGTTGATTTGAGTGACTACGCTAAACAAGAGCACTCAAATTATATGAGTGATCGCTTCTTAGATTATATGGATAAGATGCCTATAGACTACTATTACCTTAACTACAAGGCATCGGTTACTAATTTCCAATTGTTTGCTCAAGTTAATGACACAACTTATAAGAGTGTTAGTTCAACTTCATACTACTTTTATAAAGGTTTAGATGATGAATCATTTATCCAAGGTGAATATGATTGTTTAGCAGGACACTTCCCTACTAATGAGCACGAAGTACTTTTAGTGGTTGATTCATATAACAGAATCACAGGTAACGATCTTAAGTATCTTGGCTTTGATGTTGATACTTCTCACTACAGTGAAACCAAAATTGATTTTACTGATATTGTTGGTGATGGAGACACAAAACAACCAAAAACATATAAATATGTTCCTGTCGGAGATTATTTTGAATATGACCCAGGAACTGATACATATAACTATTCTTCAAAAACTGATCAGGAATTATATGAATCATCAACATATGAATTGCGTATTTCCGGTATTATTAGAGAAAAACGAAACAGTAATAATCCGCTTTTAGAAACCGGAATCATGTACACAACAGCGTTCTTAAATCGTGTACTTGAAGATTCAAATACCTCTCCAATGGTTTTAAGACAGCTTGAAGACGGAATTGAAAGAAATGTTATGACTGGCGAAGCGTTTCAAGATGTCCAGTATGGATCAATGCATTACAGCAAAGAGTATGTCTATGAATCACTTTTGTTTACTTTTGGACAATTTGAAAGAGTAACTACCTTATATTATTTCACTAAAGATTTTACGAGTAGAAGCCAGATTCGTGACTATTTCTCTTTATACATCAAAGATGACACGGTCGACTTTACAACACTTAAATATAACGATTACTTAGAAAAAGTTACTGATCAGTTTGATGGCGCTATTTCGCTTATGACATCAGTTCTTTATGTATTTGTTGGTGTATCGGTGTTTATTAGTGCAGTTTTAAATGGAATATTGACTCATGTGTCTATTCATCAACGTACTAACGAGATAGGACTATTACGTTCTATGGGTGCGCGACGTATTGATATAGCGCTGATGGTGGAAACGGAATCTATAATTACTGGGTTATTAGGTAGTACTTTGTCTGTTTTGTTATCGCTACTACTAGTCGATCCGGTAAACGCCATAATCAAAAAAGCAATATATGATTATAAGTTCTATTTATTAAGTTCCACGACGTTTGAGCTAGGTGGCTTTAAATGGTGGGTTGCTCCGATTATGATTGGAGTAGGCTTAATTACCGCGATAGTGTCTGCTCTAATTCCTAGCTTGATAGCGAGTAGAAAAGACCCTGCTAGAGCTATTAATGAATAAATGAAAATCCCCTAACGGGGATTTATTTATATAACTTGAAATATTTTTTTACCATTTCGGCTTCGTCGAATTCTTTTCTTCTTTTCTCGAAGTCTTCAGCTTTATAATCTTCTTTTTTGAAAGATTCGATAGCCTTTTTGAAAGCTTCATAATCTTTCTTTTTGATGATTTGTCCTACGTTATCTTTAACAATTTCCTTACTTCCTCCGGTATCAAAACTGATGACTGGTAAGTGACATGATATAGCTTCCATATCGACAGTTGGATAATTGTCGCTTATTGTAGGATTGATATAAATATCAGCGAATGAATAGTATAGATGTAACTCTTCTTGTTTGATAAATGGGATATGCAGAATTTTTTTGTTGATGGATAAGTTATCTTCATTTTTACCGATAAGAACGATCTGATATTTATCATCTAATTCATCCGCAAGTTTATTTAGAAATGTAATGCCTTTATGATAACTAACAGGGAGCATTACATCTAATAAGACAATTTTATCTTCTTTAATTTTAAGTTTTTGCTTTAAATCACTTTCTTCAAAATAGAATTTTGATAAATCAATGCCGTTATTAATAATTTGAAGAGGATACTTATTTAAGTAAGTTTGTTTGACAAAATCCATAAGATATTCACTTGGAGTCACTATTTGAACATTGTTCAAAGAAGAAAGTAGTGACACCTTTTTCTTATATAATTTCTTCTCGTTATGAACAATCGCATATGGATAGTTCTTTCTATTTGGACATCTTTCATTGCAACCATTTAAGAACATGGTACATTCTTCAGGAATTGCGCATCTTCCGGTTAAAGCCCAGAAGTCGTGAAGTGTCCATATAACTTCAATTTTATTCTTGTTGATGTAGTCAAAAAGAAGTGGAACGTTTAAGTAATATCCGTGAAGATTGTGGATATGAATGATATCAGGTTTAAAAGTATCAAGTTCCTTAATTAATTTATTTGTCAAAGAGTGATAGTGGAAACCGTCTTTTCCGTCAATTCTAGAAATAGAATGTGAAAAGATGTCGCTTATTTTAGAGATGTTGATTTTAATGACATCCTGATCTTCGCTACCAAAAAAACAGAATAACTTTGCTTCACCAGGATATTCCTTGATTAGCTTTCTAGCGATATTTCCGGTGCTACCGCCTGAAGTAGAATTGATAAAGGCAATTCTTTTGTGTTCCATACCCACATATATTAACACAACTCTTTCTTTTTTCTAAACTTATCATTTGATAAAATGTATTTACTTATGGAAAAGAAAAAAGTATTACTAGAAATCATTCCAACTCTCGCTAACGGGGGAGCTGAATCTCTAGTTAAGGAATACGCTCTTGCGTTTCAAGACTCAAAAAACGTTGAACTCAAATTAATCCTGATGTGGGATTATGAAGGATCTGTTAATTCTAAAATCCTTAGAGAAGCTGGTATCAAATACGATGTGATTTATAAGAAATATTCCGTTTTTACCCGACTTTTGCATAAGATTTGTGGTAAAAGGCTTATTTCTAATTACATCCAAAAATGCTGTAAAAAATATGATGTTTCTTTTATTCATTGCCATCTCGTAATGATTTCTTATATTGAAAAAGCGATGAAGGAAAATCCTGATTTAAAGATTTTCTATACACTTCATAGTTCCGCAAAAGCGTATTTTGAAGAAGGACATCCAGACACTCCACAAATTAAGAAGGTTTATGAAACCGGTAGATTGACTTTGATTTGCTTATCTAAGTTCATGGAAAACGAAGTAAGAAATAAATATGGTTTCAATAACACAATTACCTTATATAACGGAGTTAAACTTGAAAGATTCATTAATAACCAATTTACAAAAGAAGGCGCTAGAAAAGATTTAGGTATTCCTTTAGACGCTTATGTTGTTGGTAACGTTGGTAGATTTACAGTTGAGAAAAACCATTACTTTATTGTTGATAGATTTGTAGAACTTCTTAATAAGAAGCCAAATGCGTTTTTATTACTTGATGGAGACGCTGATATAGAAAGCAATCTTAAAAATGAAGTTATTGATTATATCGCCTCTAAGGGTGTAAGCGATAGAACCCTTATTCTTTCTAAGAGAACAGATATGGATCGTATTTATAAGGCAATGGATTTATTCTTCTTCCCGTCACTAAGTGAAGGTTTCCCTCTTTCTATCGTTGAAGCACAAGCAACCGGACTCAAATGTTTGACTAGTGAACGTGTTACCAATGAGACTTTTGTTACTGATCAAGTTGAAGTGTTATCTTTAGATGACGATAAAGAAAAATGGGTTGATGCGTTAATCGATTGGAAAAATAACGCTAAACCTACTAATAGCTTTGAGAACTTAGATATTAAAAATGTTGCTAAAACATTTGAGAAATATCTTTTAGGTGATAAATATGACAAATAATTTAGTCTCTGTTGTTGTTCCTGTTTATAACGGAAGCAATTATATTAAGGATGCTTTAGATAGTTTAATTAGCCAAACATATAAAAATTTGGAAATTCTTGTTGTCAATGATGGCAGTACTGATAATGGGTTAACTCGTGAAGCGGTAGCACCATATTTAAGTGACCCTAGAGTTAAGTATATTGAAAAAGAAAATGGAGGAGTTTCTTCGGCTCTTAACTATGGTATTGAGCACTTTAACGGAGACTTCTTGGTGTGGCTTTCTCATGATGATGTCTTTAAAGATGATTCAATCGAACTTCGTGTAAAGAAATGGGTTGAACTAGGTGAAAACGAAAAGATAATTACATTTACTAAAACTAAATACATCGATAAGAACGGTAAGTTTAAATTTAGAGCGGCAGCAAAGAGCAAAAACGTTAAAAACGTATATGATATTATCTCTTCTACAATAAACGGATGTTCACTTTTACTTCCGAAAAACTTAATCAAGGGACACACCTTTAGAACAGATATGAAGTTTATGCAGGATTATTATTTATGGGCTGAGCTTCTTAAAGAAGGCGCAACTTTTAGGGTAATTAATAAAAAAGCATCATATAATCGAATTCACGACTTACAAGTTACTAACAAGATGGATTTATTGATTCATGATTTCAACGAATTTGATAGAGATCATATTGTCCCTTTAGTGGCAAAACATGAATATAAACAGCTAAAACGTATCATTTTTGCCTTTACCAGGCGCTTATCTGTTCGACCATTTTATAAAGAATACATTAATAAATATAAGGCAGAACTTAAAAAAGTTCACAAGTGGAATTTATTAAACTCCCTACATGTTATTTGCGATTCAACTATCTCATGTATGGTAAAAATTTTAAGGAAGATAAAATAATAGACAAGTTATAATGCTTGTCTTTTCTTTACTAATTTTTAGTAAAAATATATAATCATTAAAGTTAACGGAAAAACGACATGACTAAAATCAGTGACGAGACTAACGTTGAGAGAATTGAGCATAAAAGTAAAAAGAATATTGCCATTGGTGCAATATTAGGATATTTAGCATTTTTTGTTAGTATCATTCACGGGTTAGTTTTAACCCCAATGATTTTAAATGCTTTTGGTAAGGTTGACTACGGCCTATATGGTTTAGCAACTTCTATCATTACCTTACTTCTTTTAGATTTTGGTTTAGCAACCGCCACAAACACGTACTTAACTAGATTACGTGCTGCTGGAGATAAAGATGGTGTTCAAAGGTTCTTGGCTGCAATCTTTAAATTATATTTAATTATTGATATCGCTTTCGTTGCTGTTATTGCTTTAGTTTATTTCTTATGTCCTGTTCTTTATAAGAATACATACACTCCTCAAGAAATTGAAAAACTCCAATTCTTAGTGCTTATTGTTGGTGGATATTCATTGATATCTTTCCCATCACAAACCTTTACTGGAGTTATTTCTACTTATGAAAAGTTTAGCTTTAATAAACTTGCTGATTTAATTCAAAAGACTTTATATTTTGTCTTCACAATTGTTTGTATCAAACTTGATTGGGGCATTATTGGTATTACCGCAGTTAACGCGATTAGTGGCGTTGTTGCAGCGGTTATCCGTCTTGTTTATATGAGAACATACCTCAATGTTAAGTTAGACTTGAGATTAAAAATCTCTAAGACTGAACTCAAATCTGTTCTTAAGTTCTCTATGTGGTCCTTAGTCCACGCAATTTCTGTTAGACTTGTTATTAACATCACCCCATCAATTTTAGGTATTGTTAGTGACGCTGATCAAGTTGCTTTATTTACGATTGTTACGACTATTGAAGGCTATATATTCACTTTCGGTGCTATTGCTAACTCATTCTTCCTAGCAAAAGTCGCTAGAACTGACGCTCATGGAACGGAAGAAGAACGGCGAGAACATCTACAGCAACTGGCAGCTAAAATTGGTAAACTACAATTTGTAGTTATTACTTTGATTTTTATAGGATTCGTTTCAGTCGGTAAAGAATTCATCTTTATTTGGTTAGGTGCCGATCAAGAATATCAATTAGTTTATTGGTGTATCATAGCGCTTTGTATATATGACGTCTTTAATATTCCTCAAATTGTATTTGAGACAGCGATGTTCTCTAGAGGATACATGAAGCCTTTAGCGCTTAACGCTGCTGCTAAAGCATTTATTAACTTAGCATTATCATTCTGGTTATCAAGTAAAGATGCCGGATTAATCGGTGCTTCTAATATTGGAAATATTGGTGGTGCTGTTACTGGAGCAGTTGGTGCTTCTATCGCTATTATGATTGCGAGAATCGTCCAACTTATTTTAGATAACGTTTCTTATAAGAAATACTTGAAGATATCTTTACCTAGATTCTTTAAAGAAATCTACACTCGTGGCGGTATAACTATTGCGATCGCTTTATCTTCTGGTATCGCTTTACACTTATTTAACCCTGTTGAAAACATCAAATGGAAGTTCCTAATTAATGGCGTTCTTGTTGTTGGTATTTATTTACTGTGCACTCTTTATGTTACGTTTAACAAAGAAGAGAGAGCCTATTACTTAGATCAAACTTTAAAACTTTTACATATTCGTAAGAAAAATAAACTCGCCACTCCAAATAACGTTGAAGTTAATAAAGAAGATGGAACAAAAGAAGATTAAGTTATTACAAATTGTTGGTGGTTTTACTGGCGGAGGCTTAGAAGCTTTTGTGATGAGCCACTATAAATATATTGCCGATAAGGTTGACTGCACTTTTGTTGCTTACGATACCTCTACTTTAGTGCCTACAGAGGAAATTGAGAGTCGTGGTGGCAGAATCATTTTTGTTCCTAATATTAAGCACTTACATAAGTTCAATAAGGCTATTGATAAGATTATTAAAGAAGGCGATTATGATATTATTCATTCTCACTTAAACACATTGAGTGTTTTTCCTTTAAGAATTGCCAAAAAGAATAAATGCCCAATTAGAATTGCCCATTCTCATTCAATTAGCAATAAGAAAGAGTTTAAAAGACATATTGCCAAATTGATACTTAGAAAGTTCTCAAGAAAATACGCGAATGTCTATTTTGCGTGCTCTGAAGCTGCTGCTAGATTCCAATTTGGTGATAAAGCTTTTGATAAAGGGCTTGTTAAAGTAATCCATAACGGAGTAGAAATAGAACGTTTCTTATTTGATCAAACAGCTAGAAATAGATTAAGAAAAGAACTTGGATATAGTGAGAGCGACTATATCATTGGCACTATTGGAAGATTAGTGGGCACAAAGTATCAAAAGTATATGTTGGACATGGCTAAAATCGACAAAGATAATAAATACCTTATTGTCGGTAATGGTCCATATGAAGAAGTTTTAAATAATGAAATAAAGAAAATGGGATTAACTAATGTCAAAGTTTATGTCCCTAAAGAAGATATTGGTAAATACTATTCTATATTCGATTCTTTTGTTCTCCCTTCATTATATGAAGGATTAGGACTTGCAGCGGTTGAAGCAGAGACAAATGGTTTATATGTCGTCTGTTCTGAATTTGTTCCTGAGGTTACTTTGTTTACTAAATACGGCGAATATCTCCCAATTGGCGATAATGATGTTTCTAAATGGGTTGAAGCGGTAAATAAAAAGAAACCAAGAATTGACACTGTTCAAATGGTTAAAGATAACGGATATGACGTTAAAGAATCCGCGAAAAACCTATTTGATGAATATTTAAAACTTTTAGGTAATAATTAATAAAGAAGTTTTTTAAGAATATGCTTTAACCCGTGCTTATGTACGGGTTTTGTTATATATAAAGCAGAGTTTTTAACTTCCTCTTTGGCGTTTCCAATGGCGACACTATATTTGACCGCATTAAACATTGATATATCAGCATTATCATCGCCAATAGCAAATGCATTTTCTTTTGAGATATTAAGCTCTTTTAAAACAATATCAATCGCGATACCTTTATCGTGAATTTCACTGGCAATATCCACTCCAAAATCATGATATCTGAAGTAATGCGAGCCATTTTTGAGGTGCTTTTTGAATGTTTCATCATATTCCTTTGGTGCGAATAACGTGGCCCCTATCACTTCTTGATTATGGTAGTCTTCAATGGGTGGTATAGATTCTGGATACGCCATAAAAAGATATTTAACCGCGTCATTAGCAGGTGATATTAAGAAGCAATCGTGTGTTCTAACACCCTCAATATTTATATCTAATGATTTCGCTAAATCACAAAGCCCCTCAAACTCTTTTTGAGGCATCACAGTTTTATATATTACTTTGTCATCGATTATCACAAGACCACCGTTAGCAAGAATTAATCCATCAGGAGTAAAGAAGTCTAATAGACCAATTTGTTTAAGCGAATGATAGGGCCTAGCAGTACATAAAAAGACTTTGATTCCTCTTTTTTGAAGTTTTGATAAAAATTTTATCGATTTTTTATCGAACTTAGGAGGTCTATTTCTATGATCAAGAATTGTCCAGTCTATATCAGTAAAAATTATCTTAATATCTATACCGTTTTTCATATTTCCTTCTTATATTATTTCAAATTTTTAATAAAAAAATAAATATATTTAGCACATTTTTAGCACTTGCTTATTTATAATTTCAACGTTCTTAAGACAAATAAGTTTTAAGGACATTCAATATTCAAACAGTCGGTTCATTCTCTTCTCTTCAAATTGATTGTTTGGATATTTTATTTTTATTTGAATAAATATAGAATAAATCTAATGAAAAAGTTCCTTCCATTAGATATATCGTTAGTTGTTTATAGTGTTCTAACTTTATTATTCTTGTTCCTATATGGATATTTTGGTTATAGGAGTGGACTTTCTTTCATGCCTGGATTTAATGACGCGATGGTCATTATCACTGCCATATCTATTTTTGGAATGGTAGCTATAGCTATTATTGAATTCTTGTCCCCTGTTTTTGTTAAGGGCTCTGATTTTTATACAGCGTTTTCATCATTGTTTATATTATTGCTTATTTTTTCTTCTAGAGACTTTTTATACTTATTACTTAGTATTGGAGCTTCGTTTGATATCTCTGATTACAATTTAATTGTTACCTCTAAGATTATTAATTATTTTGTATATTTTTCGTTTTTATACTCAACATATCGTCATTTAAAGAAACAATATAATTTGAGTCTTAGTTCTTATGAAAAGATTGTTTTTATGACTACGTTTTTGATATCGGCAACTTTATTAGTATCTTTAACGTTTGTGCAAATGTCTTATATAGGTGCGATTTTGCTCTGCGTAAGTGTAGCGTATATCCTATTTAAAATTGGATTAATCTGTAAGAAAAACAACACCTATAGTGTTCCCTTTGTTTTTACTAGTGCGATTATTATTACCTGCACATGTATTATTCTTGCTGAATCTATTTCTAGTAACCCTGGAATTCTATATATGTTTAGAGGTATTACTTCAATTTTAACTCTAGCGGTGTTCGCTCTATTCTTCTCAATTTATTTCTATTTTATTATTGCCACTAACTCTAAGGTTCTTAAACAACAAGAGTATGAGAAAATGGTTAAGGAACTTGAATCTACGGTTCTTAAAAATCAGATGGCGCCTCATTACTTTTTTAATTCATTAAATATTATTAAAGCAGCCTATCTTGAGAGTACTGAAAAAGGTAATTTAGCAATTGATCTATTTTCAACTTCATTAAGAAACTATATCGATTCTGCAGATGTCCATTTAGTGACTATAGATAAAGAACTCAAAAATGTTTCTGCTTACATTGAATTTATCAATTTAAAAGTGACTATTAAGTTTAATGTTATCTTTGATATTGATTCTCTTGATTTCGATGTGCCTTTATTCTCAATTCAACCTTTTGTGGAGAACTCTGTAAAATATTCCAAGGTTAACGAAAAAGAAGATGGTGTTATTGAGATATCAACATCCGAAGATGAGCACAATTATTTCATAGTTATTAGTGATAATGGAGTGGGCTTTGATTCCTCATCAATTCATGATAATTCAGTGGGTATAAAAAACACAAAAGAGAGGCTTTCTTTATATCTAAATGCCTCAGTTGATATCAAATCTATAATTAATGAAGGCACTGTTGTTACTATTACAATTCCAAAAAGAAAGGAGAACAATTTATGAAACTCATAGTAGTGGATGATGAAATCCTTTCTTTACATTTATTTCTCGATCAAATTATCAATAACGATAATGTTGAATATAAGTTCTTTAAAGATGATTTAAACCTTATACTTAACTATGTTAAAAACAATGATGTCGATGGAGCGTTTTTAGATATCAAGATGCCCAATATATCAGGTGAGGATCTTGCTCAAGAATTAATAAAGATTTCTCCTGATATTAGAATTTGTTTCATTACAGGTTTAAACATTACCATAGATGATTTACCTGAAAAGATTAGAAAAAATGTTGTTGGTTTGATATATAAACCAGTAAGCTTAATGGAACTTGAAGCCCATATCAATTTAATAAAAAATCAAACATCCGTGATGGTTGTAAAAACCTTTGGATCGTTTGATTGTTTCTATAATTCACGACTTGTCAAATTTTCCTCTTCGAAATCAAAAGAATTATTAGCGTTATTAGTTGTTCATCGTGGGAAAAGCTTAACAATGGAACAAGTAATCACCTT
The DNA here is from genome assembly GCA_045226015.1 of Bacilli bacterium. Classification (GTDB taxonomy): domain Bacteria; phylum Bacillota_I; class Bacilli_A; order RFN20; family CAG-826; genus UBA2450. The sequence continues at coordinate 15,051 of JBGVBY010000002.1, read as the reverse complement.
TTTATGGCCCGATAAACAAATCGACAAAGCGAAGATTTTATATCGTGATGCAGTGTGGAGACTTAGACAAACTCTACAAGAGATCGATTTTAACTGTGTTAATTTCTCTAGAGCATCTTTATCTTTAAACACTAAGAATATTAAGTGCGATTATTATGATTTGCTAGATAAAAAGAGTAAGCATTTTCCAGGAGAGTTCCTCATCTCTTATGAATGGTCCATTCCATTTGAAAACGAACTAGAATATCTTAACGAATAATTATTGAACTACTTTATAGCCAGCCTTAGTAACTGCATCTATAAGTAGTTTTTCTTTTATTTCTTTTTTACTTTTGATTGTTGCTTCACCATTATCTAAAGATACTTCAACTTCTTCAACCCCTTTAACGTCAGTTAAAGCTTCTTTTACGTGTTGAACGCAGTGCATGCACATCATGCCTTCAATTTTAATTGTTTTTTCCATGATCTTTTCTCCTTTATTAGAACATACCTCACAATTATTTATGAAATCTGGAATTGGAACTTTCTTTTGCTTTGTTCTTTTTCTATATGGATTAAATAGATTAATTCTTAAAGCGTTAAGAACCACAAAGACACTTGAGGCTGCCATTGCAGCGCTTCCCATCCAAGGAAGAACTCTATATAGTCCAACTTGTGAAAACGCTCCAGCCGCTATAGGAATCATAATTAAGTTATATATAAATGCCCAAAATAGGTTCTCTTTTATATTCAAATACGTATAAGAAGATAATCTTATTGCAGCATATAGATCCATTAGAGTGGATTTCATTAAAACGATAGACCCGCTATTAATGGCAACATCGCTTCCTGACCCAATTGCCACTCCAATATCAGCACTTGTTAACGCAATGGCGTCATTAATACCATCTCCAACCATCATTACTTTTCCATATTTCTTGAACTTATTAATGATGTCTAACTTTCCTTCTGGAAGGACGTTACTGATAACAATATCAATTCCGACTTGATTTGCTATGTGTTTTGCAACCAAATCATTATCTCCAGTTAGCATTATAGGAACTACTCCTAAGCTTTTGATTAAGGAGATGGCTTTGACACTATCTTCTTTGATTTTATCGCTGACAGCAATGATGCCAAGCAGTTTATTGTCTGTGAAGAATAATAGTGGTGTACTTCCTTGTTTAGATAACTCTTCGTATATGAGATAATCGAGTTTTGCCGATGATTTTTCGTTAAAATAGGCTAAATTACCGGCAAAATAGGCCTCTTTTCCTATTTTTGCTGTGATTCCACGCCCATTTATTGAGATGTAATCCGTGGCGGATTTGCCAGAGATTTTGTTATCAATACAATACTTCTTAACAGCCTCTGCTAATGGGTGTGAACTTCCGTTTTCTAACGACAAAGCAATGGACAATAATTCGTTTTCATCAATATAGGAAATCACTTTTGTTACTGATGGTTTCCCTTCTGTTATTGTTCCTGTTTTATCTAATATTACGTAATCAACTTTTCCTGTTTCTTCAATCGCTTCCGCGTTTTTAAATAGGATCCCATTTCTAGCAGCTTTGCCACTTCCAACCATAATTGCTACAGGTGTTGCAAGTCCTAAAGCGCATGGACAAGAAATGACTAATATCGCAATCGATCTTTCAAATGAATAAGAGAGTAATGAAGACTTTATATCTGGGTGATTTAGTAAGAATTCGTTTCCAAAAGACATCCAAAAGGTAAATACAATTATTGATATTAATATGACGACCGGCACGAATATTGAACTTACTCTATCTGCAATTTTACTAATTTTTGCTTTACTATTAGCAGCTTTCTCAACCGCTGAAATTATTTGGTTAAGAGTAGTATCTTTACCGACTCTAATTGCTCTACAGATTAAAACCCCATTAATAGAAGTAGTTCCACTTTTAACGATATCTCCAATAGATTTATCTATAGGCATGCTTTCTCCAGTTAACATTGATTCATCAATAGAACCATTACCTTCAATAATCTCTCCATCTACTGGAACATTCTCTCCAGGTTTAATAACAAATATTGTGTCTATTTTTACATCTTCTACTGGGATTTCTATTTCAACTCCATTATCAAGAATAGTTGCGGTCTTTGGAGACAAATCCATTAAATCTTTTATCGCGTTTGTGGTTTTGCCTTTTGAATAACTCTCTAATGTTTTTCCTATCGTTATCAATGTTGGAACCATTCCAGCGGTTTCAAAAGATATATTCATCATAATCATGTTCAAAGATTCTAAAGAATCTCCGTTAATCGTGTTCGATATTAGGATTGACCCCATTACTACAGAATAAATAAAACTGACTCCGCTTCCTATCATCACTAAAGAATCCATGTTTGGAGATAGATGTAGTAACGCTTTTGTTCCACTTATAAAGAATTTGTTATTTATGAGAATAATTAATAAAGAGAGAACAAATTCTATAATTGCGAGTATGTATAGGTTGTTTCTTAACTCTCCAATTGGCCAGTTAAGCATATAACCCATGCTCAAATAAAAAAGTGGGATTAATAACACAAAGGAAATAATCAATCTTTTCAGTAGTTTAGGAGTGGATGTATCTTTCAATTCCTCTTTTGAGATTGATAAGCCATGATTGTTTTCTTGAAGGAGTTCCGCTCCGTATCCAGCTTTTTCAACTGCTTTAGTGATAGTAGAAGCATTTACTATTTTCTCGTCATAACTGACAACCATTGAGTTAGTCAAAAGATTGACATTAACTTCTTTAACGCCACTAAGGCTTCTAACTACCTTATCAACACGGCTTGAGCAAGCCGCACAACTCATTCCTGTTATTTTATATTTTTTATCTAGTATCATTTTAATTTCTTACTAATTTCAATTGCTTCTTCTAAAGAAGAAAAGTCGTTATTTTTGATATCATCACTTACGCAGGTAAGCATATGATCTTTTAGAATAATAAAACCAACTTCTTTAAGTGCGCTTTCAATTGCAGCTATTTGAATTAAGATATCGCTACAATATCTTTCTTCATCAAGCATCTTTTTGACTCCGTTTAATTGACCAGAGATACGATTGAGTCTAGTGGTTAAATTTGTAGTAAGCTCTTCGCTTCTCACTTTTTTCTTACAGTGCGGACAATTTTCCATAATATTTTCCTCGAATAAAGTATACCCCCAATGGGTATTAAAATGAAAGAGAAGTGCTCATAAAGAAAAAGATACACAATGTGTATAAAGTTTTTTAGCACTCACGCTTGAAGAGTGCTAATTTTGTGATAAAATAGAAGTACATAAAGGAGGATTAAATTTATGCAAATGAATCAAGTACCAGATTATGAAAATGATAAAGAAGTCCTTCAAAAATTTGGCCGTAACATATGTGAAGAAGTTAAAAAAGGAAAAATCGATCCTGTTATTGGCCGTGATGAAGAGATAAGAAAAATCATTGAAATATTAGCTAGAAAAACTAAAAATAACGTCATTTTACTCGGTGAACCAGGTGTTGGTAAAACCGCAATTCTTGAAGGATTAGCTGAACGTATTGTCAAAGATGATGTTCCTACTATCCTTAAGGATAAGATCATTTATGAACTCGATATGGGCGCTCTTGTTGCGGGTGCTAAATATCGTGGAGAATTCGAAGAACGTCTTAAAGCTGTTTTGAATAAGATTAAAGAATCTGAAGGAAAGATTATTCTTTTCATTGATGAAATTCATCTTATTGTTGGAGCGGGTAGGACAGATGGAGCTCTTGATGCTTCTAATATGCTTAAACCTATGCTTGCTAGAGGTGAGATTGATTGTATAGGCGCGACTACTTTAAAAGAATATCGCGAGTATATTGAGAAAGATCGCGCTCTAGAAAGACGATTCCAACCAGTTTTAATTAATGAACCAAGTGTAGAAGACACCGTTACTATTCTTCGTGGACTTAAAAATAGATTCGAGTCTTTCCATGGAGTAAAAATTACTGATAACGCTTTAGTGGCAGCCGCTACCTTAAGCAATAGATATTTAACAAGTAGATTCCTTCCAGATAAAGCAATCGACTTAGTGGATGAAGCTTGCGCGTCTATTAAAGTTGAACTCGCAAGCATGCCTGCTGAACTTGATGAACTTGAAAGAAAAATTAGACAACTTCAAATTGAAAAGGTTGCTCTTTCTAAAGAAAGTGATGAAGCTAGCAAGAAACGTTTAGGTGAAGTTAATGAAGAACTTTCTAGACTTCTTAAGAAAGATAATGAACTTCAAGATAAATGGAAGAAAGAAAAAGAAGACATCCTTAAAGTTAAAGAAGCGAAAGGACAACTTGAAAAAGCAAAGTTTGATTTAGAAGTTGCCTTAAGCCATTCTGAATATGAAAAAGCTGGCGAATTACAATATAAGAAAATCCCTGAATTAGAGAAAAAACTTAAAGAACTAGATGTTAGTAATGGCTCTGAGCGTTTGCTTTCTGAAGTGGTGGATGAAGAACAAATTGCCCGTATTATTTCCAAGATGACAAATATTCCTCTATCCAAAATTGAAAAAGGAGATAGAGAAAAAATCCTAGATTTAAAAGCCACTCTACAAAAAAGAGTTATTGGACAAGATGAAGCGTTATCGTTGGTGAGTGACGCAATCCTTAGACAAAGAGCGGGAATCAAAGATTCCAATCGACCAATTGGTTCCTTCTTATTCCTAGGACCTACCGGTGTTGGTAAGACTGAAGTTGCTCGTGCTCTAGCAGAGGCTTTATTTGATAGCGAATCTCATATTATTCGTATCGATATGAGTGAATATATGGAGAAATACTCAACTTCTAGATTAATTGGAGCCCCACCGGGATATGTTGGTTATGAAGAAGGTGGACAATTAACTGAAAAAGTGAGAAGAAATCCATACTCTATTGTTTTATTCGATGAAATCGAAAAAGCACATCCTGAAGTATTTAACTTATTGCTTCAAATGTTAGACGATGGTAGACTTACCGATTCTCAAGGTCGTGTTGTGGACTTTAAAAACACAATCATCATTATGACTAGTAACTTAGGTAGTGAATACCTTCTCAACAATCAAAGAGATAAGGTCGAAGGATTGCTCCATCAAACATTCAAACCTGAATTCTTAAATAGAATTGATGAGATTGTGTATTTCTCACCTCTTTCTAAAGAAGTGCAAGGAATGATAGTTAATAAGATGCTTAATGATCTTAACGAAAGACTAAAACAATCTTATTATTCATTTGAATTTACTGATGCGGTTAAGAAGTATATTCTCGATAATTCTTATAGTGATCGCTTTGGTGCTAGACCAATTAAGAGATTTATCCAAAACAATATCGAAACATTGATCGCTCGAAACATTGTTGAAGGTAAATTATCCACTGATAAGAAGTATGTTCTTGATTATGACGGGAATAACGTTGTCATTAAGTAAAATAAAATAATCTAGGCGTAGCGGAATAAATCGCTACGCTTTTTATTTGAAATAATGATATTATTTAAAAGTTAAATATGTTTAAACAAAAATTCGTTATAACCTCAATTGACGTAGATATAAACTTTGAGCTTAAACTCTCATCACTTTTCAAATTCATGCAAGAAGTCGCATCAAATCATGTAGAAAGTTTATCTGCTGGAACTTTTGATTTACTTAAAAATAACCTCTTATGGGTTGTTATTAGAGCGGATGTAAAAATCTATCGAACTCCTAAACTTAACGAAGTGATAACAATAACCACACATCCAGGAGAACAAAAATCATTTATTTTCCCACGTTATTTTGAAATTTATGACAAAAAGGGCGAACTTTTAATTTCTAGTAGTGGTATGTGGACCCTTATTAATAAGGAAACTAGAAGAGTGGTCATAAAACCTGAAGGCTTCAAACCACTTAAAGCAGAGAAAGATAAGAATGATTTACCACTTCCTGAAAAAATTAATGGAGACGCTGCTACTTTAGTAGATACACGAAAAGTTAAATATTCTGAAGTTGATCTTAACGGTCACTTAAATAATACCTTTTATATAAGTTATATATTAGACACTCACGATTTAGATTTTTATCGTCATAATCGTATTTGTTCATTATCTATCAATTACGACAAAGAAATCGTCTTTGATGAAGAAGTTAACTTATATTCAAATAAAGAAGAGAAGGAAATTACCAAAGGCAAAGTTGGTGACACAAATCACTTCACTGCGCTTATTGAGTATGAAAGGAGATAGCTATGCTATTTAAAGATTCTACGGCAATTGTTGGTAACACCCCTCTTATTGAACTCACTCATATTGAAGAAGAGTTCTCTTTAAAATGTCATTTATTTGCAAAAGTTGAATATTTTAATCCTACTGGCTCGGTTAAAGACCGTGCTGCTCTATATATGATTAATGATGCTTTAGACAGAGGATTATTAAACGACGATACAATTATTATTGAACCTACCAGTGGTAACACTGGTATTGGTATTGCCTCTATTTGTGCGATGAAAGGATATCGCTGCATTTTAGTGATGCCAGAAAGTATGTCTATTGAAAGAAGAAAACTATTAAAAGCTTATGGAGCAGAAATTGTTCTTTCCGATGCTTCTTTAGGTATGAAAGGGGCAATCGCTAAGGCTAACGAACTTCATGAACAAAATCCTAATTCAATCATATTAGGACAATTTGATAACTTCGCTAACGTTAGAGCGCATTATGAAACTACTGGTCCAGAAATCTTCAGTGATTTAGGTGGTAGAATTGACGCTTTTGTTGCTGGTATTGGCACTGGTGGCACGATTAGTGGCACTGGAAAGTACCTCAAAGAAATGATTAATGATGTCAAAGTTATTGGAGTTGAACCAGCAAATAGTCCAGTCATTTCCAAAGGAAGAAGTGGGAAACACGCTATTCAAGGCATTGGAGCTGGTTTTATTCCAAAGATTTTAGACTTAGATATCATTGATGAAATGACTACAGTTAGCGATGAAGACGCTTTAGAATGTGCTCGTCTTGTTGGTTCTTTAGAAGGGTTACTTGTAGGTATATCTAGCGGCGCTGCTTTAGCTAGTGCAATCAAAGTCTGTGAAAGAGAAGAATTTGAAGGTAAAAATGTCGTAGTGTTATTCCCTGATAGTGGCGACAGATATTTATCAACTTCTTTATTTGAAAAATAGTTTTATCTATAATAGTGAGCGTTATGAAAAAGAATTACATTCATATTTATATAGCCCTTATCATCGCATTAGTAGGGTTCGTAATCGGATCTTTCTTTGATTTCCAAATCAGTGAATCTTTATTTGCAAGTGGTGGCGCTGATAATAAATTTGGTTTAACTATCTCAGTTTTAGGACCTATTTTTGGATATTCTGTTTTAGCGTTCCTCGCTGGTGGATTTATCGTTTTTGGTTACAACAATAAATTTGAATTTGCTAAAAGCAAAGCATTACGTATTTGTTTAATTGTCTTTATGTATGTTTTTGCTGTCGCTCTATATGGTTGTTCAGTTTATTTCACTGGCAGAGAATTCTTTGGTCCAAATGGATTCCAACACTACACTGATATTAAGCGTTTCTATGGTTATTTCATTGCCGCTCCTATTGATTTAGGGATTGCTTTTGTTGGTTTCTTGGCCGCTAAACATAGTGACAATAAAAAACTTTGGATTTATTACTTAATCATTTCAGTTTTGTTTGCTTTAGCTTTAGTGGCAGGTGTCTCTTTATTTAAAGTTATTTTTAATCGTCCAAGATTTAGATCGTTAGGAAATGGCTTAGATTTCTACCCTTGGTACGTTCCTTGTAAAGAAAAAGACTTCTTCGTTAATAGTGGTTTATTAACCAAAGAAGAATTTAAATCTTTCCCAAGTGGACACGCTGGAGGAGTAGCGGCCTTCATGATGTTCATCTTGTTCTTACCTTATATTAATAAGAAATATGAAAAGTACGTAGTTCCTATGTATTACGCCACTTTAGCATGGGCACTTCTTGTGTCTTTTGCTAGAATTTATGTCGGAGCACATCATCTCAGTGATGTCTCTATGGGTATGCTTTTATCAATCGTTATCTTCTTTATTGGTAAGGTTGTGATTGATAACAATAAATATTTATCCGGTAAATCTACTGACGTAGAAGAGGCCGAATAGAAAGGAGAAAAAGACATGTTTCCTTGGAAGAAATGCCTTGCAGAATGCATTGGTACCGCTGTATTAACATTAGTTGCTTGTGGAGTTGCTGCCTTTACTGGTGGTGATCTCGTTCCAACTTCTTTAGCCTTTGGTTTAGTCATCGTTGCGATGGCTTACTCAATTGGTAATGTTTCTGGCTGTCACATCAATCCTGCTGTTACTGTTGCAATGCTTATCAGAAAGAAGATCTCTCTTAAAGATGGATGTTTCTACATTTTAAGTCAATTTGCTGGAGCGTTTATCGGTACTGGTTTATTAGCCTTATTCTTAGGCAAAAACTGGATGACAATGGGATTAGGACAAAACGCTATTCAACCTGTTTTATTGGTTGATGGCGCTGTTACAGCTTCCAGCAATATTAACGCATTCTTAGTTGAACTCGTCTTAACATGTATCTTTGTTTTAGCAATCTTAGGTGTTACAGACAGCAAGTTCCACGATGGAAAACACGCTGGTATCGTTATCGGTTTAAGCTTAGCTTTAGTTCACTTAGTCGGTATCGGATTTACAGGTACTTCTGTTAACCCAGCCCGTAGTTTAGCCCCAAGTGTGTTCTATGCATTTAGTGGTGCTGAAAACGCTGGTGCTTCATTAGCGCAATCCTGGATTTGGTTACTCGCTCCACTTTGTGGTGGCGCTTTAGCAGCCTTACTCTATGGCCTTCTTACTAAAAGCAAAGAAGCTAAGTAATTAACTCTTTCTTAAGAGATATAGATCCCTAGAGATAGGGGTCTTTTATTTTTCCTACATTTTGATTAAAATATTTGTTAGATGAGGTGATAGAAAATGGGATCAGTTAAGACTAGTGATTTAAAGAAATATCTGAACGGTTTACTTAAGCTAAATAAGAAATATGTGACTTCTGAGCGATTATCCAAGTTTGTTGGAGTGTATCCAGAAATCATTAATGAACATCTTTCTTATTTTGAACCAACCCTCATGATGGATCCCGAATATAACCTCATGGAACTTGTTCCAACAATTAAAAAATATCTTGTGGAACAAGAAGAGAATAAGACTTTAATCAAAAAGAATCCTTCTATCAAGAAAGCTGATTTAGTGAAATATGAATCTATTAACGATTTCATCTACAAAAAGATGACTTCGGTTGGAGGATTACTTGATAGAAACGTTGTTCTAAGCGATCAAGACCTCAGAGTTTTGAAGAAACTCGTCGCTGAAGAACAGGCGAATAGAAAGAGTAGAAAATAATAAAATTCCGGTTAACAAGTTAAGTTAATCGGATTTTTTCTTTTATCCATCAATCATTTCTTGAAATATGCGAGTACACATGTGTATATTAAATACGGTTATTTTATTTTTTGGAGGATAAAAACTAATGGAAGTTAAAAAGACCATGCTCTCAGTTGATGGAAATACTGCTGCAGCATTAGAATCCTATAACTTTATTGAAGTTGCTGGTATTTATCCAATCACTCCTTCTAGCCCAATGGCAGAAGTTATTGATGTGGAAGCTAGTAAAGGAAGAAAAAACTTTTTCGGTAGTGTAGTCAAAGTTAGTGAAATGCAATCCGAAGCTGGTGCTTCTGGTGCAGTCCACGGTGCGCTTCAAGCAGGCGCTCTTGCAAGTACATACACTGCTAGCCAAGGCTTATTATTAATGATTCCAAACATTTATAAATGGGCTGGCGAATTATTACCTGTTGTATTACACGTATCTGCACGTTCACTCGCAACACGTTCATTATCTATCTTTGGTGACCACCAAGATATTTATGCGATTAGACAAACCGGTGTTGCAATGATCTGCTCACATTCCGTTCAAGAAATCGCTGATTTAACACCTGTTGCTCACTTAGTGGCGATTGATGCTGAAACCCCAGTTTGTCATTTCTTTGATGGATTTAGAACTTCTCACGAAATTCAAAACGTTGAATTCGTTGATGGAGAAGAATGGAAGAAATTACTTCCAATGGATAAGGTCGAGAAATTTAGAGCTCGTGCTTTAAACCCACACACTCACCCAGTCACACGTGGTGGTGCGGAAAACGACGATATTTATTTCCAAGGTAGAGAAGCACAAAACGCTCACTACGACAAAGTCGTTGAATACGCTGAAAAATATTTCAAAGAAGCAAGTAGATTAACTGGTAGAGAATATGCTCCATTTACTTATTACGGAGCAAAAGACGCTGACCGAATCATCGTTGCTATGGGAAGTATCACCGATACCGCTAAAGAAGTTATCGATGCTCTTCCAAATGAAAAATTAGGTTTAGTCAAAGTTCACTTATACCGTCCATTCTCTGCTAAACACTTACTCGCAGTTTTACCAAAATCTGCAAAAAGAATTGCTGTCTTAGACAGAACTAAAGAAATGGGTGCTACTGGTGAACCATTATACTTAGATGTCATCTCTGTTATTAAACAAGCAGGATTAGACGTTGAAGTTATCGGTGGTCGTTATGGTTTAAGTAGTAAAGATACTCAACCAAAAGACGTCAAAGCTGTTTATGATTTCTTAAATAGTGACAAACGTCATCACGACTTCACAGTTGGCATTAACGATGACCTCACCCACAAGTCAATTCCAGTGGATGATGAATTCCACGTTAAAGCTGATTACACAAGCTGTTTATTCTATGGTTTAGGTAGTGATGGTACCGTTTCCGCTAATAAGTCTTCTATTAAGATTATTGGTGACGCTACTGGACAATATGCTCAAGCATATTTCGCCTATGACTCAAGAAAAGCAGGTGGAGTTACTCGTTCACACTTAAGATTTGGTAAAAACCCAATTAGAAGTGCGTACTATGTACAAAATGCTGACTTTATTTCCTGTTCACTTGATACATATCTCTTCAAATTCGATATGATCAAGAACTTAAAGGAAGGTGGAACCTTCTTACTCAACACTGATATGAGTGATGAAGAACTCGCTAAAGTCATGCCAAATAGAACTAAATATCTTTTAGCTAAGAAACACGCCAAGATGTATGTTATCGATGCTAACAAGATTGCTAGTGAAATCGGTATGGGAAGACACACAAATACTATTCTCCAAGCCAGCTTCTTCTATTTAAATCAAGACATTATGCCTTATGAAGAAGCCAACAAATGGATGAAGAAATTTGCGGAAAAATCCTATGCTAAGAAAGGTCAAGAAGTTGTTGAACTCAACTGGAAGGCTATCGATGCTGGTACAGAAGGCCTTAGAGAGATGAAAGTTGATCCATCTTGGGCAAGCTTAGAACCAACATTTGAAAGAAAATTAACTGGCGATGAATACTTCGATACCTATGTTGCTGTTATGGCTAACTTAGGTGGAGATGATATCCCAGTCTCTAAATTTACTGAATTCGAATTGCTCGATGGCACAATGAATCCAGATATCACATATCGTGAACAAAGAAGTATTGCTGATAGAGTACCTCTTTGGCACAAAGATAACTGTATCCAATGTAACCAATGTGCATTCGTCTGTCCACACGCGACAATTAGACCATTTTTACTTAACGACGAAGAATTAGCAAACGCTCCTGAACTCGTTAAGAATGATGTCAAACCAGCAATGGGTGTCCCAGGACATCAATATCGTATCCAAGTTTCACCACGTAACTGTGTTGGCTGTGGATTATGTGTTGCTGAATGTAACGCGAATAAGGTCGGCAAGATTGCTCTTGAAATGGTGGAAGCTAAATCACAATTCCCACAAGAAGAAGCTGCTGAATACTTATTCAAGCACGTCTCATATAAAGCAGATAAACTTCCAGCTGCTTTACAAGAAACTCCAAAAGGTGTTGGCTTCTTAATGCCATACATGGAAATCAGTGGAGCTTGTGCTGGATGTGGAGAAACTCCATACTACAGACTCGTCTCTCAATTATTCGGTAAAAATATGTTAGTTGCTAATGCAACTGGATGTAGCTCCATTTATAGTGGATCTACTCCACTTACCCCATTCTGCACAGATAAAGAAGGACAAGGTATTGCTTGGGCAAACTCCTTATTCGAAGATAACGCAGAATTCGGTTACGGTATGAGAGTTGCTACTGATCATAAACTCAAAGCGGCAGTGGAAATCTTAGAAGCCGCTAAAGCTAGAGACAGTGTTGAAGCTGAACTCAAAGCCAAAATCGACGAATACTTTGAAAATATTAAGAATAGAAAAGAATCTCGCCGTATTGTTCCAGAACTCGTAAAACTCGTTAAAGCAAGTAAAGATGAAGAAGTTAAATCCGTCTTAGCTTACGAAAGAGATTTACAAGATAAATCAGTTTGGATTATCGGTGGTGACGGATGGTCATATGATATCGGTTACGGTGGACTTGATCACGTTATCGCTAACGAAGAAGATGTTAACATCTTAGTCTTAGACACTGAAGTCTATTCCAATACTGGTGGACAATCCTCAAAATCCAGTCAAACTGGTAGTATTGCTAAATTTACAGCTTCCGGTAAACTTACTCCTAAAAAGAACCTTGCTCTTATCGCAATGAGCTATGGCACAGTCTATGTTGCTCAAATCGCTTTAGGTAGTAACCCAGTCAAAGCTATTAAAGCTTTAAAAGAAGCTGAAAGTTATAATGGCCCATCCTTAATCATTTGTTACGCTCCATGTGCTAACCACGGTATTAAGGGCGGCTTAAGCAATTCAATGAAGCAAGAGAAGAAAGCTGTTGAATGCGGATATTTCCAACTCTTTAGATATGATCCTCGTTTAGTGGCAGAAGGTAAACCAGGCTTACAAATCGATATGCCTGAACCAGATTATTCTAAATTTAGAGAATTTATTATGACTGAAACTAGATTCTCTCAACTTCCAAAAGTCAATCCAGAGCACGCTGAAGAATTATTAACCAAAGCGGAAAAATACGCTCAAGATCGTTGGAATAGAATTAAGAAATTTGGTCTATAATTTGATTTAATCTAGGCTCCGTCTATAAAAAAATGGCGGAGTCTAGTTGAATTAAATAAATTGTTATGATTTAATATACAGGAAACAGGTAGGTTAATGTTATGAAAAAGAGTGAAAGACAAGTTGAAGTTCTCATTGAATCATTGATTGAAGTGTCTCAAATCGAGAAAGTGATAGAATCACTTCCTCGCGGATATATTTCAGTAAAATCTATTTCTGGTCACAAGTATTATTATCGTCAATGGAGAGAAGGTTCTAAAATCATCTCTACATATGTCCCAGAAAGCTATTTAAATGTTGTGAGACAAAAAATTGAAATTCGTAAACAAAACGAACAATTACTTAAGATCCTCAAGAAGGATTATAAAAAAGCAGAAAAGGCCGTTTTAAAATTTGGTGAAGTATCATTAGAAGATATTGAAAAAGCCAAAAATAAGGTTTCTAGTTTAAGCGAAGATGAACTTTTAAATCGCGCTCAAGTAGTTAAAGATTTAAAGGCTGAATTACTTGCTTAATTAGTTAATTTGAAGAAGAGAATAATAGAGGTTCAAAAACCTCTTTTATTTTTTCATAATATTAATATAATATTACCTATATGAATAAGTTGATCATTCTCTCTGGAGTTCCTGGTAGCGGTAAGAGCTATTTCTCTAAGACCATTAAGCACGTCAAAACTAATCACGTTTATGTTGTTAGTAGTGATGAATTAAGAAGAGAAATCACCGGTATCCAATCAAATTTAAGTCAAGATGAACTCATGTGGAAGATTTTCTTCTCACTCGCTAAAACATATTCGCTTGATAAAGAAGGAGTGGTTATCTTAGACGCCACTCACGTAAATAGCTATCTAAGAGTGGATAAAAATAAGAACTTGAAGAAGCTATTTGACGAAGTCATCTTAGTGATGTGGAATATCGATAGAAACGTAGTTTCAAATCAAAATCTTCAAAGGGAATTCCCAATTCCACCTGATGTTCTTGATAAATTCTATGAGATATTTGAACCTCCAACTGATAAAGATAGGAAGTTCTTCGATAAAATCATCGTGATTAACTCTAATGATTTAGCCCCAGTAATTAAAGAACTTGAACTTAATCTTAATAGTGAAATGCCAAATTAAAACCAGCTCAAGCTGGTTTTTTGTTTGATTGGTCGGAACGACCAGATTTGAACTGGCGACCCCTTCCACCCCAAGAAAGTGCGCTACCAAGCTGCGCTACGTCCCGATTATCGTTATTATTTTAGCAATTACCATGTAAAAATACACTCATATGTGTAGAAACTTTTATTTTGTATGTGTAAAATAAAAGCACTATGGAAAAGAACATCATTATCAAGGGTGCTAGAGAAAACAATTTAAAAGACATCTCTGTTTCTTTACCTAAGGAGTCATTAATTGTCTTTACGGGTTTAAGTGGTAGTGGTAAATCCACTTTGGCGTTTGACACTCTTTTTGCGGAAGGTCAAAGAAGATATATGGAATCTCTTTCTAGCTATGCTAGACAGTTCCTTGGTAACTTTGATAAACCAGATGTCGATGCGATTGAAGGCTTGTCTCCAAGTATTGCCATTGATCAAAAGTCTGTTTCTCATAACCCAAGAAGTACTGTTGGTACTGTTACTGAGATTTATGACTATTTAAGACTGCTATTTGGCCGTATTGGTATTCCATATTGTCCAACACACAACGAGCCAATTATTTCCTTCTCTGTCACCATGATGACTGATGTGGTTATGGCTTATCCAGAAGGAAGCAAGATACAATTATTATCCCCAATTGTTCACGCTGAAAAAGGCACGCAAAAAGATGTCTTAGACAAGATTAGAAAAGATGGCTTTAACCGTGTGAGAGTGGATAACAATATCATGACTTTAGAAGAAGTCCCAGCTTTAGAAAAGAACAAAAAGCACAGCATTGATATCGTTGTGGATAGATTGATTATCAAACCAGACGTTCGTTCTCGTGTGTTTGAATCAATTGAAACATGCTTAAACTTTTCTAAGGGTTTATTAATCATCTTGTGTGGGGAAGAAGAAAGATTATTATC
>JBGVBY010000001.1:0-152455 GCA_045226015.1 Bacilli bacterium | reverse complement strand
AGCCATATGGTGGATCTAAAGAGACTCGAACTCTCGACCCCCTGAATGCAAATCAGGTGCTCTCCCAACTGAGCTATAGACCCATATGTGAATTTGATTATCTCAAACTCGCAAGAATGATTATATACATTTATTAAAATTACGACAATAAATATTTATTGAATACTATCTTTTTGATATATAATAGCATTGCCGTCGCGATGGTTAACTATGAACCAGGTCAGGATAGGAATATAGCAGCCTTAAATACCTTAGTCATGTGCGGCGGTTTTGATTTATATGGAACACTCTAAAGAATACTTCATGAAGAAAGCCTTACTAGAAGCTAGGAAAGCTTTTGATATTGATGAAGTACCTATTGGATGTGTACTTGTTAAACATAACAAGATAATCGCTAGAGGTCATAACACTAGAGAAACATCTGAAGATGTAACTGCTCACGCAGAAATCAATGCGATAAGAAAAGCTAATAAGAAGTTAGACAATTGGAGACTAGTGGACACTGATTTATATGTCACAATCGAACCATGTCTTATGTGTATGGGAGCGATATATCAAAGCCATATTAAAAACATCTACTATGGAGCAAAAGATCCTAAAGGTGGGGCGGTTACTTCTTCTATAGTTTTTAATGAAATAAAAAACCTCAATCATTATCCAAATATTGAGGGAGGAATATTGGAAGAAGAGTGTTCCCAAATTGTGAAGGAATACTTCAAAAATAAAAGGAAGAAACAATAGAAGGCGCTACAAAAACAAAGGCGCCTTTTTAGATATTACAATAGCAAAAATATGGATAAATAGTGTCAAATTGTGTATGCGTATACACATATGCTTGTATAGTTTATTGCTTCAAAATAAAATAATAAATAGTATGAAAGGATCTAACTTTTTATGAAAAATAGAATTTTTGTTTTTGCTTTGTCTTTATTTTTATTGATGGCTTGTGGTCAAGCTGATGGTGGTAGTAGCACTTCATCAGGTGGAGGAAACACTGGTGGTGACCCAGTTGTTATTGATAATAAAGTAACTGTTAAATTTGACGCTAACGGCGGTGTCTTTAGTGATGGTTCAACCATTTACACTGTTAAGGTAGAAAAGAATTTAACTGTACCCGAACCTTCTTCACCAATAAGAACCAACTATTATTTTAATGGCTGGGCAACGGTTGAAGGATATATTTGGGATTTTGCTACTATTGTGACTGATGATACCACTCTATATGCTATGTGGACAGCAGTTGAGTACGAAGTTACATTCCATTTGAATTACGATAACAAAGTTGAAACAAAGGTTACTGAAAATAGAAAAATTACATACATTCCAACTAGAGACAACTACGACTTTAATGGATGGTGGTATTTTGATGGTTATGTGAGTGGAACCCCTATTTTAAATAGAAAATTTGATATGGATTCTGAAGTTACTGGTGAAGGACTTGTTTTATATGCCGAATGGGTGGAGAAGAAAAATTACTCTAATCAACTTTCAGTACCTTCTTTAACTTTATACAAGAATTACATTGAATGGAATGCAGTTGAACACGCGGAATCTTATCAAGTTGTACTTATCGGTGATAGTTACGAAGAAGATGGTGATCCAAACAAAGAATGGTTAAATGTCACAATTACTGAGACCTCTTTTGATTTTGAAAATTGTGGGAAATATATTTATCCCGGTGTCTATACTTTAAAAGTTAGAGCGGTCGGTGATGGTTACACATACAGAAGCAGTGCTTGGGTAAATAAGAATTATGGTTATAAGACTGTAAAAGACTTATCTGGTTTTAGGTATGATGAAGCCAAACAAATTATCTATTTCAAAATTTCTGATGAATTTGATAATTACGATTTAAATCGCTATTTTAGAGGAATCTACGCTGAACTATTAAAGAATAAAGAATGGGTTGACTATAGTTCTAATGTTACGCGTTTAGAGGAAAACGGTCTCGAGTTTGGAGTTAACGTTAAAAACTTAGATGCAGGTCAACAAAGAATAAGATTAAATGCAAAATACGATGATTTTTATTGTAGTCCTAAGGCTTATACGTTTGATAAGTCTCAATTATTAAAACCAAGTTCTATACACTATGCTTTAGACGAAGCGTCAGGCAATATTATTGTTTCTTGGGGAAACGCGGTAAAAGCCGACTCATTTGATATTCATATTAATAACGAATACATTGAACGTGTATCAGGAAATCAATATACCATTCCATACAATTCTAATCACTTTGCGTCAGGAAAAATGGTTTTTGGAGTTGCTTCTTTTGATAGTAATAGAAACTATACAGCGTCTGATATTTTAGAAATTGAAATCCCTAAATTTTCAAAAGTTACTGTTATTAAAGAGTTTCCTGATGGTACATCTAAAACTGAAAGTTATTATCTTTTAAATTCTGGAACTATTTCGATTACTAATACAGATGTAGATTATAGTAAGTATGAGTTATCAGGCTTAACAATTAACGATGAAGATTCTACTTATGTTTTACCATTTGATTATACTTGTGATGGGGAAGATGTTACGATTGTAGTCACATTTTCTTATAACTTAGCTTACATATTAAATGAACTATTTTACTCTAGGGGCACAATTATTACTGGTGTAAAAGACACCTCGATGGAAGTTATTAGTGTTCCTAAAGGAGTTACAAGTATTGCAAATGGTGCTTTTGGATCATGCAAATCTTTAAGAGAACTTACATTACCTTTCTCATGTGTTATCTATACATTGTTTGGAACCAGCGCTTCAAGTATTCCTTCATCACTTAAGAAAATAACATTAACAAAAGATTGTACATCTGTTATCGACAGTGCTTTTGAATCTTGCTCAGGAGTTGAAGTTATTAATATTCCAGATACAATTACATCTATCGGTAGATACGCATTTAAGGATACTATAATAACCGAATTAAATATAAATGACGGCATTACAAAGATAGGTAATTATGCGTTTGGAAATTCAGCTTTACCATCTTTTAAATTCCCATCTTCAATCTATTCAATTGGAGATTCAGTTTTCAGAAACTCTCTTATAGGAAGTGTTGATTTTTCTAATACAACAATTTCTTATATATCTAGCAGCGCGTTTAGCGAATGTAGGCTATTAGAAACTGTTATTATGTCGGATAAAATAGAACGAATTTATTCATCTGCTTTTTACAACTGCGTCAACCTTGAAAACATTTCTCTTGAATGCGTCACTTCCATTGGCTCTCAAGCGTTCTTTGGCTGTGAAAAATTAAAAGACACCTCATCTTCATATCATTTAGAAGGGGGTATTATTTATAATTCTGATTATACAGAAATAGTCTCCACTTATTTAAATCTGTCTTCTTATTCAATAAGAGATACTGTTACCACTATAGGTACGAGCGCATTCTATAATTGTTCGAATCTTGTTAATTTTGAAATCCCGGCTTCTGTAACAGCTATTGAAACTTATGCGTTTAGAGGCACTTCGATTGAGAGTATTGTTTTACCTGCAACTTTGAAAAATGTCGAAGAATCTTTCTTACCTGTAACAATTAAACAAATATATTGGAACGCAACCTCCTTAAGCGGCAGCCTAGGTAGCTACGGTGATTTAACAGATGTAGTATTTGCGAGTAATGTAACATCAATTCCTAAAAAAGCGTTTTATAAATGTTCTTCATTAAAGAATGTTGTATTGCCATCTACTGAATATACAATTGGTGAAAGCGCTTTTGAATTATGTACATCGTTAGAAAGCATATCACTATGTAACACAACCACTATTGAAACAAAAGCGTTCTACAGTTCTGGATTAAAATCTATATCTTTATCTGGCTCTATTGAAACTGTTAAAAAGAACGCTTTCGGAAACTGCAAATCATTAAAATCACTCTATTATGACGTGCCTGCTCTTTCAACATTTAAGGATGTGTTTGATGAGACTGGCTCACCTGCTATTGATACTGTGACAATTGGCGACAACGTTACATTTATCCCAAGCTACTTCTTGTATTATTTTAAAAACATTACAAGTCTTACTATACCAGAATGCGTTACATCTATCGGCTCTTATGCTTTTTCTAGAAGCAGCATTGAAAGTATCTATATATCTGATAGCGTCTCAACAATTGGTGAAAGTGCTTTTAAATATTGTTCAAATCTTAAAACAGTTAGGCTGTCTAATAATTTAAAAAGAATTGAAAGTAACCTTTTCTATGATTGCACCTCATTAGAAGAAATAACAATACCAGATAGTGTTAAGACTATTAGTGAATATGCGTTCTACCATTGCACTAGTTTAAAAACAATTACTCTAGGCCACAACACAACAAGTTATGGTCGCTATGCTTTTTATGGATGTGATGAAATAGAAGGCAATATCTATAATGGCTGTAAATACATTGGAAGCGAAGAAAATCCATATCTTGTTTGCATTGGGCCAGCAAGCGATAATCTCGAGTCAGTAACGTTTCACCCAGATTGTTATGCATTGTATTTAAATGAATCTCCATTTACTCAATGTGAAAATTTGAAGCGAATTGATTTAGGAAATATTCACACTGTTGTGGGATCGCTCGGAAGTGGGCTTAATTTAGAAAGTGTTGTTATCCCTGAATCCTTATCATATATGGTTTTTGATGGCTACCATGGATTCTTATTAGATTCTTCAATTGAAAACGTATATTTCAATGCGTCTAGTTTTAGCGTTTCACATTACACTAACTCTAGCCAAGAAGCTATATTTAAAAATTGTGCTATCACAAACATGATTGTTGCCGACGGAGTTACTAATTTTACTTCTGATGTTGCTTCTTTAACTTCAGTAACCAATTTATATTGGAACTGTAATACGTGCTCATACACTTATGGTTTACGTTCTTTTGTCTCTAACAGCGTTACAATCGAAAACGTTATTTTTGGTGAAGGTGTAACCAAAATAATGGATAACTTCCTTAGTGGACACCAATCATTAAAGACAGTCAGATTCTCATCTACTATAGTAGAAGTTGGTTATAATGCATTCGCGGAATCTTCACTCGAAGAAGTTTATATCAACTCTGGCTGTCAAACCTTCGGATCCACTTGTTTTGCTAATATTACGAGCGATTTAGTAATCCACTATGAAGGTACAGTTGATGATTGGAACAATCTTAATCTAGGCAGAAAAGTATCTGCGTCAAGCGTGAGAGTTATTTGCACAGACGGTGAGATTTAAACGATAAAAAAAAGATGCTCCAACCCCATATATGAGAAACGAGCATCTTTTTATATACTTATTTATTCATCTGAGAAATCTCTAGGTGAGAATAACAGTTTATCAATAAGTTTAGATGTGTATTTCTTGTTAATGATATACATTGGATACATAGCTGCGACATAACATCCTAAGAATGTCCATTTTTCCCAACTAATCTTTTGATATAATTCAAATCTTGAATTACTGCCGAAGTGATTAAGGATGTATCTAACGATTTCTAACATACCTTTTTCTTTAACGTTAATCGCTTCAGAAATCTTCGTGCCACTGATGATGTAGAAGTCAGGAGCGAGATATAAGATACTTATTACGATAAATAACACTGAGAAGAATAGAATTCTTCTAAATCTAGTGAATGGACGACATCCATCTAAGAAAATAACAAAGCCTGATAAAGTAATACAAATCGCGATAATGGATAACCAGCCAATTTCTGCTACTTCTCCATTAATAAATGTGGTTTCCATTTCATGGACATGGAATGAACCAGTCGCATTAATACTCATAGAGATAAAGATAATCATGATAATAAGCACTGGAACAAACATATAGAACGCACTAGAAAGGGCACGCTTAACAACATTCTTATAGAAGTCACCTTTGACTCTAGTTCGATCTGGCTCTAACGCTAAGAAGGTTGATGCTATACCAGTAATAAAGACATTAACGATAGTCATAACCGTAGGTTCAATAATATGGGTAATTCCCATAAAGATTGGCATTAATGTGATTAATAACCATAAGAAGTCTTTCATGACGAATAAAGTGGATGATCTTTGAATGTTGTTAACCACTCTACGTCCTTCAAAGACAGCGTCTTTCATATGTGCAAAGTTGCTATCTAAAAGAATTAAGTTAGCAACATTTTTAGTAGCGGCCGCTCCATTTGCTAAAGCAATACTACAGTCAGCTTGTTTAAAGGCAAGAAGGTCATTTAATCCATCTCCAGTAACTCCAACTACTCTCTTATTCTTTTTAAGAATAGCGATGATATCTGCTTTTTGATCAGGATTAACTCTACCAAAGATGGAGTTATTCATAACGATTTCTTCTAAATTGTCTTTATCAGTTAGTTTAGAGAAGTCGACAACCTTATCCCAGTTTTCAATACCACTTTGTTTAGCAATATAACTAACAGTACCTACGTTATCTCCAGAGATAACTTTGATATCAACATCGTTTTCACTAAACCATCTCATCGTGTCATAAACTTCAGGTCTAATTGTGTCTCTAATAACAAACATGGCAACGTTTTCACGTTTACCTGGTAAAACGTTTTCATCAGTGAACTCACCGTTAACTTTAGCGAGTAAGACAACACGTAAGCCGTTTTTCGCATATTCATTTACTTTAGAAAGGATTTCTTGATCTCCAGTTAAATATTCAGGAGCTCCCAAAACATACCAGCCTAAGTCTTTGAATTTAACTGCAGAATATTTACGGGAACTATTAAATTGAATAGTGTTTTCGATTTTATAAACGTTTATTTTTCCGAATTCCGCTACCATAGCTTTAGAGGTTTGGTTTTCACTCTTAAAGGCTGATAGGTATGAAGATATAAGATCTTCTACGTTTTCATCATTTTTGAATGTTTCATATGATTCCACTGACATCGTTCCATCAGTTAAAGTACCAGTTTTATCTAAACACAATGTGTTGATTCTTGAGAGTAATTCAACCGCATAGATGTTCTGAGTAAGAACTTTGCTCTTAGATAATTTGATAACTCCAGTAGTCATAGCGATACTTGCAAGTAACGTCATACCCGCTGGAATCATATATGAAATAGTGGTCATTCCAAAAAGGAATGATTCAGAGAGAATGGATCTTTCTCCCCACGCTGCAGACATTGGTAAGACATAGTCTTGTCCATCAACTTTAATAGTAGGGATAACCACATAATGTAAGAATTCATTTATGAAGACCACAACCGCGAGTGGGATAGCGATACTCGCTAAAGTTTTAACAATCTTATTTATTGATAAAAGGAGTTTACTCTTTGGTTGTTTTGTGAGTTTAGCTTTGCTTTCAATAGAACGGATATAAGTATCGTTACCAATCTTATCCGCTTTTACATAGTTAATACCGGAAACCACGAAAGAACCTGCGTATAATGTGTCTCCTTTATGCTTTTTAACAGGAACACTTTCTCCGGTAAGTAATGATTCATTAACTTCAATAACGTCGTCACCTAATATATTTCCATCAACAGGGATTTCATCTCCTGGATTAAGAATCACAACATCATCAAGAACGATATCGCGTGGATATATTTCTTCATCCACTCCATTTCTTCTAACTTTGATTTTGCTATCACCAAGAAGTTTTAACTTTTCAACCGCATGTTTAGATTTACATTCTTCAACTGTTCCAATAAGGATGTTAAAGAAGATGATGATTAAGAACATCAGATTGAGGATGACTCTTGGACCAACAAATACAATAAGTAAAGCGGCAACAGAGAACATCAAAATATTGATGAATGTAAATGTGTTACCTAAAACGATTTTAAGATAACTCTTATTAGTGGGGCTTTTCGCGACATTGATCGCACCTTTTTCAATACGTTCGTTTACTTGGTCTAGTGAAAGACCATTTTCAATAGAGGCATCGACCCTTGATATATCAACGTCATTATGTGAGTTATGATGTTTCATACCTAATATCTTATACTTTTTTAAACTAAAAAAGGATGAAATATTGATAAAGTTCATCTATCTATATACATATAAGAGAAATATTATTAAAATAATATGGAACCGAAATTAGGAGAGATATATTAATGAAAATTAATCCAGAAGTTAGTAAGGCCTTAAAAGAAAATAGACCAGTTGTTGCTCTTGAGAGCACAATTATTTCTCATGGAATGCCTTATCCAAAAAATGTTGAAACCGCTTTAAAGGTAGAAGAAATGATTAGAAGTCACGGAGCAGTTCCTGCTACGATCGGAATCATTGATGGAGAACCAATTATTGGAATGACTCCAGAAGAAATAGAAGAGTTTGGTAAAAGAAAAGGCGTTCTTAAAGTATCTCGTAGAGATCTTCCAGTTGTTTATGCGAAGAAATTATGGGGAGCGACTACAGTTGCCACCACAATGATTTTAGCAAACCAAGCAGGTATTGAAGTCTTCGTTACCGGAGGTATTGGAGGAGTTCATAGAGGGGCTCAAGAAACATTTGATATTTCTGCTGACTTACAAGAACTTGCTAAAACAAACGTCACTGTTGTTTGTGCGGGTGCTAAAGCAATTTTAGATTTACCACTTACTCTTGAATACTTAGAAACCATGGGTGTTCCTGTTTTAGGATTTAAAACAGAAGAACTTCCAGCGTTCTATAATTCCCATTCAGGACTTAAGGTTGACTATAAAGTAGATTCTGCTTCTGAAATGGCCAAAATCATTAAGGCCAAAAGAGATAACTCTTTAGTGGGTGGAATTCTTTTAACTAATCCAATCCCAGAACAATATGAAATGAAAAAAGAAGTGATCGATAATGCGATTGCTACTGCACTTAAAGAAATGGATAAGCAAGGAGTTAAAGGCAAAGAATGTACTCCATTCTTACTTAAGACCATTGTTGAACTCACTGGAGGAGACTCTTTAGAGAGTAACATCAAACTTGTATTAAATAACGCTGCTGTTGGAGCAGAAGTTGCAAAGGAATACTGCAAACTTAAATAATGAAAACACAATACGCTCTTGCTACTGCTTTAAAAGAGATGATGGCTAGTCAACCAATTGACACCATCAGTGTTTTAGAGTTGTCAAAAAAGTGTGGAGTAAGTAGAAAGACTTTTTATTATCATTACCACGATATTTATGACTTATTAACACAAGTATTTCTCGAAGAGAAAATTCCAGGAGCACAATTTGCAGAAGACTACCGTCAATTACTTAAATGTACATACGACTATTATCAAAAAAACGAAGCATTCGTGAACGCTGCTATTCAAAGCGCCGGTAAAGAATTATTTTACGAATTTATTTACCATGCTTTCTATGTCGCAGGATTAAGATTCATCAATAAAATTGATGTGAATAAGAAATTGACATTAGGCACTAAGAAATCAATTTCTCGTTTTTACGCATTTGCGTATGGTAATTCTACTGTCTATTATTTAGGTAACTATCGTCACAAAACTCTTGAAGGCTTATTAGCGTCTTTCAACTTTATTGATTCAAAGAATTTTGAAAAGAATGTAAATAAAGCCATAAAAGATTCATCTAATTAAGGTATAATTGAGAAACAATGAAAAAAGAAAACGTATTTGGTTTATTGTTCTATCTCCTTGTTCTAGGTGTTGCTGTTCTTTACGGCTTCACTGTTTTACAAGGTCATTTTCAATATTCTTATTTTAAAGGAACATCGGTTCCAGTGCTCTTTTACGCTTTATATATTATCGCTACTGTGTTTGCGGGAGTGTTTGCTACTGGATTATTCCAAGAATTAGGTCACTTATTAGGGGCTAAAACAGGTGGATATAAAGTTGTATCATTCTGTTTATTCCATCTCACTCTTTACAAAGATAACAACAAATGGAAATTTAAGTTTGCTGGATATGATGGCTTAACTGGCGAAACCAAGATCATCCCTAAAACCGAAGGTGATAAACCATCAAATCCATATCCATATCTTTTATATGGAACAGTGTTTAACACTGCGTTTATCGCAATTTGTTTATACATGTTCTATTCTTATAAGAATTTCCCAGGATATCGTTCTGATGTTGCTTATGGTTTCCTAACTTCAGGAATTATTGCTTTATTAGTTGTTATTTATAACATCGTTCCAATTAAGTTAGATAGTTTAACTGATGGATATCGTTTAACTAAAGCCACTAATAAGGAAGCGTTTAATGATTATCTTCTTGCTTCCTACGGGGGAGAAACCGAAGAAATAGTTTTAGCCAAAAAAGAAAAAGAAGATAAACCTGCTAGATTTGTTGCCGAGATTGCGTTAAACAAAGTTTATGTCTATTTAGAAAAAGAAGAATATGATGAAGCCTTTAATTTATTAAAGGAAATCAAACTTCACGAAGACGAATTATCTAGACGTGATGTATTAAACTCTAAAGCTCAATACATATACGCTTATGTGTTTACAAAAGATAAACAAGAATTATTACGTTATTATGACGAAGAAGTTGAGTTCTCATTAAGAAGAGAATTAGCAAACGAAGCTGCTCTTCCAGTAATTCGCGCTTATATCCTTCTAGCGGGTATATTAGATGGTTCACTAAGTGAATGTGTACTCGCATGTAGTAAAGTCGCAAAAGCCTATAAAGCAGTACCTTCTTCACTTAAGCACACAGAAGTAGTGTTATATAACCGTGCGTTAGATAAAGTATTAGAAGCTAGACCAAAATGGGAAGAGCTCGCTAATTACAAGCTTTACGAATAAAACATTTAACTCCCTACATGTTAATCACAAAAAAAGATGTTCTCGCGAGCATCTTTTTTGTTTCTATAGAATGCTAAGTGCTTTTCCAATAACTTGTGTCCAAAGAAGGAAATAAGTTAATAAAGAGACAATATCAACAACGGTAGTGGTAATTGGTCCACACATAACTGCAGGATCAAGTTTAAGTAGCTTTGCTACAAATGGTAATGAACAACCCACTAAACGGGAAATAATCATGGTAACGAATAAGGTGGAAGAAACGAGAAGCGCCACTAACGCCATATCCGCGTAGATGTTATCTCTACCAAGAGCGACTAATGAATCGGTATTAACAATACCGACAGACATTTCAAACATAAGCCATCCAAATGAGAATATCGCAACAACAGAAGCGATAATAGAGGCTACTCTTAATTCTTTCCAAATTACTTTACCGTAGTCTTTTCTAGAGAATTCATCTAGTGATAGTGAACGAACAATCATAGTGGTGGTTTGTCCACCTGAGTTTCCTCCAGCGTCCATGATAAGAGGAGTAAAGACCGCTAAGATTGCGAATTGGCCAATAACACTTTCAAATGAAGACAAAACAATCGTGGAGAATACTTGAAGAATCATTAAGGCAATAATCCAAGGGACACATTTAAGCACCAATTTTAAAGTTGGAGTCTTTAAATATGGATCCTCCATGTCAGTAATAGCCGCCATGTGAGCGATATCTTCACTGACTTCTTGTTCCATAATATCGACAACGTCGTCGATAGTAATAATACCAACGATTTTGTTTTCACTATTAACAACCGCCATTGCGTTTAAGTCATAACGTTTAAACTTTTTAGCGACGTCTTCTTGGTCATCATTAACATTACAAGAGACAAAGTCTCTATCCATGATTTCTTCAAGTTTTTCATCGTCTTTAGCAAAGATAAGATCTGATAATTCAACAGTGCCAACAAGAGTTCTGCTGTTATCTCTTACAAAGACTGTATAAACAGTCTCTGCGTCTTTACCTTTTTCTCTAATGATGTCGATAGCTTCTTTGACTGTTACTGATTCTTTCATTTCGATGTACTCAGTAGTCATGACGCTACCAGCGGTGTTTTCTTGATAATTAAGTAAACGGTTAACGTCTTTTCTTAAATCTTTTGGACACGCCTTTAAAACACGGTTAACTATGTTAGCCGGCATTTCTTCGATGGTATCAACGATATCGTCAGCGTAAGAATCACTAATAAGATCAATAAGTTCTTTGTCAGAGAAGGCGTTGATAACAATTTCTTGTTGTTCAGGCGTTAATTCAGCAAAGAACTCTGCGGAGTATTCACTTCCGACCACTCTAAAGATATATAGAAGTTGTTTTGGATCTTCTACATCGATGATGGCTTCCGCAATATCAATATTAGGGATGGTCTCAAAGATTTCTTTGAGTTGTTTGCCACTCTTGTTATTGATAGCGGATAATACCCACTGTCTTAAAATGTTCTTGTTATCTTCCATCTTGTCGTTATTATATAACCTGACAAGAAATTAAATAAATATATTTCGTACACAAGATAGAAAAAAAGCAGATTTTCATCTGCCTTATTTTCCGGAAACGTTAATTTTCTTAACAATCACTGAAGGACATTTGAACGCTGACATAAATTCTTTAGAATCAGCACCAACTTCAGAAATGTTGTTGAATAAATCAACAAGATTACCACTAATTGTAATGATATCTAATCCATGAGTAACCTTGCCGTTTTCAATCATAAATCCAGTTGATTGAAGTGAGAAGTTACCACTTTGTGGATTTAGTCCAGCGTGTAATCCTTGGACCTCGGTGATATATACACCGTTATCAATCTCTTTAAAGAGTTCTTCTTGAGACTTCTTTCCTGGTTTCATTTCAATATACCAGGTGCTTGTTCCAACTTTAGATCCTCCACCGGTAGCACCATGACCTGTGCTTTCTACATTGTCTTTAGCAGCAGTGGTCAAATTATAGATATAGGATTGAAGAATGCCGTTTTTAATAATGGCCATGTTCTTAGTAGCAACACCTTCATCATCAAATGAACGGGCAAATATTGTTTTAGCGAGTGGTTTATCTTCAATAGTGACTTTCTTAGAAGCAACCTTTTGTCCTAACTTACCGATGAAGAGTGAAGCTTTCTTTTGAACACCTTCAGCGACCGCACTATCGATATAAGCACCAACAAATGATTTAACAACATCTGGAGATAATACAGCTTTGTAGGTTGATGATGCACATTGATATCCACCAAGCTTGCTTGTTGTCTCTTTTACGATAGATTCTGCTAATTTATCGACATCAAATTTAGAAAAATCATTTCCATAAGCAATATCAAATCCAGTTTTAACTTGTTCGCCTTCTTTTGCGACCGCTCCACCGTAATAAACGTAACTATTGTTCTTTCTTGTGAGCTTTAATCCGTGACTATTCATTATTGTGGATGAAGAACTACTTTCTCCATAACCGACGGATTCAACTTCAATAATTCGATTGTCTTTTTCTTTGATTTTCTTTTCGAGTTCGTATAACAAATTTAACTTAGTTTCGACGGAAATATTTCCTAATTCCTTGTTAAAAGTGTTGATTTTCTTGTATTTTTCGCTTCCTTTAAAAATGAAAACAGGATCATCGTTTTCAATACAAGATGCATTTTCAATAATTGCTTTTACAAAAATCTCCGCGCTTTTTTTATTGTATGTATCACTTGAGATAGCGCCCAATTTTCCCTTATAGATTCCTCTAGCTAAATAGAAGGAAGAATCGCTACTTTCGTAGGAGTCAATTTCACCGTGGAAGAGTGAAAATGAGAGAGAATAATTATTAAAAACTGAGATTTCAGCTTCTTCAATGCCACTAGCTTTTGCTAGTTCAAAAAAATTATCGAATTTCATTATTTCAATTCTCCTCCTCTACCACCAACAGTGATTTCACTTACACGTAATGTAGGTTGTCCAACGTTTGTACGAATACTTCCGCTCGCTGCGCCACACATACCTTGTGCTAATTCTAAGTCATTAGCGACCATATCAATCTTTTTAAGGATTTCTTCACCTTTTCCAATTAATGTTGCGCCTTTAACTGGTTCACAAACCTTTCCATCTCTAATAATGTAGGCTTCTGAACAGCCAAAATTGAATTCACCAGTAGTTGGATCAACACTTCCTCCAGCAAACCCAACTGCGTATAAGCCAAGTTTTGTGGCTTTGATGATTTCTTCAGGAGTGGATTTACCGTTATCAATATATGTATTACTCATACGGCTTGTTGGGCAGTATTTATAGCTTTGTCTACGACAAGAACCGTTACCAGTTCTACCCATTCTTCTACCGTTAAAGTCATCAATCATGAAGTTAACGAGTTTTCCATCTTTGATTAAGACGCGTTTTTCTCCTGGATTTCCTTCGTCATCAATATCAATTGATCCCCAAGCGTTTGGAATAGTGGAATCATCAACCGCAGTGACGATTGGAGAAGCAATCATTTCTCCTTCTTTACCTGCAAAACAGCTTAAACCTCTAGATACTGCGCTGGCTTCAAGTGGGTGTCCGCAAGCTTCGTGGAAAAGAACTCCACCCCAGCCATTACCAATAACAACTGGCATTTTTCCAGATGGGCATTCCTTGGCTGTCAGCATTAATAATGCTGTCTCAGCAGCTTTTCTTGCTACTTTTCTTGGCTTGGCCTTGTCTTTGAAGAATGACATATCCATTTGACATCCTGGTCCTTCAAAACCAGTTTCCATACCGTTTTCATCGGCAACGACTACAGAATATACAAGTCTAGCGAATTCAGTTTTTCTACTAAACCATTTTCCTTTTGAGTTATAGACTGTTACATCTCTAACATTATTAACAAAACTACCAATGTATCTAACGATACGTGGATCATTCATTGATGCAATTTCATCAGAACCTTCTCTCACTAAATCAATTTTCTCTTTTAGTGGGATATCATCATATGATTTAGATATGACGTTTCTATTCTTTGCTCTAATCATTTCAAGTTTAGAAACTGTTAATAATCTTTCTCCATTGAATGATTTATTTAGGTTTCTTGCTAAGGTTAATAGACCTTTCTTTGTTAAGTCTGATGTAAAACCATATACACATCTATTTTCTTTTAATAGTCTTAAACCTGCTCCGTTTGCGTATCCAACAGAAACAGAAGAAACTTTACCATTTTCTATTGAAACACCTCTAGCATGACTATCTTCATAAAATATTTCGGCGTAGTCACATCCAGTAGCGAGCATTTCGTTTAAAACTTCTATCGCAAGTTTTTTACTAATCACTTTGATATACCTCCTTTTAATGTAAAAAGTATCTAAATTATAAGATACTTAGACATATAAAATAAACAAGAATTGTTCTATAATACATTTATGAAATTACGTATCAATATGCTTTCTAAAGCTGACTCTGTAAAAGGACAAGGTGTTGGAAGCGCATATTTAGAACAAGTTGAACTAGTTAAAAAACTAGATGATTTTCATATTGAGATTAATTCAAAGAAATCTAATTTTGATATTTATCACATCCATAGTGTGAATCTTAGATATCGATTGAGGATGAATAAGAAACATCTCAACATCGTTTATGTACATTTCATACCCGCTAAAAATCATGAAAGCATCAAACTTCCAAGATTAATCAATTGGATCTTCGATAAATACGTCGAGGGAATGTATCGAAAAGCCGATGAATTGATTGTAGTTAATCCAGCCTTCTCTAGTGACTTGGAAGCACTTAAAATTCAAAAAGAAAAAATAACCTATATTCCTAATTATGTTAATCATGAAGCTTTTAAACCTGTTAGTGAGGAACAAATTAAGCAGACAAAAGAAAAATATGGCCTTCCTTTAGATAAATTTATCGTTTTAGGATGTGGCCAAATTCAGACTAGAAAAGGCTTTGATGAATTTGTAGAAGTTGCCAAAAACAATCCAGACATGTTCTTTGTTTGGGCTGGCGGTTTCTCATTTGGAAAGATAATGCACGGATATAAAAAATATAAGAAATTATTGGAAAATTTGCCGCAAAACATGAAGAATATTCCAATTGTTGACCGAATCTATATGAACGACATCTTTAATGCATCAGATGTATTATTCATGCCATCTCATTTGGAATTATTCCCTATGACAATCTTAGAAATGGCGAATGTCAATAAGCCAATATTGCTTAAAGATCTTTCGTTATATAGACCAATCCTGTTTTCAAAGTATTGTAAGGGAAATAATTTAGAAGACTATTCCAATGAACTGAAAAAACTCAAAGAATCTTCAACCTACTATAACCAAAAATGTGAAGATTCAAAATTCATCTCTGATTTCTATAACGAAGATGTACTTAAGAAGACATGGAATGACTATTACAAGCGCGTTTTCTTAAAGTGGAAAAATAAATAATGTATAATACAAAGGAAAGCAGGTTATAAGTATGAACAAATTTATGAGAATGGCTATTAACGAAGCTAGAAAAGGAATTCGTAATCAACACGGTGGTCCTTTTGGAGCAGTTATCGTTAAAGATGGAGTGGTTGTTGGTAAAGGACATAACCAAGTTTTAAAGAATAATGATCCTACATGTCACGGAGAAATGATGGCAATCCATAAAGCATGTAAGAATTTAGGCACATTTGATTTAACAGGATGTGAATTATACACAACTGGTGAACCATGTCCAATGTGTATGTCTGCTATTTTATGGGCAAATATTGAGAAGGTATATTACGGATGTAATATCTTCGACACAGAAGAAATCGGATTTAGAGACGCTAAATTCTATAAGATGCAACAACCAGGCGAAAGAGAAAAGCTTGTTATCGAATTAGATAGAAAAGCATGCTTAAAGCTCTACGCTGAATATGAGAGTTTAACTCACAAACTATATTAATTTCGATTACATCAATTAAAAAACAATGTTTTCCAATAATTATCTAAACTAGTAGAATTAAAAAAGAGGGTTTAGAGATGAAAAGGAAAACATTTTTATTTATTTCTGCTGGTGTCGTAGCAGTTGTAGCGGCAGCACTTACTGTAGTGTTTGTTTTTGCTTTTAATAAAAAAGGTGAAGATGCTCCTAGTGGAGGAGGAATTCCTAGTCACGAATTAGTAGAATTCAATCCAAATTATTTAACTGAGTCATCTCATTTATACGAGTTCACATTTGCCGCGTCTAAGCCAACTACAGTTGGTCTTGATAACGTAGTTATTTTTAATACCGATAGTCAAAACGCTAGTATCGGTTCATATCAATTGCACGATTATTTATATGCTGCAATGGATAATGTGATCTTTACAATTGCAAAAGATTCAAACTATCCAATTAATTATTCAATTGAGTTACAAGTAATCACTTGTGATTCTAATGGAGAAAATAAAGTTACCCATCCTAATTCTGAATTTACCATTACTGGCGATCCTCAATCTGGGTATAACACAACTCTTTCTGGAAATGGTTGGATTTATATTCACACTGTAACCGTGAATTTTATCTATCTATAATATATAGCGATGAAAATATTTCTAATCTACTTATTCCTTTTTATTGTGGGCGCAATGTTTGGTTGGCTCCTAGAAGTAATCTTTAGAAGATTCTTCTCTGCTAAGAAATGGGTCAATCCAGGCTTCATGAAAGGACCATGGTTACCTCTATATGGTTTTGGAGTCATATTGATGTTCACTATGTGTTATTTATGTGTGTCTTTCTTCCCAGAATCAATGCAATTTTATAATCCTTTAGGCGGACTATTTGGGAAGGAAGCAGTGAGTTCTGCCACTCCAAACGATTTAATTCCAATCGCTTTAATGTGGGTAGGAATGGTGTTACTTGAATTCTTAGCAGGAGTCATCTTTATTAAAGGTTTCAAAGTAAAACTTTGGGACTACACGAATATGAAAGGAAATATCCTTGGAGTTATTTGCCCAGTATTCACTCTTATTTGGGGTGCAGTTGCAGTCATTTATTATTACGCTTTAAATCCGTTCATTTATCAACTTGCTACACATATGCATACCTACATGTTTGGAGGAGAAGGAGCGGTCGCTCACTTCGGCTTCATCTTCGCATTAGGCTTAGGATATGGAATTATGATTTCTGACTTTGTCACATCTGTTGGATTATTTGCCTCTATCTCTAGATTTGCTAGAGAAAGTGGAATAATCGCTAAAGCGGAAGAATTACGCGCTGGATGGAACAATAAAACCAAACAAACCAAAGAAAGAGTCTTCTCTTCTTTGCCTGAAAGTATCCAAAAGTCTTACTTAGAAAGACAAAATAAACCAAAAGAACAAAGTAAACTCAAAAAGAAAATTGATCAAGCCATCTTAATCGATCCTAGTTTGAATGATGATACATCTAATAACTATGATGAACATGGTCGACCAATAAAGACTGAAGATAAATAAAAAACAGTGAACTCAAATTCACTGTTCTTTTTTATATATAATATAAACTTATCTAATTTGTCCTAAGGTACCTGAGGCTCCGTTATCTAAAACGTAAACAGCAACGCTACCTTGTCCATATAAAGAAATTGATAAGTGTCCGTTAGAGACATTTTTAACAGTGCCTGACACTAAATCAACGTATCTACCATTTGGTAAACCATCAACTTCCGCTCCGTTAGTGACGGCAACAACCGCTAATGAGTCAATTCCACCTGCTGTATATCTACGGACATAAGCCATATTACCAACAGAAGTATATTGTCCTCTTCTTAAGGCAGGGACTTTAAGTCTAATCTTGTTAAGCATTTGTAAGTGTTTACTTAAAGTAGAGCTAAGAGTGGTTTGGACTGTACCGCTGGCGGTATAGACACCGAAATCAGTAGCGGTTACATTACCTTGAAGGTAATCACCATAATACGCTCTTCCGGTTTCTGATAGTGGAGCGTTAGGTCCAACATCAATTACTTTTCCTTTTTGGAATTCAACTTCAGAACCATAGTAGATACATGGAACACCTCTAAAGGTGAACATTAAGGACATATTCTCTTTCCAAGCATCTGTTCCTTCGTTATATCTAATCTTTTCTGCTCCATCAGGGCCATAGTCATGAGAATCAACATATACTACGTTATATGAAGCATCGTTATAGTATTGATCGTTATTAACTGCGACGTTATATGCATCTCTAGCGTATTGGAAGTTCCAATGCATTGGGAAATCAATAACAGAACACTTACTTGATCTAGAATAATCAGGAGTGTGATATGTATAGCCATTAGAAAGATATACGTTTTGGCTAGTTGGTTGATTCATATTCGCGTTATCATTCCAGTTTTCTAAAGTAGAAGCTTCGTTAACTAATCTAGTACCCCAATCGTAGTCTTTGCTTTCTTTCCAAGTATAGAAAGGCGCGGAGTCACAAGCTTGTCCATGGTTCCAGACTTCTCTTACTCTTTGACATACTTCACCAAACATATAGAAGTGGTTGTTATGACATTTTTCCGCGATCTTATATAAGCCTGGCCAAATGTAGTTATTAAATGTAAGTCTAGAGATATGTTTCATCGTATCGATACGGAAAGCATCAACACCTAAACGAATGAATTCTCCAAAGGCTTCCACTAAATAGTTAGCGACAGCAGGATTTTCAGTATTTAAATCAACACAGTCACCCGCCATAGAGCCAGTTTGTTCAATATATTGTTCATACGCCATACTCTTTTCATGGTGATAAACATTACCTGTATCTTTAGGACCTTTCATAGAGTCGGTTCTAGTGTTGAATTTTTGTGTTCCGTTCATACTGTCATAGTTACTTGGTAAGATGCCACTTGCATAGTTAGTATTAACGCCATTTTGAGAAGAATCAACACCTGGGTTATAGTAGACCATTGGGAATAAGTTTTCTTCACCGTTATTGGAGGTGTGGTTAAAAACCACATCAAGAATAATCTTCATGTCTCTACTATGAGCAGCTCTAATGACATCAATAAATGCGACATCAGTGGATAAATATCTTGGGTCAACTTCTTTGAAGTTAATCGCATGATATCCATGATAATCATATCCTGATGCGTTTTTAACAATTGGAGTAATCCAAATAGCGGTGAAGCCCAAGGCTTTGATATAATCCATCTTTTCAATTAGGCCTTTAAAATCACCTCTCCAGGCTGGATCGGAACTAGGATTAACCCCTCCATCCCAGCACTTGTCGTTATTTGAGGAATCTCCATCATAGAATCTTGTGGTAATTGTGAAGTAAATTGATTCATCTCTAAAATCAGTACGGTTTCCAGTATAAGGAGAAACTACATCACCTTTGTTATAGTTTTTAACTGCTGGTAAGTCGTCTGCAGTTTTAGCTTCTTTGATATTGTCATAATTTGATGTAGGAACTGCGACATCAACAACTTCTGGTTCTTTTCCAGTTTGAGGAACGGTATTTGTGTTGATAAGCGCATCTTTGTAATACCAATAATATCCAGCGTGAGATGCGGATAAGTCAGCAGTTTGGCCATTTCCGTTATCAGAGAAGATGAAATTAATTTCAGTGTAATTCACAAAATCATATGTCATCCACTTAATGGATGTTCCATAATCATCAGCGGCCACCATTGCATCTCCTGGCCAACCTTTTGTTACGGTTTCTGAACTTGTCCAACCGTAGACAGTTTTAAATCTATCGCTTGGAGCGAACACTTTGACATAGTCAATTGCAGGTAAAACAATACCTTCATCTTCTGGATCAGTTGGATCAACAGGACCTGGATCATCAGGAGTGGAATCAGTAACAGAAACACCTACATACGCGAATTTAGTTGTGTCATATG
The DNA here is from genome assembly GCA_045226015.1 of Bacilli bacterium. Lineage (GTDB taxonomy): Bacteria > Bacillota_I > Bacilli_A > RFN20 > CAG-826 > UBA2450. The sequence continues at coordinate 132,022 of JBGVBY010000001.1, read as the reverse complement.
TTGATGTAACTTTGACTCTTGTATTACCTACAGCAACCGCAGTAAAAACTCCGTTACTTACAGTAACGATATTTGTGTTTAATGATTCCCAAGTAACAGTTTGAGGAGGATTATTTTCTCCGTTAACTGTTGCGGTCACACTTTGTGTTTTCTTGTTATACAAGTCTAAAGAAACGCTTTCAGTAACTGAAACACTGGTGACTGTTGGGTCGCTCGGCACGATTGGACCTGGATCTTCAGGTTCATCAACTTCAACAGTGAAATAAGCGTACTTAGTGACTTCTTTATATGTATAAGAAACAGTTACTTGTGTTTCTTCATTTGCGGTTGTGAATGTAGTAGGGGAATATGTCGCTTCTTTTGATACGTTTTTAGTAGATGTATCAGAGAATATAGCGATGACTTTAATACCTAACGTATTCAAAGATTCGCCTACTTCGTAAATAGTTTTGTATGGCTTTTCTGTTACACTTAACGCACTCAATGTTACTTCATCTTCTGGAGGAACGATTTCGCCTCCTCCGCCTCCTCCGCCTTCACCGCCTGGATCAACTGGAGGATTAGTAGCAGGATCTTCACTAGATCCACAGCTAATTGAGACTAAAGAAAATAAAGAAATTGTGGTAAGTGTTAGTAGTTTTTTAATTGTTGAATGCTTCATAACTGAATTATAAATCATATAGTCAATCTCAAAAAAGTAATATTTAACTTTTTTATAACTATTTGTGTTAACTCCTATTAATGACTATAATAACTGCGTTATGGATTATGGAATGATTGCTCTTTGTCTATTTATCCCTTTAATCGGCACTGGCTTAGGCAGTGCGATGGTTTTCTTTCTAAAGAAAGAACTAAACCCGCTTGTCAAAAAGATTTTAATGGGATTTGCCTCAGGTGTCATGATTGCGGCTTCTATTTGGAGTCTTCTTCAACCTGCGATTCAATCTTTCCCTGATCCAAAAGACTATCGTAAATGGTTAGTGCCTGCTGCAGGATTCATACTCGGTATCATCTTTATGTTGCTCCTTGACTACGTCATCCCACATATTCACTCTGACAAGCAAGAAGAAGGTGCGAAAAATAACAAGTTATCAAGAACATCAAAAATGTTTTTAGCGGTTACGCTTCATAATATCCCTGAAGGACTTGCGGTTGGAGTTGTTATCGCTGGTATGATTACTGGTAACGTATCTAATGAAGCTATGCTCGCTCTTTCTATTGGTATAGCGATACAAAATTTCCCAGAAGGAATAATTGTTTCCACTCCTTTAAAAGAAGAAGGTTTATCTAAATGGAAGGCTTTCTTGCTGGGTTTTGCTAGTGGAGTAGTGGAACCAGTTGCCTCTTTACTCGCTATTTTATTAACTGCATTTGTCTCTATTATTTTGCCTTATACTCTCGCTTTTGCGGCAGGTGTTATGATTTATGTAGTTGTTGAAGAACTCATCCCAGAAGCTAACCAAGGTAAACACTCCAACTTAGCGACTATTGGTCTAGCGGTTGGGTTTGTCATCATGATGATTCTTGATATTGCTCTTTCTTAATATGAAATGTAGATATGCTTTTCCTTTATTAGTTGGGTTACTTCTATCTAGTTGTAATCAAAAAGATGAATATAATCCACCTCTATCAAGGTGTTATGTCATCACTTTTAAAGATGAAGACGGAAAAGTAGTTTGTTATGACTTCACTTTAGAAGGAAAACTTCCTTCTTTTAATGCGATCATCCCAAATAATTTTAATGGTTTTGATAAAGAACTAACCCCTGCTTATGAGAACAAGACATACGTTATTTCTTATTCAGACATCATCCAACCAGTGTATAACGGAGAAGAAGCAAGAATTTCTAGTGATGGAAAGTCTTTAACTTATGGTCTATATCCTCAACATAATGTAAGAGATTCTAATTTATTAGAAGAACTCAATAAGTTAACTGAATCATCTATTAACGGATGGTACTTATACAATGACGAATATTACTGCAAAGAAGTAGCAAAACCTTATTTTGACTACTACATGTTTGATGATTTGTCTCCTATTATTCCCGGAGCAGCGTATTGGTTCAAATGTGAACCAATCAAATGGAGCGTTCTTCCAAGTTATGACGATAACTATTATTTGCTCGCGGATAAATGTTTAGATGCGCATATATATGATGAAACGAGTAACGTTTATGAAACTTCTTCTATTAGAAGTTGGTTAAACAACGAATTCTATAACACTGCGTTTTCTTTAAACAAAAACGGGATTAAAGAAGTATATGTCGATAATAGTGGTCCTACTACAAACCTAGATACAAACCCATATGCGACTGATTATACTAAAGAAAAGGTGTTCCTCCTCTCATATAAGGATTATAGGAACACTGAATATGGATTTGTGGACCACAATTCTTATTCTGAAGAAAGATACTCAAAAACTACCGAATACGCGAGAGTAAGGGGCGCTAGATATTCCACAACAAAGATTCAATATTTCTTTAATGCTTACTATTGGAGTAGATCACCAAGCTATTCCTATTATAAAAGTGTGTGTCATCCAAACGCGGATGGTAAAATGATGGTAGCGGAATGTAGCATTACCTGTGGTAGTGTAAGACCGAGTATAATATTAGATATCTAAGGAGAGCTTGATATGTTAATCAAATGTCCAGAATGCGGAAAAGAAGTCAGTGATAAGGCGAATTTTTGCCCTCACTGTGGTTGTCCTATTCCTCACGAAGAAGTAAAAGAAGAAACAAAAGCTGAAGAAACAAAATCTCAACCAGTTGAACTTGAAACAGTAAATGATAACTATAATCAATTTGATGAAAATAAAAGAGAAGTGAGAAGACTTGAAGCTTCTATTGCGCGTTTATATCGCATTAGAAGAATCATCTTAGCGGTCGCTCTTCCTGTTATGGGTTTAGGACTATTACTTACAATCTTAGGTATCGTCGAATATCCAGCCTACACTAACTACTATTATTACGACACATATCTAGAGATGTGGTATACAGACTACCGTTACTATATGGCCTTAGCAGGAGCGGTTGAATTAATTGTCTTTGGAATTGTCCTTATCGTTGCTGGAGGAGTCGCTCTCATCCTTAGAAGCGCATTAACTAACGGCAAGATTCACGCTAGAAAACAGAAGATGCGAGATCTTCAAGGAAAATAGAAAAATATAAGAATCTCTCGTTTATGTGGGAGGTTTTTTATTTGTTCAAAATCCTAAAAAATTGCTTGTTTTCTCCGCAAAATCCAATATAATTGTATTTAGAGGAGCAAATATGATAATTACAACCAACATATTAAAAGAGCAGTATCGTAATTATTCAAACCCATTAGACAAGATAAAAAGAGAGTGTCAGGCTGGTAAAATATTTAGATTGACCAACGGAGTGTATGAAACAGATAGGCATGTTAATCCATGTTTACTTTCTTCTTCTATTCTTTCTCCTTCTTATTTGAGTTTTGAATGGGCTCTTTCTTTTTATGGTCTTATACCTGAAAGGGTTTTCGCTATTACTGCAGCGTCTTTAGGTATTAGAAAAAACAAGACTTTTGTGAATGTGTTTGGCAGATATGAATTTAGTGATATTCCTGTTGATGCTTTTTCAGAAGGACTTACATATTTAGAAGAGGGAGAATATATCGTTAAAATTGCTTCTAAGGAAAAGGCGATTTGTGATTCCCTTTATAAATGGAGAACTGTTAATAACATTAATGATTTGAAAGAACTTTTATTCGTAGATAAAAGAATTGATGAAACTGAGTTTTCATTGTGTGACTTTGAATTATTGATCTCTTTAGCGGCTCTTTACCATAAAACAAATTTAAAACTCTTAATCAAGTTAATTAGAAAGGAATACATCAATGAACAACGTTATCGAAACAATGATTAGTAGATATAACCCTCAAAACAACGTCGAAAGAGAGAATGCGATTAAGGAAGTTATTCAAGAAATTGCATTAGCAGGTCTTTCACGCGGAGGTTTCTTTGATAAAGCTGCCTTTTATGGAGGAACTTGTTTGAGATTGTTTTATGGATTAAATCGATTTAGTGAAGATCTTGATTTCGCTCTTGTTGATAAGGATCTGAACTTTGATTTATCAAAGTATTTTCCATATTTGATAAAAGAATTTCAGTCGTATGGAATTGATATTAATGTTGAATCCAAGAACGACGATGATAAAGTGCAGAGCGCGTTTTTAAAAGGGAATACATTACTGCTACTTTTAACATTTTTCCCAAACAGTGATGATGTTAAAAAAATAATCTCGAATCAAAAAATCAAGATCAAATTTGAAATAGACACTGATAATCCTTCTGGGGGAACGACGGAAATCAAATACAAAATGCTTCCAGCTCCATACGAAGTCAAAGTGTTTGATGAAGCAACTTTGTTTGCTGGTAAGATACATGCGATTTTATGTAGACAATATAAAAATAGAGTCAAAGGAAGGGATTATTATGATTATCTTTTCTATCTAGGAAAAGGCGCGTCATTTAATCTTAAATACCTAGAAAGCAAATTGAAGAACACTGGTACGATTAGTCAAAACGAAGTATTAACCTTGGACACAGTTAAAAACATGCTTAAGATCAAATTTGAAGAAACAGATTATGTTTCTGCTAAAAATGATGTTATGAATTTCATTAAAAACAAAGATAGCTTACAAATGTGGAAAAAAGAATTGTTCATTTCCACATTGTCAGAATTAAAAATCAAATAGCATTTAAATAGAAAAATGCCAAAAATACGTACTACAGTACAAAAAATCACTACTTTTTCGGAATAGTTAACACTAATTGGAATATAGTTCTATAATCATTTTTATGAGTTTTGAAATCATCACACAAATCATCTTATTTGGCATCGCTTTAGCAATGGACGCTTTCGCTGTCAGTGTTACTGACTCTTTGGTGTACTCTGATATTAATAAGAAAAAGATTTTCTTTATAGCCACAATCTTTGGATTCATGCAAGGGCTTATGCCTTTAGCGGGTTTCTATATCATTGAACTCATATCTACTTCAGTAGGTTCCTCTCAAGGAATAGAAGCTGGAAGGATATTAGGTATTGTTATTACCTGGTTATCTTTTGGTCTTCTAATCTTCATTGGAGGAAAGATGCTACTAGAAGGCATTCTTGAAGTAAAGAAAACCCCAGAAGAAAAAGAAATCAAAAAGTTCTCTTATAAAGAAGTCCTCATTATGGGTGTCGCTACTGCGATTGACGCTCTCGCGGTTGGGGTTACACTTCACTCTGGTTATTCAGATAACATCTCCATTTGGTTACATATATCAATTATCATTGTGATTACATTTGCGATTTGTTTAATTGGTTTATTCTTAGGAAAAGGAATCGCTAAATTATTCAAAGGAAAATATGAGGCCACTCTGATATTAGGTGGAGTGATATTGCTGCTACTCGCTATATGGGTAGTGGTGTCTCACTACACAGGTATTTAAGAAGTACAAAAAAACACCTAAAATAGGTGTTATTTTTTGCTTTGTTTTGATTAGTCTCTTGCAAATAAGCCAAAGAAACCGCCTAAGATATAGAAGATATTAAATCCAAATATACCTAATAGGATAAACAAAACATCCCATGCAGCGGAACTTCCTCTTCTTTTTGCGACTCTTACCATTCCAATTAAAAGAAGTGAGAATAATAAGACAACACTTAAAGAGATAACCATTCCTAATAAGTAGACATTGTCATATCCGGTATTGTTTTGGATGATACCACTCATAATTAGAGGAATAACAACGATTCCCGCAATACACGCTAAGACTTCAATCCAAGTGAAGAAGTTAGCGATACTATACATAACTCTTGATGCAACTTTCATAATATTTCTTTCTCTCCTTTTTCGGTTTTTATTGTATGCCTGTTATATAGACAATATTATTCATTTCACTTTGAATTGCGTCAATATGTTTAAGTATACCGTCAATTCTTTGAACTAACTTTTTAGCAATAGATTTTTATTCCCTCGACAAGGATATCCTTTAACATAGATGCGTTATTGAGAAGTTGCTCGTAAGATTGAATATCTACTTTTTTATGTAATTGTTCTTCTAAGTCACTAGCAATTCCATAGTATTTAAGACCTAATGGTATATCTAAAACAATCAGGATATCAATATCACTTTTCCCAGTTGCTTCTCCTCTAGCGTAACTCCCATATAGATAAGCACACTTTATTTCTGGATATTCTTCTTTGAAGATTTGATTGCATACATGTTTTATAAATTTAACATTTGAGATGTAATTGCTTCCATCAAGCACTCCCATTTCGTTAAGTTTGTTTAATAATTCATCATAAGTGCTATTTACAGTTTGAGTCTCTTCGTATGTTTGATAAGTACGTCGAGAAACTCCACATAGAGTGGCGGCTTGTATTTGAGTAAGCCCTAGTTCTTTTCTTTTTTGTCTTAATTCATTCATATCATAATTATATCTGCGCATTTCTAATTGCGCAACTAAAAATGTTACATTTTTGGTTATTAATATTTACCTATTTTTATGCATAACTTTACATTTTTGTGGAGTTGTGCTTAAATTATGGTATGAATGTGATACCAGAGTTATTTACTTATGAAGATGTAAAAGAGCTTTACCCGAACGTAAAGAATTTTTATGCGTTCGTTGATCGAGCGATTAAAAGAGGCGAAGTTAAAAAAATAAAAAAGGGATTATATGCGTTAGTGGATCGTTCGACAGGATGTATATATGTTTCAAAGTTCCAAGTAGCATCTCGTTTGTTTAATGATGCCTATTTTTCATATCATGAGGCTCTTGAATATTACGGACTTGCTACACAAGTGTTTGTATCAACTTTTCGCTATCTAACGCATGTATATGTTAGAGATATAGATTTTGGAGATATTATATATACATCTAAAAAAAGCGATTGCGATTTAGAAATAAAAGATTACATGAATCGAAACCGCGTTAGAGTTGTTTCTTTAGAGCGCGCAATAGTGGATTCAATTGATAATCCTGGATACGCTGGAGGATTGGAAGAAGTTGAAGAAGCCGTAGCTTGTTGTAAACCTTTAAATATAGATAAGGTAATAAAGATGCTTGAATATTACGACAAGGCCTTCTTATATCAAAAAGTCGGATATCTGTTTGAAAAATATTTTGGCGATAAAATACCTGACTCTTTTTATCAACTTTGTTTGTCTCGTTCAGGAAATAAAATTCAATATTTTGAAGCAAAGGTCGGATATTCAAAGTATGTTTCCAAATGGAAACTCATGGTGCCTAGAGAACGAGATTTCCCAGATCAAATATACTGACAACGGCCTATTATTGTTTTAGAAGAGAATAATACAAAAATAAATTGATAATTAAGAATATTAATAAATAAACCAATACGTTTTTGATTTTGTATATACATACTTAACATTTTGTTTTTCATGTATATGCATATGCGATAAAATAGAAGCGATGAAAATTTACGACTCTGAATATAATAAAGAGAAAATTAATAATGAAGGGAATATAGATTCTTCTTTTGAATTTGGTAGTACCCCTCATTATGATAGTGAATCATACGCTGATAATAAGATTAAGATTCGTGATGAAGTAAACGATAATCCAACCACTAATACCGAAAAGAAAGAAGACGAGGAAAAACGTAGAGATAAAAAAGAGAACGAAGAGTCTACTAAAGAACAACAATCTTCTCATAGTAATAACCATCCTTCTAGTTCCTCTACATCTACTGCATCAAGTGGAACAAGCGCTATTGGTGGAGTTGCTATCGCTGCCGCATCCGCGGTTGTCACAGTTTCTTGTATAGGTGCGCTCGTAGGATTAGACCTCACAGGCCATAAAGAAGAACCAGCCCCTTCTCCTGAAGTTAACTATGGAGAAGTCGTTAACATGAACATTGCCGCCTTCCATAACAAAATCGGATATAGATTTGAGTTAAATGGACTTGATGGAGATGAATATGTCGTTTCTGTTTCTTTTAACGGAGAAGAAGTGACAAAACAATCCCTTCAAGATGGAACAAACGCGAACTATGTTACAGGTTTATCAGAAACAACCACATATGATTTCACTGTTACCAATGTAACTAAGAATAACTATGTTATATATTCTGAAGCAGTTACCACAATTGCCGCTAATGAAGCAACTGCGACAATTGATGTCATTCCAGATTTAGAAGAAGGCACATTTGAAGTTCTTTTAACATATAACTATCAAGATAGAAACTTTGATAACTTTATGCTTGAAATCCTTGATAGTGAAGAACATCAAAAAGTCTATGAACTTGCCGCGACTGATGATCAACAAACCGTTCAACTTAATTATGAAGGTGATGATTTCATCTTTGATTTCAATGATCCAAATGGATTTACATATTCTCTCTTCTACTTATATGAAGAAGAAGAAAGATATTCATTACAAAATAAGATTGTCTTTAATACTTCTGCAGTTCCTACCTTCTATACGATTACTCTTGATCCAGGTTTGTCCACTGATGAACCAATTACTGAAAGAGTAAGAGAAGGTAAATCATACTATTTACCTGAAAACCCATTCACCACTCCTGAAGGATATCTCTTCAAAGGATGGAGAATCCCTGGTAGAACAGTTGATTATGATCCATGGACAAGAATTGTGTCATATCTAGATGGCGACCGTACATATAAAGCTTCATTTAAGATTGATGACACGATTAGATTTAACTCAATTACAATTTCTAACGAAATTGATTTCACTCTAGACACCTTTGATATCACTGTTGAGATGGACTATTCTGATCCAGCTTCACATATTGGTTTAATGGCGTTTAAGATTTATAACCCAAATCCAGAATATCGTTCAGAAGGACGTAACATCAGTGTTAATCTCTACGCAAGAGAATCTCAAACAGTGAATGTTGAAAATATTCCTGGTTATCTCAACCTTTGTAGTGGTGAGGAATTTGAATATGAATTCTTATATTCTGATTACTACACTGGGGAAACGGTCGTCGCTAGTAGTGGCACTGTTACATTTGTTGATAGTGACCCAGATCATACTGGAAGAACAGCAAGTGTAAGTAACTTTGTCTTTGATAGAGTGATGTCTTCTAGCCCTGAACTCATCGCATTCTGGTCATGTGAATATGAAGATACATTTGACGGAGGATATTACGACCACGTTGAATTTGAATTCACTCCATATGACGGAGGAAACACGATTAATGTTATTGGTGATTTACCTCAAGTTAGTGGAGGAGCTCAAACAATCTCTAACTTAGACTATAGTAGTCTTGATTTAACAGGTACTTATCGTTACAAATTCATGACTGTCGATAAGCTTAACCGTAAAGTGGTAGTCGATAGAGGTCTAGTTGATTTTAATAATCTCCTTAGTCACTTATCTAATTTTGAGTTTGGAACGTACTATTATGAAATCAGTGGTACAGGTACATCTAAAGTTTACACAACTATCTCAATGTCATTCGCGGACACTAATGATACATATGGAAATCTCACTTTAGAACTTAGTGATTATTCTAGCCAAGCTGGTGTACAAGTAACTGAATGTGCGTTAGCCGCTCATAATGGAACACAAGTCGTAGATATCTCTAATTTAAATCTAGAAGCATTAAGTGCGGGTCAAGTTAAATATTCAGTTAATAGTAGTAAAGAAGGCTATCTCATTCAAGATGAGGCAGTCCCATATATTTATCAAGGCACTACATCTGTGATGCCAGATATAGATGAAGCGATGCTTACTAAATATGAAATCTCTGCGAGCGATCCATATTTCTATCTCGCCACCATCAAACAAGATGGAATTAGCGGATCTTTAGCAAATCCAAGAATTCTTATTAATGATGAATACACATTCTATTTTGATGTATCTAGTATCACTAGTGGTTTATCATCTCACGAAATACGAGTTATGAATGATATAGAAGGGGTACTTGAATATTTCAAAAATAATAAAGTAACCATAGTGTTACAATATGACGTCATGGATGGTGGATCTATTGATTCATCTCCAACGATTACCTTATGTTCTAATACAGTATTTACTGTTAGATAAAAATTTTCATTTAGGAGGCTATTTTTATGGAAAAGAAAAGTTTAGCAAGAACAATTATTGGCTGGTCACTTTATGCAATTCTATTAGCAGGAGTTATTGTTTCCTTCTGTTATTCAGAAGACATCTTTGGCCCAAATTCAATGTTCAACGAAGTAAGAAGCACTAACGAAGTGGCGATCTACTTCTGGAACACTGGAATCCGTGCAATAGTGAGAACCGGACAAATCATCGCGATTGCAATCGCTGTATTCTTCATCGTGAAGTTATTAGCGAAGATTACATTCCGTTCTAAAAGAGCGGCCACGATTTCAAAGTTAGCTCTTAGCTTTGTGAAATGGGCAATTGCAATTGCATGTGTATTCGTCATCATGTCTGTATGGGGCGCTAGCGCAACCATTATGGGAGCAAGCGCTGGTATCATGGCTCTTATCATAGGCCTTGGTTCACAAGCTCTTGTTGCTGACATTTTAGCGGGTATCTTCATCGTCTTTGAAGGTGATTTCCAAGTTGGTGATATCGTCATCATTGATGGTTGGAGAGGTGAAGTTAAAGAAATTGGTATTAGAACCACTAAACTCATGGATGCAGGTGGAAACATCAAGATCATCAATAATAGTGATATTCGTTCTATTGTTAACCAAACTCAAGAACTTTCAGTTGCTAAATGTTACGTTGGTATCTCTTATGGAGATCGTATTGAAAAGGTAGAAGAAATCATCGCTAACAATTTAAATAAGATCAAAGAAAAGATTCCTACTATCGTAGAAGGACCATTCTATAAAGGTGTATCTGAACTCGCCGATAGTGCGGTTGTCCTTCTCTTTGTCGCTAAATGTAAAGAACCAGATATCTATCAAGTACAACGTGATTTAAATCGTGAAATCAAGATTGTCTTTGATGATAACAATGTCAATATTCCATTCCCACAAGTTACTGTTTCTTATGATGAGAGTAGTGATAACTCTAAAATCACTAAATCCACTCAACATAAAGCAGATGTTTTTGTGGAAGAACAAAAAGAACTTTCCAAAGATATTGACGACAAAAAATAGTCTTTAAAATATTCTCTGAACGCCTGTACTTTTGTATGGGCGTTTTTATTTTGCACAATATTTCAGTATTGTTCCGATAACGGAATGATATGGCAGATTTAAAATATTTTTATCATGTCCTTTTCTAATTGCTGTCTAAAATGTTCATCCATCTCTGAGCCAATAGTAATAACATCAACATCTTTTCCAAGCGCTTCGATAAGTTCTTCTTTGAATGCGGAATGTTTCCACAATGAATTGATATCTCCACTGTCGCAATAGATATCTACATCACTATTTCTATTTGCTTCCCCTCTAGCGTAACTACCAAATAGATAAACATTTTTAATACCATGCTTTTCCATGACTGGTTTGATTCTTTCTTTGATTTCTTTGATTGTTAAAATACCTGGATTAATATCTTCAAGAATTAAGCTAGTTATATAACCATTTCTATTAGAAACATTATCTAGTTTGTTGATTAACATAGTGTCGCTTTTTTTGATTCTGAAAGGATACATTTTGTAGTTGTCCTTGTTAAATTTTTTAATGTAATTAGCACGATTTTCATCCATAATCATTCATCCTCAGCTGTATGTTATCATACATATTAATGATAATAAATATTGTTTTCATTTGGATTATATTTATTTCATAATGAATATAGAGACTAAAAGGAGATATGGTTATGAATAAGAAATCACTTTTTGCTTTTCCAATTATAGTTGGTTTATTTCTTTCTTCTTGTGGAAGTGAAGATACCGCTACTCCAGTAATAGATTACTTAACTCCACTTCAATCAATGGTGGATAACATCCAAAAATATGATGGACCTTTAACCATTGATCTTCGTATGAGTGGAGCGGAAGCTGGCCAGGAAGCTACATATAGAACCATCAGTTCATACGATAAGGAAACCCATCGTTATTATAGAAATAGTGGTCCTTCTAATGGTAAATCTGTCTTTGTTCCAGAAGAGAACTCTAAAGTTGGTATGGAATATTTTGAAAGTGATTCAAGTTCATATATGCAAAAGAAGACATATTCCACTCGTTCTAATAGTGCCCCATATATGATTGATATAGGCGAATTACTTCAATATCTCTTACTAGCGGATTCTCCTACTTTACTTAAGGAACTCGAAGAATTTTATTCATATGCTTATACACACGACACTTTAATAGAAGGTGGAGGAGATGTAAAAGTTAATCCTCTTACATTTACTTATGGTTTTGCGTTTCTAGGTAATAAATATCAATTCTCATTAAGTTCTTCTAGAACTGCGGAGACCGAAAGTAAAGATGCCTCTTATAAGAACTCAATAAAAGTCATATACGATAAAGATTATTTGTATTCTATTGATTCTCGTATGTCAGTTTTCACTTTTGAAGATGGTAAGTCTATGGGAATTGAATACAACCGTTTATATGAATTCACTCTTGCCTTTGATGAAGAAGGATATAACGATAATGTTGAAGAATTAACATCAAAAGAACTACCGTTAATCAATCCTATATATGACAACATTACATATATTGCTTCTGGTGCGGCTTTATATAGTGAATATTTTCTTCCTGGTAGTACCGCTACGTTTGAAGGAGCTAAAACCTATCTTGAAAATAATTATAAGATTGAAGTTAAAGGTTTCTATTTAGATGAAGAATTTACTCAAGAAGTTACTTCTATCCTTAGTGATGAATATCAAACAAACATTTATGTTAAATATGAAGTGTTAGAAGGTTATACCGCGCTTATCATCGATACAAAGTATGAGACTATCGCGCTTCCTGGAGGATATCTACCACCAGAACTCTATATGGCGCTTTATTACGATGAATATTTATATGAGTATCATAGTTTACGAACTGTTGCCTTTAATGAATCAGTTAAACTTCCTTTAACTAATATTAATAATAATTACAAAATCAAGTCTGTTACGTTAGACGATGAAGCTTATGATACTTATTCCGTATCATTCAGTAGTGGAAAAGAACACCACTATTATCACGAAGCAAGAAAATATTATCAGCAAACAGGTGAAGGATACTCTTATCCAATACCTATTAAAGAATATGACTGCATTAACAACAAAGATGGTTTATATTTACGTAATTTTGTTGGTTCAGCAGACACATGGTACGTAGTGAACACTAGTGAGATTGTTAAAGAAGACTTCAAATTAGAATTCAAAGATTATAGTTCTGAACATTTATTAACTGAAGATAATATCTCCTCCTTAGAGGAATTAGATAAATCTGGTGTTTCTGTTATCTTTAGAATCAACGATGAAGAAGTTACATCTATCCCAGAAGGTTATAGTGGAGACATACTCTTCCGTATTTCATATTCTGGAAATACCACTCTACATTACGTGTTAATTGGGTAAAACCTTATAAACTCTTCAAATAGACATATGACTCGAGACTAGTTAAGTCTAGCATATACTGTATGGAACCAGGAATGATTGTATTTTATGTAATTATTGGTCTGTTTTTGTTTGCCGTTATTGTTGGAATTGTTGTTTCAATTATAAGGAGAAACAATCTAAATGATTATGATGATTATGAACACTACTTGTATAGCGAAAACGATCAGATTTCATATAACGAGTATAAAGGTCAAAACGCTGAGAGAAGAGTGGCGGGGATTCTACGTAAGATAATCTCAAAAATTGATGATGCCTATCTTGTTAATAATGTTATTTTGCCTAGTGGTCGAGATAAAGATGGAAAACAAAGAACTCAGGAATATGATCATATTTTCCTAACTAGAAAAGGTATTTTCGTTATTGAAACAAAATCAATAGCTGGAACAATATATGGTGGCGAATTTGATGAACAGTGGGTTCATTATTTAGGCGCTAATGATGAAAAAGTATATTGGTTTTATAGCCCAATCAAACAAAACGAGACACAAGTAAGAGTACTGCATCGTTTTCTTAGAAATAATGACGTACGTATATATTCATGTGTTGTTTTTGATGACGGTGATATTTCAAATGTTGAATGTGACAGAGCAATCGTTACTAACCAACTTCCTGCTTTTATTTCTAGTAGATTAAAAGAAAGCAATGATGAATTAGATTCTGATGAAGTTAAAATGTTGTTTGATAAAATCGCTTATTACAAAGATCACCCAATTAAAACTAGAAAAGAGCATATAGAAGAGGTACACCAATATCATTAGTAATGAAAGGGCGGATATTTACATATAGGAGAAAACGGTTATGAAAAAGGATTTAATTAGTATTGGTAATTCAGGCGAGTATTTTGTTGCTGGAGAACTTGAAAGACACGGTTTTACAGCAGCTGTTCCTATGTCTAACACAAAAAACTTCGATATATTAGCAATTAATAGAAATGACACTAGTAAACAATATGCAATTCAAGTTAAAACTACCTCTTCTGGCAAAAAAGAGTGGACGCTTTCTAAGAAGAACGAATCTAATTCCATGATTGGTGAAAATATATTTTATATATTTGTTAATATAGAAGAAGGTAAAAATCCAGAGTATCATATTGTTCCAAGTGCAGTTGTTGCGGACTTTATAAAGAACAATCATCAAACATGGCTCAACACGCTAGGAAAAAATGGACAAAAACATAATGACATTTCTATGAGAAAATTCTTTGACAAAGAATGTAAATATTTGAATAGATGGGAATATTTAAAGTAATTTAGACAAATGTATGTTTATACATTTTTATCGCAAACATTATTTTAAATGATGGGGTTTTGTCGCTTCTAAAACGACACAAAATATAATTAGATATGGTATTGTATTGTTATGAGTTATTACATTTCAGTTACTAAAAACATTTTTGATAGAAAAGCCGACAATATCTTTTACTTTGATGGTTTATCTGTCTGCCTTTTAAAGAATAAAGAAGAAAATCATTTGTTTGATCTTCCAGATTCGATGTTTGAAACCCCTATTATGCATGTTGTGGACTACATGTTCCGCAACAACATACAGGTAGCGGAGATTCTTTTACCTGACTTTGATGGACCATTGATTGATGAGACATTTGAATTTTTAGCGGACTACCTGAGTGAAAACGATGTGTCAATTGGTTTATTAGTAGACGACGAATCGTTCATACATCGATATGGGTATTTAATTGAAGAATATGGAATTACATGTGCTGGACTTAAAAAATATGCAAAAGATAATAGAAGCAGCGCTCCTTGCCCGCCTCCTTCAGGTTCTGATGAACCATTCAATTTACTTCTTAAAGCAACAGAGGAATTAAACAAAGAACTAGATGCAAGAGAAGAAATAAAAACAAGTAAAACTTCCTTTAAACCAGCAAAGAAAAAAGAAGATAAAACCGGTTTAGATATGGATAAACCATTTGCTGATATTCTAGTGGACTGTATTATCGCGTCAGGAAAGAATAATGTTCAAATATATACTGATGCAGGTATAACAAGAAAACTCTTTTCTAAGATACTTTGTAATAGAAACTCTATTCCTAAGAAGGACACTGTTATTTGTTTAGCAATAGGTTTAGAACTTAGCTATGATAATGCGATTAAGTTCATCAATTCAGCAGGGTATATGCTTAGTAAATCTATTGTTTTTGACACAGTAGTTATCAAATTTTTAAGAAAAGGAATATATGATATTGATTTGATCAATGATGAATTAAACGCTAGACAATGCCAATTATTAGGTTGGAGATATAGAGGCTAATTAAATGTCGCTTCTGTAGCGACCATAATAAAGAAATAATCCTCCATAATAAAATCACAAAAGACAAATGGAGGATTTTTAAATGAAAGAGAGAACTATTAGAGTTACTGGAACAGGCAAAGTATCTATTAAACCAGATATCACAATTATCAATTTAAGTTTTGATAACATTCTTCCTACATACGAACTAGCGCTTAAAAGTTCCGCTGATGATGTGAAAATAGTGAAGGATGCGATTGAAAAAGCTGGTATTGATAGGGAGTCACTTAAAACTACATATTTCAATATCGATACACATTATCACTCAGTTAAGGATGATCATGGAGATTATAAGTCTATTCTTGATGGATTTAAGTATAGTCAATCATTAAGATTTCAATTCGATATTGATAACAATGTTCTTGGAAAGATTTTATATCAACTTAGTAAATTAAATATCAATGTTGAATTCAATCTTAGATATGGAGTTAAAAATAATGAAGCATCTAAGAACTTACTTTTAAGCAATGCGATTGAAGATGCGATGAAAAAGGCTTCGATCATTGCGAAGTCTGCCCATGTCGAATTAGGAGAAATCATTGATATCAACTATAGTTGGGTTGATTTTGAATTGCACACAAGGAATTATGATGTTGATGACGCTCTTGTATGTAATCATTGCTCATCTATAAAAGGATCAAACTGTTACGTTGTTGATATAGAGCCAGAGGATATTGACAGGACTGATAATGTATCAATTGTTTATTCTATAAAATAGTGGGGCTTATCTATGGGAGTCATTGATAATTTTGATTTTACTGAAGAACAAAAGGAATATATCAAATCATTGCTTGAAAAAAGAAGAGAGAAAACCCACGAGGCTTTCTTTAAAAGATATGGTGTTCAAAATATATCTGAACTCGATGATATTGTTGATTTAGGATATCGTTTAAAAAGAAGCAAAGAAAACGATAAAAAAATGCATAACAACAACGGTTTTTCATTAGATGAATTGATTGGTCTAGAAAAGATTAAGAATAAAATTGAAAGGTTGTCTAAAGTTATTATCAAGAATTCTAGTAATGATATAAAACTTAGCATGAATTACGTATTTGTTGGTAATCCTGGAACTGGAAAAACAGTAGCAGCTAGGGCATTAACAAAAAGATTCTTTGATTTAGGAATAATAAAAGAAAATAAACTTGTTGAAGTAGATAGATCATCATTAGTGGGCGAATATGTTGGGCAAACCGCGCCTCTAGTTAAAAAGGTTTTCAATGAGGCAATTGGGGGAGTGTTGTTCGTTGATGAGGCATATCTATTGTCACCAGACAAACATGAAAAAAGAGATTATCTCCATGAAGTATTAATGGTACTTAACAAAATGATGGAGGATTATCGAGGGAAGTTGGTAGTGATCCTTGCTGGATATAGAGAAGAAACAATGAATATGTTGAAAGGCAACCAAGGATTAAAATCGCGTATAAACGCTTATTTCGATTTTCCTGATTATAACGAAAAACAACTGGAAGAAATAATGCTCTTACTAGCGGATAAGTATAAATATCATATTGAAGAAGACGCTTTACATAAAATGATTCAAATTGTGATTTCTAGAAAGAATACAAAAGAATACGCCAATGCGAGAGACTTAAGAAACGTCCTAGAAGGCATTATGGAATTCCAGGCTGTTAGAAGTGAAGAAGAACCGTGGGATAGAACAATTATTATAGATGATGTTTATGAATATCAAATTGAAAACAAGATCGTGTTAGATGCAGATTTGTTGGAAGCATAAATTACTGAAGAGATTAAAAAGTGCAGATTATATAGAAAAGGAGAAATGTTTTTATGAGAAATATAAGAGAGTTATTTGAGAAAATATATGGATTTAATCCGAACACTGAACAACTAGAACTGTTTATTAAAACATTAAAAAGAAGACTAACTGTTAGAGAGTTAGAGTATGTTTCATGCATGTATGGTGTTGATTTATTAGGATTTGATGCGGTTGAAAGAAGAATAAGAGTAGTAATGAGACATCCAATCATCATCAAAGAAATAGAGGCTGTTAAAAGTGAATATGATGAGGTAGATGAAATGTTTGGAAAAATAAAGGATAATGAATATATCTCAATAAGTTTAATTCAAAGAAAATTTTCTATAGGTTTTCCTTCTGCTAGTAGTGTTATTGAAGAAATGCTTAATAGAAAAATGATTTCTTTTAGCAATAAAAAGAATAAGTACCTAATTAATAAAGACTATAAATAGAGGACGGTTATGTTATGAGTTATGAAGTGGATACAATTTATGGATTAGACGGTTTGATAAATGTTGTTTTGCAGATGATCAAATATAACAAAACGCAGTTAGTTTTACCTGTTGAAAAAAGAAAATATCGATGTGTAAGAATTATTAATTCATTTCCATCACACGCCTTAGCGATATCAGGTGATCTTAGACAGCATGGAATTAAATCAAAGGATTTTGTATGTATAGCATTAAATACTTCTTGTGGTACATTTTCATTAGTTTCAACATTTTCGGAATCATTGAGCATTTATAACACTGATGGATATGTGATTATTTATAAAGAAAACAATAGTCATATTCATGATGCTTTTGATTTAGAACAACATAAAGCATTTTTAGAAGGTAAGTATTACCCAAAACATGGCTTTCTTGGTACAGTAGTGTTATTTGAAGGAACGGATTGCAAATATAAATGTAACGCTCCTGAAAAAGTCTATGATCATGTTTTAGAATATGAATATGTTGAAGAAGAACAATATGACCAATTTATTGAGTAAAGGAGTTTGCCATGAAAAAAATAACAACAAATGATGAAATACATATTATAAAAGATGAGAGCCCTTATGTTTTAGATAGAGCAATTCGTGGTGACATAGACATACCCGCATTAACGAGGAAAAATGCCGATTTTATAGAAGCAATTTTGAGATTAGATTCAAATTATAAAAAAGACGTTGATGTTGATTCTACACCAGGGGATAAATTTAATCCATTTGGATATAAAGAGAACAATAAAACTAAATCAAAATCAGAATACTGTGGTTCAACAGCTTATTGGTTCAACAAGATGAATAATGGCGGAGATTTCAAAGAGTGTTTGCTTGGAGCGATTATTTCTATTGATAGAGTTAACTCAACGCACCTAGAATCCACCAAGGACGGAAGGAACAAAATAAAAGAAATAATTATAGATAAGTGTCATAGCGTAAAAGGCTTAAAAAAAGAACTAAACAAAGATTTTAGAATTGATTTTGAACATCATTTGATTGGGTTGATGAGTGTTGAATTGGCCGCTGCGGGGAAGGAAACATTAAGAAGCAATTTATCCTTTGCATCAAAATTCTGTGCTTATGCATCTCTATATTTGGGGACAAAGATTGAATATTCAAAATATGATAATGTCGTAGCGACGCATTTAAAAAACTATATCAAAGTATACCTGAATGATAAATCTATTAGAGTGCATCAGTATAAATATGATTCATATAGAAAGAAAAACAGCGAAGACGGTTTAGAGTATACAAGCAATATTTATTGTAAATATTACAAAATAATAGGAGATATTATCGATTTATTAAAAAGCAAAGGTGTTTTAATGGATAGAAACGAATTTGATAGTATTGTTTGGTACTGTAACAAATAAGAGGTTATACCATTGATATGGAAATAAATCTTATAGATGAAACAATACTCAATAAATATAAATGCAGACTAAATGGTCTTGAAAGAATTTATTCTTTTTCTTTAGAAGAAACAGACATGAATATGTGGTACACGTTTCCATGCTACTTTTGTGTTGGGGAATTTGAATCATATAACAATTCATGGAGAGATGTGTTGATTGAGTTTGTCACTTATTTATCAGGTAAATGTAATCTGTTGAAATTCAAACCAATATGGTGTTCTTCGTTTGTTTTTACTTCTGTAGAGAGAAACAAATCAAACGAAATTAGAATTAAAGAGGGCCTATATTTTAATTTTTCGTACTTTAATAATCATGAGTATGAACTGATCCGTGACTTAATAAAATTTTCATCCAATGACTATGTGAACATCGAATACAAAAGAATGCCGAAGGTTGAACCAAAAGAAATAAGAAAAGAAATAATTGCTTATATGAAATTATATTGGAGAGAATATCTTTTGGGTCAGAACTTAAATGATGAAGAAGTTAAAGAAAGGTTTAGTTATATCAAAACGATTAACAATTCTTTAACTGAGCTTTTATCAACAGGCTATGACAACATTTATTTGATTGATAATAAAGCTGTACTTTATCGTATTGTTTACAAATATCTCGATATAATTAATTCCAAATCAATGAATACTGAAACAAAAAGCAATATTAATAAGTATTTAAAGGAATATTGCGATTTCTTTGTTTTATTCAGGAAATTTTTGAAGACATGTTTAATTTTTAAATGTCAAAATTAATCATAAAAAGATTTGATCTCAGATCTCTTAGCTGCTAAGCTGCTAAGTGATGAACATTTCTGATTTCGAAATAGGAAAAGTATATAAGAGAGATGATTTAATATCCGCCTACGGTGGATCCTTTATGCGCGGTATGAACATCTGCAAAAAAACAAACACTTTAGTTCTTATTTCTAAACATACCAAACATAGACAATATGGAGATCAATTATCTAATAGCAGTGATCTTATTGTATATACCGGTGAAGGTCTTAAAGGTGATCAGACAATGACTGGTGCTAATAAAGCTTTGTATTATGCTAGAGAGAATAATGTTCCTGTACACTTGTTTGTTGTCTTTAAAGAGACAGAATACACATATTATGGATTAGTGAATTTAAGTGGAGAGCCATATATTGAAATTGAAAAAGATATTGAAGGTAATCCAAGAAAAGTATTTAGATTCAACCTAGTTAGGAATAGCGCGTTTGCGGTATTAACAGAAAGCGAATTGATGTCTCAATACTCCACTGGTAGTGTGACTCCTATGGAAAAGCCTGTCGTACAAGTTGTAGGAGCCGCTATTATTGATGATTCTGGAAAGGTATTATGTGCTCAAAGAGGATATGGTCCATTAATTGGAAAATGGGAATTTCCAGGTGGAAAAATAGAATCAGGTGAAACTGATAAAGAGGCTCTTAAAAGAGAAATAAAAGAAGAACTAGATATCGAAATAGAAGTTAATGAATTGATTGATGAATCTTACAACGAATATAAGAACTACAACGTCAATCTTAAAGTTTATAAATGCAAGAAAATATCAGGTGAGATAAACGACACCGAACACCAATCTTTAAAATGGCTATCTAGTGATGAATTAGAAAAACTGGATTGGGCGGATGCAGATAAGCCAATTGTTGAATCATATTTAGATTCTTT
This sequence comes from Bacilli bacterium, assembly GCA_045226015.1. Classification (GTDB taxonomy): domain Bacteria; phylum Bacillota_I; class Bacilli_A; order RFN20; family CAG-826; genus UBA2450. Next base: position 110,883 of record JBGVBY010000001.1, on the reverse strand, counting down.
ACCCGCTTTAATTGATGATGAAGTTCATTATGATTATTTCAAAGCAGAAGCAGTGAAGAAAACTGATAGAGAATTAGCTAGAGAAGTTCAAGACTACGAGAAATCACAAAGATCAAAACAAAAGTCTGGTAATTCAGCAGAAATAGCGGTGTTACTTTATGAAAGATCTAAACTAGATAATATAGGAAGACCCGATTTAGCGGATAAAGTTAGACAAGTATCTAAAGAATCATCAGATTTAGGATATGATATCTTATCTTTTGAAGTAGTTGAAGGTGGACAAATTAAAGAAGTTCATATTGAAGTTAAATCGGCAAAAATTGGTAATAAATACATTGAATTCTTCATTAGCCAAAATGAGTTAAATAAGTTCAAAAACGACGACAGACACCGTATATATTGCCTGTTTAAAGTCGGAAGAAACTACAAGTTACACGAAGTAAATAAGAGCAATTTCTTCAATAACGATTATCTAACTCCAATGACATATAGAGTAAGAATTAGAGTGGCTGAATAAGTCACTTTTTCTTAAAACAAGATCTTGCAGATGCTATACTTATCTCAATAGGGTATTGAGGTGTGTTTCTATGAAAAAAGAGACAATAGAAAGAATTCGTAATTTTACTATTGATAGAGATTGGGATCAGTTTCATAGTCCTGCAAATTTAGCAAAGTCTATTAGTATTGAGGCTAATGAACTTTTAGAGTGTTTCCAATGGGATGAAGAACACTATGATATCAACGAAGTTAAAGAAGAACTCGCTGATGTTCTTGTTTATTGTAGAAATATGCTAGATAAGCTCGGTTTAGATGAAGACGAGATAGTGAACGATAAGATGGAACAAAACGAAAAGAAATACCCAGTTAGTAAAGCCAAAGGAAAAGCAGATAAATATAATAAGCTATGACAAGAAAGGAAATGGTGCATTCGTTACCATCTGTAAAACTAGTTTTAGGGAACGGCTTTGACCTTCATTGTGGGTTGCGTTCCTCTTTTGAGCATTATTATATTTGGAGCAAAGACAGAATTGAGTATATCAGTAAATGGTATGAGTCATTTAAGAAACATTATGAAGATAAACACCTTGTTGTGCCTGAAGATAGCAGAGATGTAAAGAGATTCAAAACAATCAGTATTTGGGATTTCTTCTTTACAATATTATGTATGTCAAGGCGCAATAAAGATTATAAGAATTACCTTTGGTTTGAAGTCGAAAGCGATATAAAAAACTCGCTTTTAGATGTTAAACATGCAAAAAACCAAGATGAGTTGATTAAATCGATTTCTACACAATTGTCGAACCCTATAAATTGGGATTTAGTTTATGATGAGCTAACTGCAAGAAATCATATCGATTTTGTTGAAATTAAAGCCATTACTCATGTTATAGATGTTAAAACGGATAGAAGTATATTTGATAAGACTGATTTTTTCAACTATTTATTAAATGAACTAAAGCAATTCGAAAAAGAATTTGCGATGTTTCTTAATCAACAACTTGTCAAGACAACATATGCCAATTTTGGCATAATCAAATATAACGAGGTCTTTGTATCGAAGGCTATGGATACAATTAATGAAATTTGTGGGTTTGAAAACCTCGCATCTATAGAGAGTTTTAATTATACATCAATCAACCATTCAAAAGTTATACCCCTATTCAGCAATATAAATGGCAATTTAAAAAATCCAATTTTTGGTATTGATACAGTTTTTTCTCCGTCTAGTCCAAAATTTGTGTTTACAAAGACAAACAGAAGAATGGAGAACGACGCATTTTCTAAAGAGTCTAATAAAAAAGTAAAGTTTGAAAATCTTATTATATATGGTCATTCTTTAAATGAGGCGGATTATAGTTATTTTTTTCCAATTTTTGATCAATTAGGTTTAATGGACAATAACTCTGATTCCAAAATTATCGTTTCTTACTCTGTTTTTAATGAAGAAAACAGATCGCAACAATTAAAGAAGATAAGGAATAATTTGCTTAAAATGTTTGAACAATATGCAAAAGAAAATAAATATAAATTAGCTAATCGATTTTTAGATAGTTTAACAACTAGAGGTAGAGTAATTCTATATGAAATTCCACTATTAAACGATAATAAATATGGCGAATCTATTTTTGATGAGGAATGGGAAAGAATTGAAAGGTTATGATTGTCTATAGTGGAACCCTAAAACAATTTTCAAATGATGTCTTGATGGGTATCATTGCCGATAGAATAGAAGAGTGTTTTGCGCTTAATGGTTTTAATCACCATAATGATGCTGAATATAGAGCGTTTAACAACTCCTTAATGGTGATGAATAATGTTTTATGTAATAACTCTGGTATTGATCAAGATATACATGTTGCGATTGAATATCAAATTCCTCTTACATCTAAAAGAGTAGACTTTTTAGTTACTGGTTATGATTACAAAGGCAAAGAGAATGTAGTTATAGTTGAATTAAAGCAGTGGGAAGAATGTCAAGCAACCAGTAGAGATGATGTTGTCACAACATATGTTGGTGGTGCTATCCGTGCCGTTTCTCACCCTTGTTATCAGGCATATAGTTATGCCAAAGCTATTGAATCATTCAATGAAACCGTTAGAGAAAAAGACATAGATTTACATCCATGTGCTTTCTGCCATAACTATAAAGAAGAACATGCTGACCAAATTAGGCATCCTAAATACAGTACTGCTATTGAATTAGCGCCTCTTTTCTTAAAGAAAGACCAATTGGCGTTGCGTGAATTTGTAAAGAAATTCATTACAAAACCAGATAAGGGAGAAATCTTATACACCATTGAAAATGGTAAGATTAAACCATCAGTAGCATTACAAGATGCAATTGGTACATTACTTAAAGGTAATAAAGTGTTCACAATGATTGACGAACAACAAGTTGCTTACGCAACAATCAAGAAACTTGTTGAATCCACAATTTATAGTGATTCTAAACACACAGTTATTGTTCAAGGTGGGCCAGGTACTGGTAAATCAGTTATTGCTGTTAACTTATTGTCTTATTTAATTAATCACGGACACAACGTAGAGTACGTCACTAAAAATGCTGCTCCTAGAAACGTGTTTGTAACAGAACTAGTGAGACAAGAATATAAGAAGAGATATGTGGAAAACCTATTCAAAGGTTCTGGTTCTTTTATTGATTGCAAAAGCAATTTATTTGACTGTCTATTAGTAGATGAAGCTCATCGACTAAATGAGAAATCTGGATTGTTCCAAAATAAAGGTGAAAACCAGATTAAAGAAATCATCAACGCATCTAAGATAAGTGTTTTCTTTATTGATGAAGATCAAGTTGTAACCACAAAAGATATAGGCTCTATTGATGAAATCATCAAGTGGGCACACAAATTAGGTAGTGAAGTTCATTTTGGAGAAGACTTAGTATTGGCATCTCAGTTTAGATGTGGCGGTAGTGATGGCTATCTAGCGTTCTTAGATAATTTATTAGGCATTAGAGAAACTGCGAATATTGATTTGATTAATATAGATTATGATGTACGTGTTTTTGACGATCCTAATGAAATGAGAGACGAACTAAGAAAACTTAATAAAATAAATAATAAAGCTCGTATGTTAGCTGGTTATTGCTATAACTGGATAAGTAAAAACGATTCAAATGTATATGATATTCAATTAGAAAATGGGTTCAAGGCTCAGTGGAATTTTTCCAATACTTCTACGTGGGCAATTGATGAAGATTCTTTTGAACAAGTTGGATGCATCCATACATCGCAAGGATTAGAGTTTGATTATTGTGGAGTCATTGTTGGGAGAGACCTTATATATAGAAACGGACAAGTCGTTTGTGATTTTACCAAACGTGCAAAGACCGACCAATCATTAAGAGGCTCTAAGGACATCAATCTTTTCAACAAGATTATTAGAAATACATATAAAACCTTGTTGTCCAGGGGACAAAAGGGCTGCTTCATTTATTGTGAAGATAAATTATTAGCTGATTATATAAGAAGTTTTATAAAGAAATAAATTAATGAGGTGGTCCTTTTGAATATATTTAAGAGAATTGCTCTCCATTCAAAGGTAGTTTATAGTTTTAGACCATATTTCAAAAATAAAGAAAAGTATATGGCATTTTTAGACACCGTCGATAATGATGTTGACGAAGACATTATCGCCATATATAACCAAATGATACAGTTGCCTCCAAAAAAATATAGAAAAGATAAGGCGAGATATAATGAATATGTTGGACAAATCGATGAGCATAACAAAGAGGTTGAATATATCAATTCAGTTGTTGCTATTTGGGATGTTTCAAAAATATTAGACAACCCGCATTGCCTTACAAGTAAGTATTTAGATGATTGTGTTAGAGTCATAAATCTTCTTAAAAAATATAGAAATCTAGCTAAGCAATATCTTTTGTTTTTAGAAGAGGCTAACAAAGTTATAAATGATTATGATGAAGTCTGTTTAGAATTTGATTCTCTTGATGAATATAATGCATTATTTGATTTCTCTAAATGGAAATACATAGACCTCAAACAAAAACAAAGAATTAAAAATAGTTTCGATGAAATACTCAATCGATTTGATAGAAAAGAAAACTACTATTATCAATTTGACAAACACACAACAATTGATGACTTGATAAAAACACATAATGATGAGTATTTAAATTCTGCCATTGACTTATCTTTATTTGATGATGTTAATGGGTGTTCTTTGGATACCGAACAAAGAAAATCGGTTTTAACAGATGAGAATTCTGTTCTTGTTGTAGCTGGCGCTGGTAGCGGTAAGACATTAACGATATGTGGCAAGATTAAATATTTAATTGAAGTGGAAAATGTAAATCCAGGTGATATTCTGCTTTTGTCTTACTCTAAGAAGTCGGCTGATGATTTACAGATGAAGATATCGAGAATTAGCAATCAGTTAAATGTTGGTACATTTCACAAAATTGGCCTTGATATCTTAAAAGAGACCGAAAACAAAACCTTCATGGTTGAAGATCAATATAAGGCAATTATTGAGCAGTATTTCAGCAAGGAAATGAAAAATAGACCTCACATGCTGCAAACCGTGTTCACATATTATGGATTATATTTATCAAGCACCAAGCATGAAAAGAAATATAAAAACGAAGGCGATTTATATGTTGATTTAAAGAAGTCTGATTTTCAGACTCTTAAAGACCAACTTTTATCTCTTACTAACGACTACAACGCAAGAGAAACTATAAAAAAAGAATTGGTGAAATCATTTGAAGAAATGGCGATTGCTAACTGGTACTTTATTAATGGCGTTGATTATATATACGAATCTCCTTATGAAGTTGATGTTTCAACTTTTGAAAGACGACAATATCTGCCTGATTTTAGACTAAAGAATTACCAAATTTATCATGAGCATTATGGCATCGATAAAGATGGAAAAGCATCCCAATTTGACGAAGTAAAAGGTTTTGAATACATACAGGGAATGATGTGGAAAAGGGATATACATAAAAAATATCAAACAGACTGCATTGAAACGTATTCTTACGAATTTAGCGATGGCACAATTTTTAAAAAGTTAGAAAAAGAATTAAAAGATAGAGGAATTGAATTGCACCCGCTTTCGTCTAATGAAATAATGAACGCACTGAATTCAATTTATGAAAGTCGAGCTTTTAAGTCGTTTATTAATCTAATCAGGACATTTTTGAGTCTGTATAAATCTATTTATCGCGATGACTCAGGTTTTGATACATTAAAGAACGCTTCATATGTGGATAAATACGAGATGGACAGGGCTAACTTATTTTTAGATATTGTGAAAGACATATACCATTACTACATGGGATATTTAGTCGAAGAGAAGAAAATTGATTTTGATGATATGATTCTTCAATCAATAGATGGGCTCGATAAGACCAAAAAGTTTAATTACAAATATATCATCGTCGATGAATTTCAAGATATTTCTGTAAGCAGAATGAAGTTTCTAAAAAGACTGATTAAGCAAGGAAACTCCAAGTTATTTGCCGTTGGTGATGACTGGCAGGCAATATATAGATTTTCTGGATGCGATTTAAATATATTTTTGGAGTTTTCTAAATATTTTGGTGATTCAGCTATTACTAAAATTACATCTACACATAGGAATTCTCAGGAACTACAAGATATTGCTGGCCCATTTATAAAAAAGAATCCTGAACAATTTGATAAAGTTATAAATTCTTCTAAGCATTTAGATAATCCTATACAGGTTATGTACTACAAAGAGAAAAAATACTATGCGTTTTTAGATACTTTACGTGAAATTTCGAAAAAAGATATGAAGGCAAGCGTCTTAATCCTTGGAAGAAACAATAAGGATATTGATGATATTACATTAGATAATAGGACATTTGTCGATAATAGAGTGTCTGATGAGAACAAAACAATAGTCAGATGTGTTTTGTTTCCTCAAATGAAAATTACATTTAGTACTGTTCATGGATCCAAAGGTTTAGAAGATGACTATGTGATAATAATTAACGCTGACGATAATAGAATTGGATTTCCAAACAAGATGGAAGATGACGAACTTCTTGATTTAGTACTAAGCAATAAGAGTGAATATGAATATGCTGAAGAAAGACGTCTTTGGTATGTCGCTTTAACTAGAACAAAAAGCTATACATATATTATTGCTAATTCAGATAATCCTTCGATTTTCTTAAAAGAAATAAAAGATTATTGTTATGTTTTAAACTCTGATTTTGCTTGCGAAGAAAGAAATGATGAAATAAGTTGCCCATATTGCAAAACTGGAAGGTTGATACTAAGGACCAACGATGCTGATGGAAGTAGGTTTTATGGTTGTTCTAATTATCCTTTTTGCGACTATTCAATAGGAGATTTTATGGCGGTGTCAAGAAACAAGAGGTGTCCTGAATGTGGTGATTTGATGATTTTTAGAAAAGGACCACATGGAGCGTTCTTTGGATGCCATAGTTACCCCAGGTGTAATCATACAGAAGAGTATCGAATTAAGTAAGTTTTCAAAAAGAGCATAGTAGAAAGAAGCATAAAATAATTTTTATAAGGTTGGATATAATTATGGGCCTAGTAAAGAAAATCATTAGAAAAGCAACAAAACCAATGCGTGTAAAAGCTCATGGAGCGCAAGGTGAAAGAAAAGTAGATTCAAAGTTGAATCCACTTATTTTTGGTAAGGTTGAACATAGACAAATTAATAATCTCATTCTTGTAGATGACAATGGCAAGAGTCATCAAATAGATCATATAGAAATAAGAGAAAATGGTATTTTTTGCATAGAGACAAAGAATTATATTGGATGGATATTTGGGGATGAGAATTCAGAGAAGTGGACTCAAACTCTTTTTACAGGTGAAAAGCATCAATTCTTAAGTCCGTTAAAACAAAACAAGTCACATTGTTATCACATTAGTAAAGTTATCGGAAAGAAATATGTTGTTAACTCATTAGTAGTAATGGCGAACAATAACGCAGAAAAGATTAAGTGTTCAAACGTTATTAACTTGAATGATTTGAAAAACTACCTCAAACATTTTGATGATGGGGTACATCTAACAACAGAAGAGATGGACGATATTTATAACAAACTCCGTAGTGCTGCTAGTGATATGACTAATAAAGAACACGTTCAGAATATTAAGAACACTCAAAAGGAATTAAATAAAAACATCTGCCCTAGATGTGGTGGACAGCTAGTTTTAAGAAAAGGAACTAGTGGCTCGTTCTACGGATGTTCCAATTATCCAAAGTGTAAGTTTACTAAAAAGGCATAATTGGCTGGGTATATCATAAAACAGTAAGTTTTTTAAATGTTTATATAGTTTGGTTTTAGTTCTTGAAATAGCGATTAATTTGAAAGTTTTCAAGAATATTGTTCCTGTGTTACAATTTAGTCAGGAGTATTTATGGGATTCTGGTTTGATGAAATAGCCACAGAATGGAAGCAACACATTAATCTTTCAGAAAGTGCATGGATAGTTATAGAAGAAGATATCCATAATTTTTATAACACCAAAGAAGAAGAAAGCTTCTCTGGGTTTTTAAATCGTGTCTTTATTAATTACTATCATTTATCTGACGCTTCAATCTCTTTGAGATGTGAAGAAAAGAAGGAAGAGCTACATAAAATTTTTACTGATAATTCCTCTTCTAAAATCATAGATAAATACATAGACTTTTTTGAAAAAGCCCTTGTAGATAAAAAAGATTCATATAAAAGTGGAGAAGGCAGAAAATATAGAATTAATAAAGAGAGTTTAGAACTATTAAAAGAATCTAACGAAGATAGTTATTATGATGGTGTTGCTGGTAAATATTTAAAAGCTATTTTCGAAGAATATTCCACTAAACCAAATTATATAAGAGAACAAATCTTTTTTGCTGATACGATTAATACCATAACTGCTGCAATTGCTAATCAAAGAAGATTAAAGATTACAATTGATAAAAAAGTAACTGTTGCGGGAGATAGACTTTACGAACGCAAGTTTTATGTTGCCCCATATAAAATAGTCCAGGATCCAACTAATACATATAATTACTTAATTGGCTATTCAAAAGAAATACGAGAAGACGCTCCAGAAGAAGATGCAACTTGTTGCTTAAGAATCTCAAGAATAAATAAAATATCTATTTTAAGTAGCATGGGCGCAAAAATATCTAAAGAAAGAGCAAAACTTCTCGAAGAAGAGATGATAAAGAAAACCCCAATGTTTATGTCTAGCAATGTAATAAAAGTTGTGGTCAGATTCAGTGATAAAGGATTAGAAACATTGAGAAGAATAACATATATGAGGCCTCGATATTATAAAGTTGATGAGAATGATAAATACCTGTACACATTTGAATGTACAGAGATACAGGCAATTAATTATTTTGTTAGATTTGGTTGGGATGCATGTATTTTAGAGCCAGAGTCTCTTCATGACACAATGAAGAAAAGAATTGAAAGAACCCTTATGATTTACGAAGGCATGGATAAAAAAGAAATAATTTCTAAAGAAATGGGAGAAAGCAAAAATGGAAAATAATGAAATTTTAAGAGCTAAATACAATCAGTTAGATAATTATTGTAAAAGATTGGCGGGATTAAGCGATAATGAATCAGGAATATTTTTGCTCGAAAAAATACTCGATTATGAACAGCATTCCGTTCTTAAGACTATAAGAAAGTTTAAAAATGATTTTATTTCACACTCCGGTACTTTTTATACGCCAGAAGCCCCAATTGACTATGTTGTTTTTATTGATTCACTTATTGATTATGTACATGACAATGAAAATGATGTAAGAGAAAAATTTCGTCAATTAAAAAATAAAAACAATTCTAACTATCATCACCAAAGCGCAAATCAAAATAATAATTGTAGACCACAGCAACAGCAACAAAAGCCAGCTAACAATTTTAGAAACTACCCAGAACCACCTAATGGTTATCCTGAGAAGAAGTTTTTCACATATTCATCAACGGGCTATTGGTATAACGATAATGTTAGTTCGAGTTTTTTTGTTGAAATGATTGAGGATATTTGTGACACGATTGTCGAATATGAGCATTTTGACAGATACTTCACACATAATTTTCAGCATACAGGCCTTTTTATTTTTGAAAACGATTTAGGAGGGCATTGGACGAATAGATCGCCAATTCCTTATGGCACCAAATTTTATCTTTTAAAGAAAAAGGTGTCATATAATACAAACGCTTTATGCCTGTTTAATACAAAAGGAACGCTATATGGCAGTGTTATCTTAGTAATTCAAAATACTAATGAGAACAGTTTGACTACGTTTGGCTTGTTTTATTTTATTTGCGAACCAAATAACCCAAAGAAAAGTTTGATTACAAAAATGACCCAAGGATATAAAGTTTATTTAACAAGAGAAGATTTGAGGGACTATTAATTTGTTGTACAAAATTATTCATTGATTGTCTAAAACATAAGTATGTTAGATTAATTAGACGTGCAAGAGTAATCATATTAGAATACGATAGTCCGACGTTTTTAAATAGCGTTTATAAACTTAATTGTAAGAATCCTGAGGACATTAAAATATAGGCGATAAAAATAGTCCATATTTGTATTTGTTAATTGATAATAATGATGTAGTTAGATATGTTGGATCAAGCGATAATATCGTTTCAAGACTAGAAACTCATCTTATAAAAAGCGACAATTTTTGTGGGGCAAAATCAAAAACAGATTCCAAAATAGATAAAGTTTATAAATGTTTGATTGAGCAAGAAACAGAAACAAAGATCTTTAAATTCAAATATATAAAAATTAAGAACTATATAATTAAGGAAGCAATAGAACACATATTTATAAAGTATTACCAACAAAAAGGCAAAGCAGATTGGAACTCTAGAAGATAAAAAACTAATTTGAGAATTAAAACTGAATAATAAGCCTCATAGAGGCTTTTTTATGTATTTTGGATAATGCTTGTTCTTGTAAATAAGAAAAGATGTTCCTCCATAAGGAACTAAAAATAAGTAAATATTCAAGAAAATATCAATTTTAGGAACTTTTTTCCTTTGAATCTTGCCATCACGTTGTTGTTTTGTTTCTTAATACAATGATGGTGTGGTTAAAGGATGCACATTTAATCACAAGCCAAACATTATAGGAGGAAATATTATGTTAGGTTTACTTTTAGGCGCATTAGCAGTAGGTGCGATATGCAGCTACTCTGATCACAACTCTAGTGTTTATAAGAAAAAAGAGAACAATTCTAACACTCAGGGGCGTAATTACATTCAGTATAGGCAAGTATACGTTAACGAAACTGAAAAAGTTACGTTCTTCGATAACTATCGTGCTCTAGATAATTACTTAGGGAGATTGGTTGGCAAAGGTAGTGGAGGTGTCACTCTATTGATTAACACAATTAAACATCGTGGAGTCAATAATTCCGAACTTGAATCCATTTATAACGATTTAAGGAACGTAAGAGATTATAGAAACAATCTCGCTCATAACAAGAATCAATGGAATCAATTGCCTAACCCACGCTCTAGTTATAACCAGATATTGTCTAAAGTGAGAAATGTTGTTGTTCGTAATGAATCAAGTGTCGCCAAAGCTATGTATTACCAAGCTAAATATTATCAATAGAGGATAACGTATGAGTGTAATAGTAGCAATTAAGCAAAACAACAAAGTTTATATCGGTGCGGACTCTCAAGTTACCAGAGGAGGAACACGGAGCACATTAAAGAATCCAAACAACTATAAGATTTGGAAAGTACGAGGTGTTGATCATTGTTTAATGGGGCATGTTGGAGTTCTTAGAGACGCTAATGTTGTTAGATTAATGGATGGTCTCGTTACTGATTACGAAGCTTATAAAAATCTAATTAATTATGAGTTAGTTGTCCAAAAGATTGTGCCTGATATTTATGACGCATTAAAGCAACGTGGATTCATATCATTCGATGAACAAAACAGTAGCATCAATTCAAGATTCATATTTGCTTATAAAGATCAACTATTCGTAATTGGTTCTGACGCTAGTGTCATTGAAGTTGATGATTATGTCGCGATTGGAAGTGGGGAGGATCAAGCAATTGGTAGTCTTCTCTCCACCGAAAATGAAGAACCAAAAACCAGAATATTAAAAGCTATTAAAGCGAGTGCTGTCAGTGATATCTATGTGGACTATCCAATCATTATATCTGATAGCGAACAAACAGAATTTGAAATTATTTATGAAAAAGACGACAAGAAATAAAGGAGGTTTGTCTTTATGAAAAAAGTATTTATTAAAACATTCTTATCTTCCGGTGTTCTTGCAATGATGAGTTGTGGAACATCAGTGGATCAACCAACACTCATTGATGGTAATCATTTCGGAGAATTCTCTTATAACGGTATTTACTTAAATGAATATGCTGCGAAAACAATTACTGTTGATGAAGCAAAGAGCTTAATTTCAATTCCAACACCAATAGATACCAAATATAGCGTTGGAAACGAAGATACTGTAAAAGCGATATTAAATTCCTACGGATCGTTAGATATTCAAGTTAATTATTATGTTTCTGAAAGTGGGCAGAAGCAAGGAAGAGAAGACTTATATCAAGGTACTGACTTCTATAGCTTGTTATCACTAAACCATTATGAGCCATTTGCTCAAATGAGCGTGAAATATCTATATGTAGATGAGTATCTAATAGACTATATGGAAAAAGAAAACGAAGAATTTCATAATTCCTCAGCAAACTTAATTAGTCCATTCAATGATCTAAATACATATCACTCAACCAAAAGCGGAGAACTTGTTATTCAAACTCATCACTTTGCTGAACTACCTGCTAGCATGAATGGTGGAATTGGATCAACATTCAGACAAGACTGTGAAATGGTGTTTGATAAAGAAGGCAAAATCACACTTTGGCAATCATCTCTAGGCTTATACACATCAACACCAACAGGAACTGTAAAACAAGGATACATCTTTGATTCCAGTTTCAATTGGATTAGTAAATAAGGAGGTCACAATATGTTTATGAGAATGTTAGGTTATGCATTTATTGCATTAGTGTTCACTATCGTTGGAGTTGTTCTAGTAAAAACAGGCTTATATGATTCATTTATTAGCCTAATTACAGCTTAAAGAAGGCGGGGCACCTATGATTAAGATATTACTGATTATTGTTGGCTCTATACTATCTGTTGCCTCAATTATAACTGTTATCATATCTTTGAAAATAACCCCAAAGAACCTTCGTGGATTTTATGGAAAAATGTTTTGGGCCATTGCGATAATCGGATTAATCGGCGGCGTCTTAGCTATCATCTCAGGCGTACTACTATAACAGCCAAAACTGACTGCTAATAAGTTTTGACTTTTTATGATTTTTATCAATTTGTACATAATTATTTGAGGAATAAACGATGAACGAATACGTAAAGCAAGCACAAGAAACAGGACTTATCAGTGAGTTATTAGAATGGCTCCAAAATAGAGAATACGTCACTGTCGGGAGCATTCAAAGAGACTTCTATATTGGTTTTACTAAAGCTAAGGCAATTTTTGATTATCTTATTGAAGAAGGCTTACTAGAATCTAACTTAACAAAGCACGGGAATAAAGTTATTAATAAATAGTTCTTTACTATAAAACATAGACTCCATCTACTAATAAGTTGTTATTATCTTTGCCATTATGTAATATAAAGGCAAGAAGGTATATAACGTATGAAAAAGTCATTATGGAGTCTATTTTTTATTTCAGCATTATGTGTTGTGGGATGTGGTAACAAAGATAATCCCATTAATAACGTTGTTATAGACCCAACTCACCAACACACTTTTTCTAATACCTGGAGTAGTGATGATACCTATCACTGGCATGCTTCTACATGTGGACATAACGTTGTAAGTGATAAAGCCACTCATAGTTATTCTGATTGGATCATTGATAAATACGCAACAATGGAAGAAAAAGGTCATAAACATCGTATATGCGATGTTTGTTACCATATGCAAGAAGTAGATATACCAGTACTTGATCATGATCATGTACCAGGAGAAGTTGAAATCGCTAATGTGGTGGAATCAACGTGCGGTGAAGAAGGATCACATGATGAAATATATAAATGTATCTTCTGTGGAGAAGTATGTGAAACTAGACACGTGATTGATCCTAAAAAAGAACATCAAAATATCTCTACTAGTGTAGAAGAAGTAGCGGCTACTTGTACTATTGCTGGTAAAAGAGTCACGACAACAACTTGTTTAGATTGTGGCACTGTTATATCTACAAATGTAGAAACCATTCCACCTTTAAATCATCAACATACACATAAAGTACTAATAGAGCCAATCATTGAACCTACATGTAAAGAAGATGATGAAGGGGCTCTAGAAAGATATCAACATTACCAAATCGTTTGTGATGACTGTGGAGAAGTCATTACTGATGATTGGGAATATGTTGACTATATTGATCATAACTATGTTAGTGAAGAAATAGATCCAACCTTTGAAGAAGATGGATATATCAAATATACATGTACTGGATGTGGAGATACTTATACAGTAGCGTCAGGCAAACCAAAACTCCCACATAACTATAGTGAAGAATGGTCAAGTGATTCTAAAAACCATTATCACCCTTGTATTGATGAAGGATATGAAACTTTACAAAGTGATGTCACCGCTCATGATTTCTTAATGTCTTTTGTTGAACCTAAATATAATGATGAGACTAGTAGTTATGATGATGGATACTATTACAAAGAATGTAGTGTCTGTGGATATCATGAATCAATTCCTCTATCTAAAGAACTATATGATGAAAGAATGAATTACGGTATTTTCCCTATTGATAACGGAGATTCCGCGTTATATGGAAAATATCCAACCGAACTCATTACTGATGCGACTGAAATTGAAACATTAACAACCGCTAGAAAAGAAGCTCATAAATATAACGATAAAGCGGATGCAGTATTTAAATATAATGGGCATTACTATTACTACACAAGTGCGAAGAACAACACTAATGGATGGGATCAAACCACTCCTGGAACATTCTATTATTTCAGAATGGATGTTATTGACTGGTATGTCATAGAAAGATATGAAGATGGTTCAGCACTTCTCTTATCAAAGAGTATTCTTGATGGAGGAGTATATGACGCGGATTCATGCTTATATGCCGATAGTGATTTACGCGCTAGATTAATAAGCGCGCAATCATATAAACCACTTGATTTAATGTTTGGTAGTATCGCTAATAGTTCCTACTTCTTAATGAAACATACAGTGAAGAATAGTAGTGACGCGACTCAAACTGATCCATATATGCAAGGTAAATATGAATCTTCTGATACACGCGATTATTTATCTATACCTAGTGTCAAAGAATTAACTGATTTAGGTAGCGGAGTCGCTATGACGGTTCCAACTAAATACGCTAGAGCGATGGATAGCGATACTCGTCACGGTGGTGGTAACTATTATGGAGACTATTCATATTATTGGACAAGAACTCCTCAAAGTACAAATTATATAAAAGGTGCCTGTGGCATAAGAGCGTGGCCAAGTGGACAGTCAGAACCTACAGAACCATATTATCAATTCGTTGGATTTGAAGGCACTAGATCACTTGGTTTACGTTATGTGATAAGAGTGCAACTAGATATGTCCAAACCCAATAGATATTAATAACTAATAATTTATATATTTTATATAATTCACTCTTTCATGAACTCTTGACATATTGAAAACATGAATAGAGGATTAAAAAACACAATTATTTACTATATTTACTCATGATTGCGTTCTTTTGACTTTCAAATTGAGTGTCATCAAGAACACCTGAGTTATGAAGTTCGGAAAGTTTTGATAATCTTTCTAAGTCTTGATCAGAGATAACAGAAGTACCAACTTCTTCAATTTGATTTATAGCTTCTCGTCCAGCGTTTATGAATTGAACGAAGGTTGCCGCTCTATAGAGGAAGAAGGAATATGTCTTTCCATCTTTAAGAGTGACATCCACTCTCTTTTTAGTGCCTGTGATGATAACGATATCTTTGATATCTTCATATCTAATGGAAATATTGTATTTTGGATTGCCGTTTCTACTTCTCCAATCAAAATGATCTTTTTCAAAGTAGGCACCCCCATCAGCGGGTCTAGTGTCTACAATCATGCTTTTGCCAATATAATCAACCATAATATTCACCTCGAAATCATATTAATATGTGTGTATCGATTTTTCCAATTATTATTTATAAATAAAAGATTATTGTTTAAAATGTAGAAGTACGATTTATCTTGATATGGTGAGTGAATAATTCACTCATATATTGTGAATTCTATTTTTCGGTGAGTAATTCGCCATATCAGTTATTTATTAAATTCGCCAATAAGTTGAATATATTAGGGAAGGAGGTATCCGCATATGACACTTGGACAAAAGATTAAGAAGTTAAGAATTAAGACCAACTTAACTCAAAAAGACCTCGCGGATAAATTACATGTTACTTTCCAAACAGTTAGTAAATGGGAAGCAGACACTAATGAACCTGATGTTTCAACTTTAAGAGAATTAGCAAAACTATTTGACTGTTCAATGGATTTCTTACTTAGCGAAGAAGAAATTGAATTACCAAAAGAAGATGTTAAAGAAGATGTGATACCAGTTCCAACCGAACCAGTTACTAAAACAATAATCATTCATCAAAGAGAAGCACATGTATGTGAATTATGTAAGAAAGATATCGCTGAGGATGATTTAGATATCGATCATGTTCCTACTACACATAGACACGGTAGAACATCACACACAACTTATTCTGACTACTATTATCACAAAGAGTGTTTAGCGAAAGTTAAAGACCAAAGAGCAAAAGCTGCTGAGGCTGCTAGAAAAGCAAAAGCAACTAAATCAAAGAAGATTACATTTGGTTGGGGAATTGCTGCCGGAGTTGTTTCTTTAGCAATTTCGTTAGGATGCTTACTTGCTATTCCAGAATGTCAAAACGCTCTTCATCCAGCTGCCGCTGTTGCTATTTCAATATTCATTAGTTACGCAATGTTTGCGACATTATATTGTATTCTTTCTACATCATACATTTGTGAAGTGTTTACTACTGTTGCTAGTTGGTCCATTAGATTCCCAGGACTTATCTTCACTTGGGACATAGAAGGAATTGCATGGCTTATCGGCATGAAGATTTTATTTGCGATACTTGGATTCTTTATTAGTGTCTTTGTATTCTTATTTGCTTTATCTTTATCTGCCGCTTTGGCGTCAGTGTCGTTCCCGTTCATTTTAATCAGCAACATTCGTAATCAATATAAATATGCTTTCTAAGGAGGAAGATTTATGAAAAAGACATTAGTTTTATTTCCAACATTACTGGGTATGTTACTTACCGGATGTGGTGGAGGAGATGCAGGCGGAGGAATAGTACCTACCGCTAATAGAAAAGAACAATTTAATTCTGCAAGAAGAAACTCAATGGAATCTACTGAATATCAGTATGATTTCAATGTCACCGCAAAGATCAAATTTAAAAACGCTATTTCTTATTCACCAGCTACATATTCAGGAACCACATATGTTAATACAAATAATGAGAATACCCAATTTTTACAAAAACGTAATATAAGTGGTCTTCTTGTTATAGATAGCACCAACTATATTTATAACGTTGGTACTGATTTAGTGAAGATCTCTGCAGATGAAGATAAAGACTTCTCTGTTGTTAATCATGAAACCGTTTCCTCTGTTTATGATTTTGACAAATTTAATTTTGGTCATATTTTAAAAACTTTATCAGACAATGATTGCTTAAATGCAACATATAAGAACGGAAAGTATGAACTGACTTTGCACACTAATTTCTCTCAAGATTCTTTACTTGGGGTTTTAAATTTTATTGATAGTAATATCATCCTTAAAGCTCTCAGTGCATATACTAAACAACAATGGGGTGTTGGTTTCCAAGTTAATACATGGGCCACAATTGATGAAACTTCATCAAGACTTTTAAAATTCCATTTTGACGCAAGTGTTAACATCAAAGACACATTTGATATTGGATTTGAATTTGAACAAACCTTTACAAAATATAGTAACGTTACAATTAATCTTCCTGTTTTTGAAAATACAGATATCGCTCAAAGTGATGTTGAAAACAAACTTACAACAGTTAGAAATGTATTTAATTCAAGTAAAGCAGAGAGCACCTCTTACTATAATTACGATGTAAAAACCACCGTTGATCATGGTATATCTAAATCAAACCCATTAGGGTTAGCAGTTAACTCAAGAACACAAGGTTTTGCTAGAAGACAAATTATTGATAACACTATTTTCTTTAATAATAGACTTGAAGTTGATAGTGATTATAAGAACTCTGATCAATTAGGTGATTTGGTGGAAGATTACGACTCTTATAGAGCCAAACTAAATGACTCTAATAAAACCGTTTATGATGTTTTAGATCCAAAAGTCGGCTTTAACAAATACACTGAATTAACTGATTATAACGAAGAGAATATCGATGAATACTATATGCTTCCTGCTAGTAGTTCTATTGATTATAGCAACATTAAAGTAGTTAAGAAGACAACTGACTCTAATGGAAATAGTGTTTATAAGTTTGGTTTATCCACTGAAGCAGTGAAATATTATCTTCATGAATATAACAAATCATTTAGAATTGATTTCAATAGAGAGACAATCTTTGATATTTACAAGATAGATAGTGGCTTTGCTGCTAAAAAGGCAATGTTTAAAATAACTGTTTCTCCAGAAAATAAGATTCTGTCAGTTGATATGGATTTAAAAGGATTCTACGTTGAATCCGATAGTGGAGATCAAGTCAAATATCGTTTAGAAGTCTCAATCGATTACGATTGGACTAAATCATATTCCGCAGTTACTAAAAAAGAAGATATCGATAATAATTAAAACGTATTAAGAATTCCTTTAAAGGAATTCTTTTTATCATCATATAAGAGATTTGTTATAATAATCAAAAATGGAAATGAATCCGATTGGTCTATTTGTCATACTTATGGCAACAATTCCGCCTGCGGTTTTTCTTATTGTTTTTCTTGGAATTGTTCTTCCAGTAAAACGTAATCGTAGAAAGTATTATAACTTCAATAAGCAAAACTCTTTAGCGGTTCGTGAATTAGAAGAAGTTAACAAGAAGTATGGCTTTAAAGGTATTCCGACATTTTCATATAAGCATACATATGATAATCCTACTCACTACAATGAGATAAGTTGCATTGACTACCTTATATATCAACTTGCAACTCATGATTTGAAAACTGTCAAAAAAATTATTGAGGATCTTGGATATAATAGGCTTATTTATAACGATTATCTTAATGAGAAAAATAAGATTAAATGCTTTTCTCGTTGGGAGAACCTAATCTCATCACCAAATAATATGAAACGCTTGTCAAAATATGAGCACAGAGTGTTTGATGATTTAGTGAAGAAACCAATCGTAAAAATGGGCATTAAAATTACTCTTACTAGAACCGATATCAATGGCAGAGTCATCACTCGTAAAAGTGCTACCGCTACCGAAGAGGATATTAGAAAAGTAATTCCTAGGATAGAAAACAAACAAGGATCTAGATATCTTGATGAAGATATATGGACTTCAATAGTGAGAGTGGAAAGAGGAAAAGTATCAAACAAGATGCGCTTCTTTATCTATAAAAGGGATGGATATAGATGTCAGATATGTCATAGAAGATTTAATCCAAATAATTTAGAAATCGATCACATTTATCCAATCGCTAAAGGCGGCAAAACTACAATGGATAACTTACAAACTCTATGCCATCGATGTAATGTCGCAAAAGGAGATAAAGTTTTATGAAAAGATCTAGACACATAGTGTTAATTGCTTGGGCAGTTGCCTTTGGAGTATTGATGGCTTTAGGCGCCATTTGTTCTGTTTACAAACTTCCTGATACCGCTATTTATCTCTATGCTTCAGCAGGAGTAGTTTCTTTAGGATATTTACTTTATCTATCAATCGACACAAACAAAGACAAGGAAAGTCTGTTAAGGCTCTCAAACATATACTTTTCAGAATTAGGATATCGTTTTGATATTAATCATTGCAGCTATGAAAAGTTTGTGGAAAAAGGTTTGGACACACTTAACAAGTGCAAGGATTTTGATTCGGCTTCTAGTACTGTAGAAATGTTTCATTATTTGGATTCACATTTTATTAAATTGATTAAGTCGTTATATAAAAATTCACAGTTATGGAAGGAAACACAATACAGAGGAAGAGAAATTGTTGAATTGGTTGAAGATAAAAAAGAAAACAAAAGTGTATTTTATTTAACAGATGGATTATTTAAAGACTTTAAAAATGTATGTGTATGTAATGTTGAATATGGCAAAAACCCATATTTATTAGTAAAAGATTCCTCAAAAATTCATTTTGATGATGAAGATTACAAATACTACCTTAGTTTTGCATCTTTAAATGAAACACAAATCAATTTGTTTGATAAAGATGACGAATTGATACTTAAGATTAATCTCAATAGACACTATAAATTTTCTGTTAAGTCGAATAAAACAAAATTTATCTTTGAAGAGAGTGGCTTACATCACATATCAATTAAAGAGAACGAAAAGAAAATCGCATCCATTGAGTGGAATAGTGTGGGGAAAACAAAAGCGTCTGGCCTGTCTCAACTTATTTTATTTGATACAATTGAGGATGATGAATTGGAATTCTTATTTTTGGTGGCATGTTCTCCATTTTTGCTAATGGAACATATAAATAAATAGACTCATATCTTGTTTGGTCAAAAGCAGGAAGACATTATTTGTTATTATCGCATTTAGACGAAAAAGATAAGTAATTTCCTACACCCAATCAATCTAAATAATAATTCACTATCTTTTATTTTTGTGCACATATATAATAAGCACGTACTCATATTAGATATAAGTATTTGGAGAGAATAGAATGAAACGTTTAAAAAGTCTTTTTATCGCCTCTTTATTAACTGGTTTTTTAGGTATTGGGGTGATTACTTTTGCTCACTCTCAAGAGAATAAAGAAATAGTTGAAGAGGCACAATCGTATTACACACCAGGAACAACTTATGATGTTTGTAAAACACAATCGGATTTTAATTCATACTATAGTTCCGCTAGTGGGAAGTCTGGCGATCAATTATTAAGTGCCCTTAGATCAATTAACTCATCGAATAGACATAAAACGATGGGTTATTCCACAATGGGAACAAGTATTTCTAGTAGCCCATATAACTACACCGATTATGATTTAAATAGCACAACTACAGATAGCAATGGCCAAGTTTATGGTACTCAAGTAGCTAGTTTCTATACAAAGACAGCTACAACAACTTGGAACAAAGAACACGTTTGGCCAAATTCAAAAGGTGGCAGCAACGTTGAAGGAGACATTCTTCATACAAGACCAACAATTTCGAGCGAAAACTCATCTAGAGGTAACTCCTTCTATGTTGAAGGCATGGAAAGCTCTTCTTCAGGATGGGATCCGGCTCAAGCAGGATATGACAAAGAATGTAGAGGAGAATGCGCAAGAATCATTCTTTATAGTGTTGTTGCCTCACAAAACCTAAGCTTAGTTGCGTCTAACACTGGCTCAGGAAATGTCATGGGCAATATGAACACTTTGATTAAGTGGCATTTTGACTATGCACCTAGTGTTTATGAAATGAATCGTAATAATGGCGCTCAATATTTGCAAGGTAATAGAAACCCATTTGTTGATCACCCAGAATACGTTGCAATGATTTGGAGCAACTTCAACTCCACTGTTAGCAATTTATGTACAACTAACGCGAGCAAATATTCTAATTGGACACCAGGAAATTACTGTGAATATGGTTCTAATACACCTGTTAATAACGATGGAGTTAGTATTAGTGCTTCTACCGCTAATGTTTCTGTTGGAAGTTCAACAACTTTATCTGCAACCGCAACTAATAGTGGAACAATTTCTTGGACAACATCAAATAGCTCTGTTGCTAGTATCAGTTCATCGTCCTCTGCTAGTGGTGCGAACATCACCGTTACCGGTGTTTCAGCAGGTACTGCAACCATTACTGCAAAAGCAACAATTAATGAAACTCAATACTCCAGTACTTGTACCGTTACAGTTACTAAAGTAGTTAGTTCACTTTCTAAAGGTTCTACTTCACCAACTAAAACAACATATACTGCTGGAGAGTCATTTGATCCGACCGGCTTAACAATTACCGCTACATATGCAGACAATACTAATGGCAATGTAACAAATTCTGTCGTTTGGTCACCAGATCCATTAACTGCTGGAACAACTTCTGTTACAGGTACTTTTGGAGGAAAATCAATCACTATTACTGGTTTAACAGTTAACGCTCCAACAGAGCCGGAGATTATTGATAGTAACTCTGATTTATCAGTTGGAGATTATGTTTATCTTCGTACCGCTGCTGGAATTGGTGTTACAGGATGGAACAATAATAGTGACGCAACTGTTTCTGAAACAGAATCACAATGGAAGAGATTCTATGTTGCTAGTGCGTCTAATAGTGGTTTCACTCTAAAAGATGAAGCCGCTGATAACTTTATTGCAAGTCCTGGCTCTAATCAATTTACTTATGGTTCTGCTGGAACATGTAGCACTGACTCAAGTGGTCATTTAATCTGTAATAGCAGATATTTATGCAAAAACGGAAATAACTATCGTTTCTATACGAGTGTTGGTAGTTATTTGCCATTCTTTATTTATAAAGTTCCAGCACAATCATCAACTAAAACTTTATCTTCTATTTCTATAGAAGGACAAAAGACATCATTTACTGTTGATGAAGCATTTAGCTTTGGTGGAACAGTAACCGCTCACTTTAGCGATAGTTCAACTGATAATGTCACTTCAAGTGCAACTTATAGTGGATATGATATGTCAGTAGCAGGAAATTACACTGTTACTGTTAGCTATACATATAGTGGAACAACTAAAACTACAACTTACAGTATTACTGTAAATTCAAGTGGTGGTGGAAGCGGTGGAGGAGAATCTGGTGATTTCTCAGGAACATATAATTATGGAAATCAAGGAACTGGATCTGGTAAAACCTGGTCATTAACAGATTGTAGTGATCAAAGCAGTTACTGGCTATGTCCTGCAACTGGCAATGAATCTATTGCCACTATTCCTGGAATCTTTACCGATAAAACCATTACATCAAGTGTTGTAATTACAATTAATTCTGGTACATACGGAAATGGAGGTAATCCATCTAGTGACACATTTAAAGTTTATAATAGTGGGGCTTGTACATCTCAAGTAACTGCCACTCAAACTGGAACATTACCAACTAGTAAAACTTATACAAATGTTATTTACACAGTTTCTTTAGCTAATGCTTCTAACTTTAGTGATGATTTAGCTATCAAAATTACAAAGCCTGGAAAACAAATCAGACTTGTTTCTATAAGTGTTGAATTTGAATATACAACTTCAGGTGGTTCTTCAGATACTTTAACTTCTATTTCAGTAGCTACTGCTCCAACAAAGACTACTTATATTGAAGGTGAATATTTTGATCCTACTGGATTAGTTATTACTAGAAATTATTCTGAATCAGCACCAGATACATATACATATAGTGGACATACTTCTGAATTTACATTCAGCCCATCTACATCTACAGCATTAACCACAAGTAACGTAAATGTTACCATCACCTATGGTGGTCAATCTTGTAGCCAAGCTATTACTGTTCAAGCAGCAACTTTAACTTCGATTACCACTAGTGGACAAAAAGTTAATTACTCTGTTGGAGATACATTCTCTTATACCGGTACTTGTACCGCTCATTACAACAATGGTTCTCAAAAAACTGTTACTCCTACCGTAAATAGCAGTAGCGTTAACATGTCTCAAGAAGGTAACTATCAAGTTACATTAAGTTACACCGAAGGTGGTGTTACTAAGAATGTATCATACACCATCAGTGTTACCACAGTTCCATTTGTGAACTCCATCGAAGAATGCTATTCCAAAGCTGGTGGAGCGTCAGTTACTGATGTATACGGCTTATTCGTTGGAAGTGGTGATGGTAAATCTCCAATCCTTATGAATGGTGAATATGGAATTACTTTATATAAATATAATTTTGATTTCTCATCTTGGACTGAAAACGAAACATACGTTAAGGTAAGTGGAACAATTGACATCTATAACGGTACCTTGTATGAAATTAAAGATTTCACTGCGACAGTTGTTACAAATGCCACAGAAATCCAACAAAACGTTGCTCCTGTTTCTATATATGACGTAACAGGTAACGAATCTTCTAGTGATGTTACTATCGCTAGTAGATTATGTATGCTCACTGGAACTATTACTTCAGTTAACCCAACAACAGCTCCTTCTGCAGGTACTGAATTTAGTGCAGTTGTAAGTGTTGGTGGTCACTCCATTAACTTATATGTTAAAAAGAATATGTCTACTGCTGACCTCATATCCGCGATTTACGACGCTAAAACTAGTGGAGACGATATCACCTTAAAAGGATATACAACCTTCTATCAAACAACCTTCCAAATCTATGTTAAGGAAGCTGTTGAAGTAGTCGAAGACTACTTAGTGGAAGATTTCGCTCAAGTGCTATTAAATCTCACTGATCCTATCTGTTCTACTAGCACAGATAAGGCTAATGACTTAGGAGCAGTGTGGTTAACACTTCAAACCACTGAATGGACCAAATTAGCGCTATCAGAAAAAGAAAAATTCACTAATGGTACTCCAGACGAAGGTGGAGATGTTCTAGCTAGAGCAATCGCTAGATACGAAAGAGTGGTGTCTAAATACTCTAACTTAAGCGACTTCGCTAATAGAGATGTTGTTAGAAATGTTTCTAGATTTGTTCCATTTGAAACAAATTCTGAATCATTCACCTTATTGATTGTGGCAGTATCCGCTATATCTTTATTAGGCTTTACAACACTCCTTGTTATTAAAAAGAAAAAACATCAATAAATTGAATTAGGCTAGCGGTTTCGCTAGTCTTTTTCTTTGAAATTTATGGCCACTGTCTTGTCTTATCTATATTTTTTATGTAACATTTCCTTAGAAATATTAGGTGGATAATATGAAACAAAAACAACTTTATGCATTCCTTACTTCTTTTTTCTTAGTGGCCACAAGTTGTTCGGTTGGCACTCAACATGAACATACTTATAGTAATGAATGGTCATATAATGACACATATCACTGGCACGCAGCGACATGTGGACATAATGTCATCATTAACAAAGAAGAGCATTCATTCACTGAATGGGAAATTGATGTTGAACCAACTGCAGAAAGTGACGGACATGCATTCCGTACTTGTGAAATATGTGAGTACACTCAAGAAGCCGTAGTGGAACCATCTGGACCAGTTGTAGAACCTGATTTGATCTTCGTCTTAAATAGTGATGGATTATCTTACACTGTTGGAGGATATAACGAAGAAGCTACTTCTATTGAAATTCCAGAGTCTCTTATGGGTCTTCCTGTTACTAGAATTGCAGAGAATGCATTTAAGAACTTTAAATCACTAGAAACCATTTCTATCCCTGATTCAATAGTTGAACTTGGTAAGAACGCGTTCTTAGGTTGTGATTCTTTAACTTTTAACGATATTGATAACGCTCATTACTTAGGTAATGAGTCTAATCCTTACTTAATATTCCATTCCCTTATTAACACAGAAGTCACAGAATTCTCCTTCAGAGAAGGATGTAGATTTGCCTACGCAGAAATCAATAAAGCTTCAGATTATGGTCAATTTAAAAACGTTGAAACATTAAGAATTCCATGTTCACTTAGATATTTCTTTGACAATATGTTAAGTAACACTGCCAATACTACCACTTTAAAGACATCTAAATATAAAGACATATATTTTGATGGAACGATTAATGAATGGGCTAGTGTTGAATTTGCTGATGTTTCTAATAATGATTCACTAATTACATTCCACTTCACTGATGTTACCACCGAAGAGAACATGTCTCTTACATTAAATGAATCTGTTAAGTCTATTGGTAAATTCGCGTTTACTGGATTCAAGATTGATACATTAACTATTCCTAGTTCAGTAAAACATTTTGGTAAATCCGCCTTTAAGGTTGGTTTACTTGAATACAATCCAGTTGCAAAAAGCATTAACTATTTAGGTTCAATCAATGATTGGGCGCATATCGAATTTGAAAATGAAACTGCTACTCCAAAGAAAGCACTAAATACGATTAGATTTAATGGTGAGAAAGTCACTGAATTTGTTAGTGATGGATCTATGACTGAAGTCCTACCTTATTCGTTCTATTATTTCGAAGATTTAGTGAATGTTACTTTAGGAGAAACAATTACTAAAGTAGGAGAAAGAGCGTTCTACGCTAATTCGAGACTTGAGACTTATACAATTTCTAAGAACATCAAACTATTTGATGAATCTTGTTTTGCTAATACATATCCTTCTATTGTTAATTATGACGGCACTGTTAGTGATTGGTTAGATGTTGAATTGAGATCTACCAGCAGCAATGTCTTTAGTTTAATTGGTTCTTATCCAGAATCATTTAGTGATATTGATTTAACTGGATGTTTCAAGATTGGTGATTATCAATTCTATAAACATAAATCCATTAATAGCGTTTCTAACACATCAGGAATTGAAAGTGTTGGAATGTATGCTTTCTGTCAAAGTAACATTGCCTCTATTGAATTACCTAACGTCGTTAAAGTTTATGATAGTGCATTTGCAAACTGTACTTCCTTAACTAATGTCTCTTTAAGTGAGCAAACTAATTACATTGGTAAAAATGCATTTAGAAAGACAGGAATTACCTCGTTTGTTGTTCCAAACTTAGTCACTGAACTTAGAGAATATAGTTTTGCTGAATGTCCTTCTTTAGCGACATTTACCTTTGGCAGCAATATTAAATCTATTTATTCATGCGCATTATGCTCTGATGTCAGTCATATTATTTATTTAGGCACTCTCGCTGATTGGTGCAATATTGAATTCGTTAAAGCACTTGGCAGTTCAACTTATATATATTTCAATTACCAAGCTGCTAATTATTCTAAAGAATTCACTCTCACAATTAATGGAGAGGACAACATTAAAAACGTTGTTATCCCTGATGGAGTTACATATATTAGTGAGAATACATTCTTAGGATGGACATGGGTTGAATCATTTACTATTCCTGCCTCTGTTTCTAATGTGAGCCTAAGAGGTTTTAATAAGAATGCCAAAGTGTATTGGTACACAAATAATATTAATGAATGTTTGATTAGTAATTATGACTATGTTCATTTCAATGTTTTTGATAACACCACAAAACAAGAAATTAAAACCATTGATATCACTAGTGAATTAGATTCTTCATCGTGGCATGTTCAATGTAATGACTCTGTTGAAACCATTAACATTCACACTGATGTTAATAAAGAAAAGAGATATATCTATCATTACGTTGAAAATTGTCCAAATTTAAAAACCATTAATATTTTAGATGGAGTTAAAGATGTCAGTCTCTTATATCTTAGAGTTGATCCATCAGTCACTATTAACATCGGTAAAGATTTAGAAACATTCTCAGATCAAGACCCAAATGATGTCACTTGTTATTTCAATGTTGATCCATTAAATACACATTTCTCATCTTTAGATGGATGTTTATATAACAAAGACAAGACAGAATTATTCCATTTCTATTCAGAATATGAAGGAGAATGGGTTACACCTGACACTTTAGTAACCATTCCTTATCACGCATGTAGTGGAGCAAAAAAATTAACATCTGTTGTTTTAGGAAGTAGCGTTTTACATATTGAATCCTCTGCTTTCTATAGTTGTAATAAGTTAGAATCGGTAACATTCAATGATTCACTTCTTTCAATCGGGGAACGCGCTTTTGAAAGTTGTTTAAAACTAGGTGATATTGTTTTACCTGACTCTGTGGAAGAAATCGGTATGTACGCAATTGAGGGCAATGTTAATTGTCCAAAGAATCTTAAAAGAGTGGGAATATGTAATGTTACATCCACTGTTGATGAAGAAAATAAACGTTATTGGGGTGATAGTGACAATCCTAGACGTGTATTGTTGTGGCTTAATTATCGTGATTTTGAAACTTACACTGAAGTAACTGAATCCACAATTAGTGAAGGATGTGAAATTATTTCAGATCGCGCTGGTATTGCGGATTCATACGCAATTATTAATATGACAAGAATCAATCTTCCACATTCAATTAAGACAATTGGATATCGTGCATTCTATAATTTCTCAAAACTAGAAGATTTGTATTATAACGGAACAATGGAAGAGTGGAACGCTATTACTAAGTACGAAGAATGGAACAAACTTGTTCCTGCTACTGCAGTCCACTGCTTAGATGGTGACGTATCACTTGCGTAACTATTATAAATATAAAAGAAAAAGACCCATTAGGGTCTTTTACTTAAATAACTCTGAATGACTTCCAACTCTTGTGAGATATAGTAGCTCATTCTTAATTTGATAAATCAATAAATAGTCTGGTTCAATATGGCACTCTCTATAACCAGTCATCTTTCCTTTCAAAGGATGATCCTTATAGCGAATATCAAGCTCTTCTTCATTTCGAAGCTTGTCAATTGTTTCAAGAAGTAGTTTGATTTTGTACTTATACCTCTTGTACCTTTTCACATCTTTTTTGAATTGTGCAGTATGCTTAACGGTTAATGTCACAAATCCAAGCTTTTCTTAAGTGATTCCATATCTTTAAAGCCTTTGGATTTATCTTTTTTAAGTTTTTCAACTTGTTTAATGGCTTTAATTGTTTTGGAATTTGGTATTTCAGCTTTTAATTCAAAAGGGATGCTATTGGTTCTGGCAACTTGAACGTAAAAAAGAGTGATAGCCGCTGTTGGAGTAATGCCTAAATTTGAAAACACACTTTCAGCGTTATTCTTTATTGATTCATCGATTCTAATGTTGACATGTGCCATAATATGTCTCCTCACTAATAACATATCAATTTGTGATGACGTTGGCAACACAAATTAGAAATTTTGAATGTATCTTATTGATACCTTCTTCTTTATAGAAACATTGATGTTATCTACATACACGCGTGTTTAACTTGAATATATTTTTTATTGTGCTAAATTAATAGTTGTCAATGTACTTATTTGTATATAACTCTTAACAACTTGGTTTTTTGTGTTGTGGCAAAAACTTTTGTTGTGTGAGAAGAAGGAGAACGCATGTATAAAAGTGCTTATTTGAACAACTTACTTGAAGAAGCAAAAACAAAATATGGAAACGAAAAAGAATTCGTCGCTGCAGTTGAAGAATTCTTTGATTCCATGGATTTCCTAGTGGAAAAAGATCCAAAGATTGAACAATATTCAATTCTTGAAAGATTAATCGTCCCAGAAAGAGTCATCCAAATGAGAGTCCCATGGGTCGATGATAGTGGAAAGATTAGAGTGAACACTGGATATCGTGTTCAATTCAATTCCGCGATTGGTCCTTATAAAGGTGGAATGAGATTCCATCCATCAGTGAATCTTTCAATCCTTAAGTTCTTAGGATTTGAACAAACATTTAAAAACTCTTTAACTGGTCTCCCTATGGGAGGAGGTAAAGGTGGCGCGGATTTTGATCCACGTGGTAAGAGTGATGGAGAAGTGATGAGATTCTGTCAATCATTCATGTCAGAGTTATATCGTCACATTGGACCAGACACTGACGTACCTGCTGGAGATTTAGGCTTCGGCGCTAGAGAAGTCGGTTATATGTTTGGTTATTACAAGAAACTTCGTGATGAATGGAGTGGAGTCTTTACCGGTAAAGGTATTTCTTATGGTGGTTCTTTAGCTAGACCTGAAGCTACAGGTTATGGCTTACTCTATTACGCTAGAGAAATGTTAAAGACATACTTTAACGAAGACTTTAAAGGTAAGAAAGTTATTATTTCTGGCTGTGGTAAAGTCGGCGGTATGGCAGCGGAAAAAGCAAATCAATTAGGAGCAATCTTAGTTGGTATGTCTGATATTGATGGCTATGTCTATGATCCTAAAGGATTAGATGTTCCTTATATTGTCGAATTATCAAAACAAAAAGGTATGTTCTCAAAAGAATATGCAAAAGCTAAGGGATTAGAGTTCCATGAAGGACCAAGAGGTTTATGGTCTGTTCCATGTGATATCGCTCTTCCATGCGCTACTCAAGGAGAAATCGCTCTTAAAGAAGCCGAACTTCTTAAGAAGAATGGCTGCTACATGTTAGTGGAAGGCGCAAATATGCCAACTGACGTAGAAGCAATTAGATATTTCAACACTCATGATGTGTTATTTGCTCCAGGAAAAGCAAGTAACGCTGGAGGAGTCGCGGTAAGTGGCTTAGAAATGAGCCAAAACGCGATGCATTTAAGTTGGACATTTGAAGAAGTTGATCAAAAACTCGAAGAGATTATGAAAAAGAT
Organism: Bacilli bacterium; assembly: GCA_045226015.1. Classification (GTDB taxonomy): domain Bacteria; phylum Bacillota_I; class Bacilli_A; order RFN20; family CAG-826; genus UBA2450. The sequence continues at coordinate 80,850 of JBGVBY010000001.1, read as the reverse complement.
CTTCAAAGAATGTCATGAAACAGCAGTTAAGTTTGGTCAACCACGTAACCTTGCATTAGGTGCGAATATCGCTGGGTTCTTAAAAGTCTATGATGCGATGCTTGCTCAAGGTGTTTGCTAATGCTTAAAACAATAAAAGCGCCACATATCTATTTACCTAGAGAAGGTGTAGATATGTCTAAATACGCGGTTATTGCATGTGATCAATATACTTCTAATCTTCCCTATTGGGATTCTTTAAAAGAATATGTAGGAAATGAAGTATCTACTTTTCACATGATTTATCCAGAAGCATATTTAGAAACCACGAATAATGATGAATATATTAAGAATATAAACAGCAATATATCTCATTATCTTTCTAATAACGATTTAAAGGACATTGGAGAGTGTTTTATCCTTGTTGAAAGAATTACTTCATTTGGAGTAAAAAGACTCGGCTTAGTGCTTTCTATTGATTTAGAAGACTATTCTTATATCAAAGGAGCTAAAGCAAATATCAAAGCTAGTGAGGCTACTATTGTAGAACGTATTCCTCCTAGACTTAAAATTAGAGAGCACGCTCCGATTGAATTACCTCATATCCTTGTTTTATTTGATGATAAGGAAAAGAGCATTGTTGAAGAACTATATGCGAATAGAGACAAACTAGAAAAAGTATATGACTTTGAACTCAACAAGGATGGTGGTCATATTAGAGGTTACAAAGTTAGTAACACTAGTGAAGTTATTTCTAAGTTCAATGACTTATATAACAAGAACAACAACGGATTACTATTCATCGTTGGAGATGGCAACCACTCTTTAGCGACGGCGAAGGCTCACTGGGATAAAATCAAAGTTAACTTAACTGAAGAAGAAAGATTATCTCACCCTGCTAGATTCGCTTTAGTGGAAGCGAATAACTTATATGATGAAGGTATCATTTTTGAACCAATCCATAGAGTCTTATTTAATGTTGATGATGAATTTGTTAACGAATTAAAGAAGATTTCTAAAGGTGAATTCAAATCCTTCATTTATACGAAAAAAGATAAAAAAATGGAGTTTTGCATGGATAAAAACGCCCCGATGGCGTATAAAACCATTCAATCCTTCTTAGACGAATATATGTCTAGTCACCCTGAAATGAAGATTGATTTCATTCATGACGAAGATGAATTAATCAAAGTAAGTGAAGAAAATCCATCATCACTTGCAATCGCGATGCCTGCGTTAACTAAAGATGATTTATTTAACTACATCGCTCTTGATCTCGTGCTCCCTAGAAAATCATTCTCAATGGGGCACGCGAATGAAAAACGATACTATTTAGAAGCCAAGAAAATAATTAAATAATAAGGAGAACAATTTTATGGCAAGAATTTATAACTTCTCTGCTGGTCCAGCAATGCTTCCTGAAGAAGTACTTAAAGAAGCCGCAGAAGAAATGCTTGATTATCGTGGATGTGGCATGTCCGTTATGGAAATGAGCCACCGCTCCAAAGTATATCAACAAATCATTGATGAAGCAGAAGCTGATTTACGTGAACTTATTGGTATTCCTGAGAACTATAAGGTCTTATTCCTTCAAGGAGGTGCAACCCTTCAATTTGGAATGATTCCTATGAATCTTATGACTGTTAATAAGAAAGCAGATTATATCCATACTGGTGTATGGACTAAAAAAGCGATTCAAGACGCTAAACTCTTCGGCGAAGTAAGAGTTATCGCTAGTAGTGAAGATGAGAAATTCTCTTATATCCCAGATATGAAGAATCTCAAGATCAACGAAGATAGTGATTACGTCTATATGTGCGATAACAACACAATTTACGGCACTAAGTTCAAAGAATATCCAAATACCGGTAAGATTCCTCTAATTTGTGATATGAGTAGCTGCTTCTTAAGTGAACCAATTGATGTTCGTAAGTTTGGTATGATTTACGCTGGTGCTCAAAAGAACGTTGGTCCTGCTGGAGTTACTATAGTAATTATCCGTGATGATTTAGTGGCTAGAAGCGCCGAATTACCATTACCAGTCTATTTAAGATACGCTCCACATGTGGAGAATGGTTCTATGTATAACACCCCACCAACTTATGGTATCTATATTTGTGGTAAAGTCTTCAAATGGTTACTCAAAAACGGTGGTCTAGAGAAACGTCGTATTTTAAATGAAGAAAAAGCTAAAGTCTTATACGACTATTTAGATAGTTCTAATTTCTATAAGACATCAGTTAGAAAAGATTCACGTTCATTAATGAACGTCACTTTCAGAACTCCAAGCGAAGAACTTGACGCTGAATTCTTAGAAGGTGCGAAGAAATATAAATTCACAAACCTCAAAGGTCATAGATCTACAGGTGGATTAAGAGCTTCTATTTATAACGCAATGCCTATTGATGGCGTTAAAGCTTTAGTTAAATATCTCAAAGAATTTGAGGAGGCTCATAAATAATGGATAGAAGAGTTCATTGTTTGAATAAAATCTCTCCTGTTGGTTTAAAAGTTCTTCCAGCTAATTACTCTATTAGTGATTCTTTAGAGAATAGTGACGCTGTTTTAGTGAGAAGCGCGGCAATGCATGAAATGGAACTTCCAGAAAGTGTTAAATGTGTTGCTAGAGCAGGAGCAGGTGTTAATAACATTCCTTTAGATAAATATGCTTCTAAAGGTGTAGTGGTATTTAACACTCCTGGAGCAAACGCTAACGCAGTTAAAGAATTAACAATTGCGATGATGCTTTTAGCTGCTAGAGATATTAGAGGATCCATGGAATGGGTCAAGGCTAATAAAGAAGATCCAGAGATTAATAAATCTATGGAAAAAGCTAAAGGCGCATTTGCAGGAACTGAAATCTTAGGAAAAACCTTAGGTGTTATCGGTTGCGGTGCTATTGGTGCTCTTGTCGCTGATAGTGCGTCTAAACTTGGTATGAACGTTATCGCTGTTGAACCAAGTGAAGCTACTAGAGAAAGATATAAAGATCTTCTTTCTAATGTCAGATTTGTTGAAAACAAAGAATTATATGAAAAAGCAGATTATATCTCAGTTCACGTGCCTCTATTAGACGCGACAAAAGGTATGCTTAATAAAGACGCTTTTGCGCTAATGAAAGATGGAGTAATTATTGTTAACGCTGCTAGAGATGCATTAGTTAATGATGATGACTTAAAAGTCGCTTTAGAGAGCGGAAAAGTTAGAAGATATGTCACTGACTTCCCTAACGCTAAAACAGCGAATATGGAAGGCGTAGTTGCTATTTCTCACTTAGGTGCATCTACTGAAGAAGCTGAAGATAACTGTGCTGCTATGGCCGCTAACCAAGTCGTTAACTTTATTGAAAACGGAAATATCGTTAATTCGGTTAATTATCCTAACTTAACATTAGGTAATAGAACTGGAAAAAGAGTAGTGGTTCTTTTTGAAGCTACCGCTGATGTTAACGAAATTGTTAAGGCAGTTAAACCAGTTAACTATGTTAATGGTGTTAAAGGTGCCTTTGGAGCGTTAATCGCTGATGTTAAAGAAGACGTTAGTGAAGTTAAAGTTCCAGGTGTCTTAAGAACATATTTGCTTAAGTAATCTTATAGATTAACGGCAACAAAAAACTTCGGGAAACCGAAGTTTTTGTTTGCTTTAACGAATGATTGTTCCGCTTTTCTCTTCAAATGCGAGAGCCGCATTTTCTAGAGCGGCGATAACAGCGGTTTTGCCTGGACATCTTGTTAAGAATTTAACGCAGGCATTCACTTTAGGATACATACTTCCTTTTGCGAAGTAATCACCTTTCATGTATTCTTTCATTTCATCTAATGAAACTTTTCCTAATTTCTTTTCATCAGGTTGTTTGTAATTGATACAGACGTTATCGATAGCGGTAAGGATTACTAGGTAATCCGCTCCAACTAGTTCTGCTACTAAAGCAGAAGCATAATCTTTATCAATAACAGCGGCGACACCTTCTAATTTTTCATTTTCTCTAATGACTGGGATACCGCCTCCGCCTGCACATATGACTACGTCACCATTTTTAACGAGTGTAGAGATGATTTCTTTTTCTTCAATATCAATTGGAAGTGGGGATGGGACGACTCTTCTATATCCACGTCCTGCATCTTCTTTCATTGTGTAGCCTTTTTCTTTAGCAACAATTTCAGCTTCTTCTTTGCTCATAAAGGAACCGACTGGTTTTGTTGGGTTTTGGAAGAGTGGATCGTTTTTATCCACCACAACTTGAGTGACAATTGTAGCGACGTTTCTTTTAACTTTTTGCGATTTTAATTCATTTTGAAGCGCGTTTTGTAAGTGAAATCCAATATATCCTTGGCTCATAGCTCCACATTCTGGGAATGGCATGTCTGGTACACCTTTTGCTTCTGAGAAGGCATTATTGATCATTCCAACTTGTGGTCCATTACCGTGGACAATGACCACTTCATGTCCATCTTTCATTAATTTGACAATGTATTTAGCAACGTTACTCACTAAAAGTTTTTGTTCTTCAGCGTTATTACCTAAAGCATTGCCACCTAAACTAACAACATATCTCATTATTAGATATCTCCTTGTAACAAAATAACTATATCATTTATTACTTTATAAAGTAAAATATATCTATATGTATCCTGATTTATTTGGCATAAATGGATTCTCAATGGTGGTAATGATTTTTGTTGGCGTTATTGCCGCTGCTATCTTGTTTTTCATATATATGTTTAAAAGAGGATTCAAAAAAGATTCTATTTTAGATATGTCGATAGTAATTATCGGTGCTGTCTTTTTCGGAATTATAGGAACGATATTATTTGAAAATTTATATGAAGCAATAAAGCATGCAATTTACCATACAAATCAATCTTGGACTTGGGGCATGACTTTCTATGGTGGACTCGTATTTGGCGTTCCAGCCTTTGTTTTAATCTATAAATTCTATTATTTAAGACATAATGAACCTATCATGGATCGAATTTTAGTTATTGCTCCAGCTTGTATATCGTTAGGTCACGCTTTTGGAAGAATTGGATGCTTCTTATCTGGCTGTTGTTATGGTATTGAAACCGATAGTGATATTGGAGTTTTGTTCCCTGGTCACTTCCATAAAGTTCTTCCAACTCAATTAATAGAATCGTTCTTCTTGTTCTTCTTAGCAGCTTTCTTAATTTATATGAGTTTTAAGCGAAATTTTTTGTATAATTTCCTAATTTATTTGGGTTTTTACGGAATTTTTAGATTTATTATCGAATTTTTCAGAGGAGACGAAAGAGGACAACTTGCTGGTCTATCTCCTTCACAATATTGGTGTATTTTGATTGTTATTATTTGTGTTCCACTTTACTTCTTTTTACGTAAATATTTTGATAAAGAGGAGGCTGAAAATAATAAATGAGATTCAAATGGTTAGATCTTCTTCTATTTGCATTTTTGTTCATCTTTGTGAACTCATTTCCTGTTGATTTGTTCAATATTCCTTATATTTATCAGGTCACACTCCAAATTTGTTTACGTTCATTACTAGTTGCGTATGATTTTTACCTACTTTGGGTTTACAGAGTTAACATTTTTAAGTTTGCAAACTACAAGAGAATGTTACTTTTTATTCCTTTGATAGTTATCTGTTTATCAAACCTCATTGCCGTCTCAATTGATAGAGGTTTTTTGGCCCTAACTAGTGATGTTTCGTTAGTAATTGTTATCTCGATTTATCATCTTCTTGGTGTCGTTATTGAAGAGTTCTTATTTAGGTTTGTTATTCAAAATTCATTTGTAAAAAGCTCATCAATTAAGCGTATTTTGTTTAGTGCACTTATCTTTGCGGGCTTTCATTTATTAAATATGGTGAACGCTACAAACGTTAATGGAGTGGTGTCAATTTTAATTCAAGTTGCATATACGTTTGGCCTAGGTCTAGTTCTCGGATTCATATACGAGTACACATATTCCTTACCTGCGTGCATGTGTTTCCATTTCCTCTTTAACTTCTTTAATACTGTATTCATTCAAAATATATACTTTGTATATATGAGCGACTCCACTAAATACTTAACAGCGTTAGTTATCACAGTCGTATCAGCAGTATATCTATTATTAGTGTACTTATTTGTTTTAAATAGAAATCAAAAATACTTCAAAGAATGATATTAATGAAGTATTGATATATCAATATTTTCAAAATATAATTTTTGTAATGGCGGAAGGCATTATCTTAGCTGGTGGCAAATCCACCAGGATGAACTCTAACAAGCTTCTTTTAGAATTCAAAGGACATCCTCTTTTATGGTACACAATTAACGGAATGCGTCCTTTTGTGTCTCGTATTATTGTTGTTACAGGAAAATACGATCAAGAGATTAGAAATGCTCTTAAAGATGAGGACGTTACTTTTGTTTATAACAAAGACTATGAAAAGGGAATGTTTTCATCTGTTTTAGCAGGTGTTAAAGAGACTAAAGAAGACTTTTTACTCATTCCAGGAGATTGTCCATTTGTTCAGGCTACTACTTATAAAAAGATACTAAATGGTAAAGGGGATATTAGAATCGTTAGATATAAAGACACTGACGGTCATCCTATTTACATTTCAAAGAAATATAAAGACGAACTACTCTCTAAAGACTTAGATTTTAATCTAAAGTTGTTCCGTGATAGCAAAAAATATGAAATAATAAATGTTGTAGATGAAAACATAGTGTTAAACATAAATAATGTTTTTGATTTTGACGATGTGAAGAATCGTATCAGAAAGGATTGATAGTATGAAGATTAATGAATACTACCGAGCATCTTCTTTAGAAGATGCATATCAAAAACTTCAAGAAGATCCTAAAAACGTCATTAAGGGTGGCGGATTATGGATCAAGAAGATGGGATTAAACATTAATTGTTTAATTGATTTATCTTCTCTTGGATTAGATTCCATTAAAGAGCAAGATAATGAAGTAATTGTTGGAAGCATGGTTACTCAAAGGGATTTTGAGAACTCCCCAGTTATAAGATCATTATTTAATGATTCAATCGCATTTGCAGTTAGAGAAGTTATGGGAGTTAACTTCCGTAATACCGCGACTATAGGTGGCTCCATTACAGGAAGATACGTTTTCTCTGATGTTATCTGTGGACTACTTCCATATGACGTAACCTTAGAGTTCTATCCAAAAGCGGAGATGTCTTTAGAAGAATATTTATCTTATAAAGGTAAGGTAAATGGAATTCTTGTTTCTATCCGTATTAAGAAAGAAAACGGTAAAGGTTACTTTAAAAAAGTAAAGACTACCGCTTTAGATTTCCCAATCGTCAATTTTGCTATTTCTAAAAGAAATAATAAATACTATATCTCTGTTGGCGCTAGACCAATGGTAGCAGCTTTAGCACACTCTGCTATGGAATACCTTAATGGTGTTTCTAAACCAAGTGATGCTGACTTTGAAAAAGCAGCAGACATGGTTTGCAATGAACTTCAATTCTTAGACAACAAAGATGCATCTAAGGAATATAGACTAGATCTCACTAGAGTTTATGTTAAGCGTGGATTAAAGGAGGTTAGTAAATAATGTTAGTATCATTTTATTTAAATGACACTTTAGTGTCATATGATGTCGCTCCAGGAGAATTCCTTGCGAACACTCTTAGAAAACATGGAGTTAAAAGTGTAAAAGTTGGCTGCAATGAATCTACTTGTGGTTCATGTACTTTACTTGTTGATGGAAAGCCGATGATGAGCTGTTCATTATTAACTGCCTCAATTGAAGGAAAACACATCACTACTGTTGAGGGAATTCAAGAAGATGCAGGGAGAATTGCCCATTATTTTGCAGAAGAAGGCGCTGATCAATGCGGATTCTGTAACGTTGGTTATGCTTTAGTGATCTATGCTTTAAAACGTGAATATAAAAATCCAACTGATGAAGAGATTAAGAATTATATAGTTGGTAACCTTTGTAGATGTTCAGGGCTTCAATCCCAATTTAACGCTATCAAGGCTTACTTGAAGGAGGAATAATTTATGATTATCGATAAAAAGAAAATGCGTGTCGTAAATAATAAGACTCATTCAGTAGACGGCAAAGGTTTAATGCAAGGTCGTAGTTTTTATACTGATGACTTAGCAGCACAAAACAGTTTAGTAATTAAAATTTTACGTTCTCCACATGCTTTTGCGAGAATCAAAAACATCGATGTAGAGGAAGCTAAAAAACTTAATGGTGTCGCTCTTGTTCTAACTTATAAAGATGTCCCACATGTCTCTTTCTCAAGAGCAGGACAAGGCTATCCAGAGCCATCACCACATGATAAATTCATCTTAGATGAATATGTTAGATATGTTGGCGATGAAGTCGCTATGGTAGCGGCAATTAATGAAGAAGTGGCTAATGATGCTTTAAAGCTTATTAAAGTTGAGTATGAAGTATTAGAACCAGTACTTGATTTTGAATCAGCTTATGAGAATAAATCTGTCATTCACCCAGAAGACGGAATTTGTGAAATGTTCCCAATTGGTTTCGAACCAAAGAAGAATGTTGCAGCAGCTTATGAAATGGAAGTTGGCAGTGTTGAAAAAGAACTTGCTAAGAGTGATGTTGTTGTCGAAGAAACTTTCTATACACAAGCTCAAGCACACGCAATGCTTGAAACACATAGTAGCAACGCACGTTTAGATGAACATAATAGATTAGTCATTTATTCAAGCACTCAAACCCCATTCCATATGAGGCGCATTATGTCTACAACTTTAGGCATTCCACTAAATCAAATTCGTTTCATTAAGCCGAGAGTTGGCGGTGGTTTTGGTGGAAAACAGGCATTCCACGGTGAATTTTTCTGTGCATTAACCACACTAAGAACCGGAAAGCCTAGTAGATGTGTCTACACCAGAGAAGAAGTCTTTGGTGCCTCTTACACCCGTCACCCAATGAAAATTTACATGAAAATGGGTGCGATGAAAGATGGAAGAATTAATGCGATTGACTGTCGTGCATTAAGTGATACAGGTGCTTATGGTGAACATTCCTTAACAGTCTTTATGATTGTTGGTAGTAAGGTTCTCCCTTTATATAACAAAGTTGATGCGGTCAGATTTGGCGGCCGCGTTGTTTACACTAATCACGTACCTGCTGGTGCGTATCGTGGATATGGTGCTATCCAAGGAAACTATGCCTTAGAAGCAACCGTTGATATTCTTGCTGAAAAGCTTGGTATGGATCCTAAAAAGGTTAGAGAGATCAACTCTATGAAAGAAAAAGAAACATCACCAATCTTTGAGATAATGGGTGAAGGTACCAAAGGTACCGCAATGATTATGGAATCATGTAAACTCCCATATTGTATTAATCGTGGTGCTGAATTAATTGATTGGAAAAACAATTGGCCTCGTAAAGTAATTAGTGAAAATAAAGTTCGTGGCTATGGTATGGCTATTGCTATGCAAGGTAGTGGTATTCCATTTATGGATATGGGTAGTTGTTCTATCAAATTGAACGATGGTGGAACATACATGGTCACTGTCGGTGCTACCGATATTGGTCAAGGTAGTGACACAATCATTACTCAAATCATCGCTGAAGAATTACAAACCACTGTTGATAAAGTTATTATCTATTCTTCTGATACTGACTTAACTCCATTTGATTGCGGTGCGTACGCTTCTAGTACAACCTATGTTTCAGGTAACGCTGCATGGAACGCCGCTCAAAAAATGAGAAGACGTTTAATCAAAGAAGCAGCTAGATTCCTTGAAGAAAAGGAAGAAAATGTCGAATTTGACGGTGAAACCTTCACTTCTGGTGAAAAATCTATTACTTTAAACGATTTATCGATCAAACTCTTATACAACAAATATCAAAACCAAGTCCAAGTTACTGAAAGTTATTACGGTCACGTTTCTCCTCCTCCATTTATGGCGGCCTACGCTGAAGTGGAAGTTGATACTGAAACTGGTGAATATCAAGTCCTTAACTATGTTACAGTTACAGATTGTGGTACCACAATTAACCCAATGCTTGCTAGAGGACAAGTCGAAGGCGGCATTGTTCAAGGTATGGGTATGGCCTGTTTTGAAGCTGTTAAATATGACAACAAGGGCAACTTGTTGAGTAATAATTTCCTTAACTATCACATCCCAACACATAAAGATATTCATAAATTAACTACTGAATTTGCTGATTCTTATGAGCCAACAGGCCCATTTGGAGCGAAATCTGTCGGTGAAATTGGTATTGATACTCCTCCAGCAGTTATCTGTAACGCTATCTATAATGCAACCGGAGTGAGAATCCACTCATTACCAATTACTCCTGAGAAGATTCTTAAAGGTATTAAAGAACTTAAAAAATAACTATGGTATACGATCTATTTGTCAAAAATGGATTAGTTTACATTGATGGTAAATACCATCATGTAAATATTGGTGTTCGTAATGGTAAGTTTGCTTACATTGGCACCTCTGTTTTTGATGCGAAAGAAACTATTGATGCGAAAAATAAGAAAGTATTACCAGGCATGATTGACCCTCATGTCCATTTCGATCTCTTCTGTGGCACGATTCCTAGTAGAGATGACTTTTATTACGGCAGTAAGTCCGCTGCTTATGGTGGAGTTACTACAATTATTGATTTCTTAGACCCTACAAGGAACGCTAAGGAACTAAAAGAATCTTTCTTTGAAAGACTTCAAAAAGCAAAGAAATGTAACGTAGACTATCATTTTCATGCGTGTATACGCGAACCTGATGGAGATTTAAGAGAATATGTCTTAATGATGAAACGTTTGGGCATGAACACTATCAAGTTGTTTACAACTTATTCTGAAACGCATAGACGTACATACGATAGAGACATTAAAAAGCTCCTTAGATTGTCTAAAAAATATAAATTCTTAGTGTGTGCTCACATCGAGAATGATGATTTAATCGATCGTCGTGAATCTTTAACTTATAGAGAACTTTCTGACGCCAGAAGTACTCGCTCAGAAACTACCGAGGCACTTAAGTTATGCAAATTTGCTAAAGAAACAGGTGGAAATTTATATATGGTCCACTGTTCGAGTGGTGAAACACTTCAACGTATCTATGATTTATATGGAGAATGCCTCGGAGTGAACATTTTTATTGAATCTTGTCCACAATATTTCATGTTTAACAATGATAAATTGAAGGGTAAAGACGGATATCTATATACTTTTGCCCCTCCACTTCGTAGCGAACAAGAAAGATTACTACTTTGCAAGAACTATGACTACATTTCTACAATTGGAACAGATCACTGTGCATTTAACATAGCTGACAAGGAGTCTCATCTCTATTTAAAAGGGATGCCGCTTGGAGTTGGAGGAATCGAATCAAGCTTCGTTTTGATGTACTCAATGTTTGGCGATCGTACAATTGATAAGATGAGTAAAAATGTTGCAAAATTGGAGAGATTTGCCGGAAAAGGCGAGATAAAACTCAAAAAATTTGCGGACTTTATTATTGTTTCTGGCAAAAATTCATTTATCGGCAAACCCCATGGTGCGGTTGATTATTCTATCTATGAAGGAATGAAATCTAAAGTCACTATTGAGAGCACTGTTATAAGAGGTAAATTCGTTGTTAAGAATGGCGAGTTTATCGAAAACACTGGTTATTTAATTAATTGTTCGAAAGGAAAATAGGTATGAAAGCGATTATTAACGCAAGGATCTATGATTACGATAAATATATCGAAAATGGGTATGTAATTTTTGATGAAAAAATTGTTAAAGTAGGTCAAATGTCTGAATTTAAAGACAACGGCTATCAAGTATACGACGCTAAAGGGAAATTTTTACTTCCTAACTTCGTTTGCGCCCACTCTCATATCTATTCAATCTTTGCTAGAGGTCTAGCTTTACCTTTTAATCCTCACAACTTCCAAGAAATCTTAGATCAAATGTGGTGGAAGCTCGATAAAGAGATTGATAATAACATTACCTATTACTCTGGAATCGCTGCAGGAAGCGAATTCTTGCTTAATGGTGTCACTACAGTTATTGATCATCATGCTAGCGGTACTGATATTATTGGTTCTTTATCATCTTTGAAGAAATCTTTAGTGGATGTTGCTCACTTAAGAGCGATCCTTTGTTTTGAAACTAGTGATCGTTTCCCAATCAAAGACTGCATTAAAGAAAATATTTCGTTTGCTAATAGATATCATAATGAACATATTGCAGGATTATTTGGTATGCATGCCTCTATGTCATTATCAAATGAATCATATAAAATAATTTCTAAGAAATTAAAGGACTTGCCAATCCATATCCACGTTGCCGAAAGTGAAATGGACGAAGAAGACGCTTTGAATAAATATCACACCGATATCGTTTCACGTCTTGATAAATATAACCTTATTAATAAAGACTCATTAATTGTTCATGGAGTTCATATCAAAGATAACGAATTAGATATCGTTAAAGATAGAGGAGCTTACATGGTGGTTAACACTACAAGCAACTTAAATAACGCTGTTGGAATTCCTGATATTAACAAATACTTATCAAAAAATATCTCTGTTATGATTGGCAATGATGGACTAAGTTCTTCGATGGCAACTGAATATTTGAATGCTTACTACTTAACGCATTTAAAGAATTCTAATCCTACCGCTATGAATTTAGGAACCATTATTGATATAATAAATAATGCTTATAGTTATGTTAGTAGACGCTTAGGTATCAAACTTGGTAAAATCAGAGAGTCTTTTGTGAGTGATTTTATGCTTGTGAATTACTCTCCATTTACTGAGATGAATGCCTCTAACGCTTTTGGGCATCTTTTCTTTGGATTATTCCCAAATTTCAAACCATCTGAAGTCTATGTTGATGGTAAAAGACTTGTCCATAACTATGAATTAACATCCACTAAACTAAAAACCGAATTAGATAAATCTAAAAACGCCAGTGCTATTCTTTGGAATAGAGTTAAGGAGAAATAATAATGGATTTAAGTACAAAATTTGATGGATTATTGTTAAAAAACCCACTTATGCCTGCTGCAGGACCACTTGTTGGTGATGCAGAGAAGATGCTTTGGTTAAAAGACCAAGGATTAGGTGCGTTAGTAGCTAAGACTATTTCCACTCAAGACGCTCACATTCCTCATCCATGTATCATTGGAGAAGGAATGGACAAGATTTTTAACTGTGAACTTTGGACAGAATATCCAAAAGAAAAATGGATTAATGAATTCCTTCCAGAACTCAAAGCTAAAAAAGGAGATACACCTCTTATTATCTCTGTTGGTTATACCAAAGAAGATATGGAAATTCTTATTCCTTTATTAGATGAATTCGCTGATGCTTTTGAAGTTAGCTGTCACTATGTTGGAACCGACCACGAAAAAATGGCGGAGACTGTAAGAACTATTAGAAAACACACTAAAAAACCTTTCTATATGAAGATTTCACCACATATTCCAGATCCAGCAGGATTTGCTCATGTCATTAAAGAAAATGGAGCTAACGGAGTTGTTGCTATTAACTCGTTAGGACCAAGTATGGTTATCGATGTTGAACATCGTAAAATGATGTGCGCTAATGATAAAGGATTTGTGTGGATGAGTGGACCAGTTGTTAAGCCACTTGCTTTAGCAACAGTCTATACAATCAAAAAAGCTGAGCCTTCTTTAACCGTTATTGGAGTTGGAGGAGTTGCTTCCGCTAAAGACGTTATTGAATTCCTTCTAGCAGGTGCTTCTGCAGTCGGCATGCTTTCCGCTCCAATGCTAAGAGGAAAAGAATTATACGCAAAAGTAATTGCGGATCTTCCAAAAGAACTAGAGAAATATGGTTTTAGCTCTGTTCAAGAAGTCATCGATACTCAACTAACAAATGATGTTCAATATGAACATGAAATGCCAAGCGTGGATGCTAGTAAATGTTCCCACTGTGGATTATGTATGAGAAACTGTCCATACTTTGCAATTAATATGAATGAAGCAAAAGTACCAGAATTTGATTCTAATAAATGTTTTAGATGTGGCTTATGTGCATCTAAATGTCCAACAAAGGCGATTAATTTTTTCAAATAACATATGTTACCAAACTATAAAACCTCTGTAACAAAAGTAGATAACGAAGAAAAGATGTCAGGAATGGCTATCTTTACTGGCGACATCCTTATGGATGAAGCCTATTTTGCTATTCCTGTTAGATCTACTATTTCTTACGGAAAACTCTTAAAGATTAATGTTCCTGAGTTACCAAAAGATTATTTCTTCATTTCTGCTAAAGACATTGTTAAAGAGAATGTTTGTAACATTATCGTGTCTGATTGGCCAGTGTTCGCTGATAAAGAAGTTCACTATAAAGGTGAAACAATTGGTTTAATCGTTGGGCCTGATAAAGAAACATGTTTAAAACTCGCTAAAGAAGTAATAGGAGAGTATGAAGAATACGAACCAGTATTTGATATGCGTAACTCCTATGTTCATAAAGAATTCAGAAAAGGTGATGTTGAATTATTTAAAAAAGCAAAGAAAGTCTTTTCTGAATCCTTTACTACAGGATATCAAGAACAAGTATATCTAGAACCACAAGGCATGCTTATGTATCTAGACGGTGATAAAATCACCGTGAAGGCATCAATGCAATGTCCTTTCTACATTAAAAAAGCTGTGGTGAGAACTCTTGGATGTTCTGAAGATAAAGTAAGAGTTATTCAACCTGCTGTTGGAGGAGCCTTTGGAGGTAAAGAACATTATCCATCTTTGATGGCGGCTCAACTTGCTACTGCAATTGTGAAGATTAAAAAACCATTAAAAATGATTTTTGATCGTAAAGAAGATATTACGTTTACCACGAAGCGTCATCCTAGTAAGACTGATATCAGTGCGTACTTAGATGATAAAGATAATATTATTGGAGTTAAGGTACATGTTGGAATCGATGGAGGAGCCTATATTGGTTGTTCCATGGTTGTCCTTTCCCGTGCTTTGATTGCATGTAATAACACATATACATTTGACAATGTTGAAGTTATTGGAGACGCTTATTGTACAAACAAAGTTCCAAGCGCTGCTTTTAGAGGATTTGGTTCTCCTCAATCCATCTTTGCAATGGAACTATTTATCTCCCATTTAGCGGACTTCCTACATGTTAATCCACTTGAATTACGTAATAAATACTTGGTTAAACAAGGTGATATCACCCCTACAAACGGAATATACCGTGACCCTATTAAACTCAAAGAGCTTATGGATAAGGCCATGGAGATGAGTGATTATAAACGTAAGGTTGAAGAATACGCTAAACCAGGAAGTAATCGCGGTATTGGAATGTCGATGTTCCTCCATGGATGTGGATTTACTGGTAGTGGAGAAAGCACGATTATTAACGCTCAATTAAAAATGCACAAATCAAAAGATGGAGTGGTTACTTTCTACACTTCTCAAGTTGATTTTGGTCAAGGCAATAGAACTACACTTAAAAGAATTGTCGTTGATACCTTAGGTATTCCAGAAGATAAAGTCATTTATGACGCTCCAGATACAGATAAAACTTTGTCAACAGGTCCTACTGCTGCTAGTAGAACCACAATCATTGTTGGTGGATTAGCTGCTAAAGCTGCTAAGCACCTTAAAGAAATCTGGGTTGATGGAGAAGAACAAGAATTTGTGGAACCATATGTTGGTCCTGACTTCATCCATTGGGATGAAGATACAATGCAAGGTGATGCTTATCCTGGCTATGCTTGGGGTGTTAACATCGTTGAAGTATCTTTTGATCCAGTTACATATCAAGTAAATATTGAAGGCACATGGTCCACATACGATGTTGGACATGCGATTGATGAAAGAATAGTGGTTGGCCAAGCTGATGGAGGTCTTGCTCAAGCTTTAGGTTGGGCATATATGGAAAAAGAAGAAGTTGAAAATGGTATGTTTAAACAAAAAACTTTATCTGACTATGTCATTCCTACAATGTGTGACCTTCCACACATGGAAACCGCTTTAATTGATAACCCATTCCCATATGGCGCGTTTGGCGCTAAAGGAGCGGGTGAACTTACATTTGCGGGTGGCGCGCCTGCCTTCGCGCTTGCATTAGAACAAGCAATCAAGCACAAGGTGCATGATATACCTGCTACCCCTGAATACATCATGGAGTTATTGAACAATGAAGATTAGTTTTGTCCTTAACGGTAAAAAAGTTGAAGCTGATGTCTCTCCATCAATGCGTTTACTTGATGTACTACGTGATGTTTTTGGATGTACTGGTGTTAAAGAAGGATGTGGAGAAGGTGAATGTGGAGCGTGCACAGTTTTAGTGAACGATGAACCATATAACTCATGTCTCACTCCTGTTATTAATATTATTAATAAAGAAGTTGTTACTATTGAAGGATTTAGAGAAACAAAAGCGTATCGCGTTATCGCTGATGCACTCGCAGATATGGGTGGTAGCCAATGTGGTTTCTGCACTCCTGGAATGATCTTAGCGAGCTACGCTGTTCTTAAAAAGAACCCTCATCCAAGTGAAGAAGAAATTAGAACTGCTTTAAGTGGTAACTTATGTCGTTGTACTGGATATCAAGCAATTGTTAATGCGGTGCTTTTAGCTAGTGAGAAAGGAGTGAAATTATGATTAATCATTTCGTTTCTAAAAACTTAGCGGAAGCTCTTAAGATTCTTAACGAACATAATTGCTACATCATGAATGGTGGCACTGATTTAATGGTGCAAAAACATGTAAGTACAGGTCTACTTCCTAACTTCGATAAAGACGTTCTCTATATCAATAACTTGCAAGAACTCAACTATATTAAGGTTGATGAAGATAAAAATGTCCATATTGGAAGCTCTACTAGATACGTTCAAATTGAGAACTCTAATTTAGTTCCTTCTATTTATAAAGATGTTATTAAAGAGATTGCTTCTCCTAATATCCGTAATATGGCGACATTAAGTGGAAATATCGCTAACGCCTCTCCTGCTGGAGACTCTTTAGTGCCTCTCGTGTTACTTGACGCTAAGGTGTTACTCGTATCCGTAGACGGAGAAAGAGAAGAACTTGTTAGAGACTTTGTCTATGGAGTTAGAAAGATTGACCGTAAAGAGAATGAATTAATCAAAGAAGTCATTCTTCCTCCATTCGATTTAAAGCTTTCATATCGTAAAGTTGGTTCGAGAAAATCAGAATCCATCACTAAGGTATCTTTCTTAGGTGGAGTTAAAGTAGAAAAAGGTATCATCAAAGATTTCCGTATTGCCTTTGGCAGTGTCTCAATCAAAACAGTGAGAAATCTTGGTGTTGAACATAAATATATTGGTAAGAAATATTCAGAAATAGATGTTGATGAGGTAGTCAAAGACTACTCTCCACTTGTAACACCTATTACTGATCAAAGAAGTAATAAAGAATATCGCCATAAAGTAGCGATGAATTTACTTAAGAAATTTGTTAATGAAATCAAAGAAGGAGGTTTTAATGAATAAATACATAACTGGCTATAGATGTACAGTGTGTGGTCGATTCTTCTCTGTTGATGACGCAGAACTCACTTGTCCCTACTGCGGGGAAAAAGGAATTCTTGATGTTGAATACGATTATGAAGAATTGAAGAAAGTTCTCACAAAGGAATATTTCCGAAACAATAGGAACTATTCAATGTGGAGATACGCTCCAATGATGGGGATAACCGAAGATAACATCGATAAGATGCTTAGAATCGGTTGGACCCCATTAAACAAGTCCTATAATCTTTCTAAGAAGCTTGGATTAAAAGAGCTTTACATTAAAGATGATGGTCTTAATCCTAGTGGATCAAGTAAAGATAGGGCTAGTGGAGTAGCAGTCCTAAAAGCGATAGAAGCAGGAGCGAAAGTTATCTCTTGTTCTTCTACAGGTAACGCTGCAAGTAGTTGTGCTTGTCACGCTGCTCATATGGGTCTACCTGCTGTCATATTTGTACCTAAACGTGCACCTATAGGAAAATTAACTCAAATCTCCTTATATGGAGCAACGCTTGTCATAGTTGATGGCGATTATAAAGCCGCCTTCAAACTATCAAAAGAAGCGATCAACAAATACGGTTGGTATAACCGTAACGCCGCAATTAATCCATACATGGTGGAAGGAAAGAAAACTGTTTCCTTAGAAATTGCGGAACAACTTAGTTTTAAACCCACTGATTGGGTAGTTGTCTCAGTTGGAGATGGCTGCACAGTTGGAGGTGTTTATAAAGGCTTCTACGAACTTCAAAAGTTGGGCCTAATTGAAAAGGTTCCAAGAATTCTAGGAGTACAATCGGAGGGATGCGAACCATTCGTTACCGCTAGTAGGAATAACAAACCTCTAGAGGAATGCGAAGAGAACACTCTCGCTGATTCAATTGCCGTTGGTATTCCTCGTAATCCACTTAAAGCCCTTAGAGCGATTGAAAACTCTAAAGGAGCGTGGATCAGTGTTCCTGATGAAGACATCATTAAAGCAATGTCAATATTAGGAAAGACTGAAGGAATATTTGGTGAACCTGCTGCAGTAGCCTCTGTTGCAGGCTTAATGAAGGCTCTTAAAGAAGGAGTTATCAGTAAGAAAGAAAGTGTCACTGTCATTATTACTGGTAATGGTCTAAAAGATCCGAATAACGCTCAAAAGGCAATTGTAAAACCAGAGCTCATGGAGCCAAGCATTCAAAAATTAGACATTTATTTAAAAGAAAAAGGAGTAATTTAAAACTATGTCAAAAATCCCATTTGGTCCAACATATGATGAAATGTTGAACCCAAGTCATCAAGATCCAGAAGTTAGAAAAGCTGCTTTAAAAGCAAAACAAGAAAACGAACTCGATCCAATCAACTTATTTAACATCACTTGGAAAAACGAAAAGAACGAAGTTAATAAGATTGTTCTTCCAAAAGAATTAACTGGTGTTGACGCAAACATCGTTGTCCTTTTAGGTAAATATTTCCCAAGTGGTTCCCACAAAGTTGGTCCAGCGTATTCCACATTAATCGAAGGATGCGTTGATAAAGAAATCATTCCAGGAAAACACACCATTTTAGGTCCAAGTACTGGTAACTTTGGTATTGGAGTTAGCTACATCACTAACTTAATGAAATATGACGCAATTGTCATTATGCCAGACAATATGTCTAAAGAAAGATATCAAAGAATTCAAAAATACGGAGCTAAATTAGACTTAACTCCAGGTAGTGAAAGCGATGTCATTCTTACTCTTGAAAGAACTTATGAACTCAAGAAAGATCCAAAGAATAGAACATTAGCTCAATTCGAATTATTACCAAACTACCGTTTCCACCGTCACGTTACCGGTAATAGCTGTATTGAAGCTGTTAAAGGTATTGGTAATGGAAGAGTCGCTGCTTTCTGTAGCGCTCCAGGTAGTGCGGGTACACTAGCCGCTGGTGATCAAATTAAAGCTGTCTTCCCAGAATGTAAAATCGTCGCTCTTGAACCACATGAATGTTCAACACTCACCAATGGTGGTCGTGGACAACATAGAATTGAAGGTATCGGTGACAAGATGTGTACTTTAATTCATAACGTTTTAACTACAGACTTCATTACTCAAATCGTTGATGATGACTGTGTTAGAGGTCTTGAAGTCATTCATGAAGGTAGCGACGTATTAGCCGCTCACGGAGTTGATCGTAAACTTGCTGAAAGCATGGTTAACTTATTTGGTGTTTCCGGTATTTGCAATATCTTAGGTGCTATTAAGATGGCAAAATACCTCAAACTCGGACCAGATGATAACGTTGTTACTATCGCTACAGATAGCTTTGATAGATACGATTCCGTTATTGAAAACTTAAAAGAAAGAGAACTCGAAGTTACACCTAACGTCTTAGAGAGATGGTTTAACGATGTCTTTATGGGTGCGAATACCTGTATGGTGCTCGACACTAGAGGTAAAAAAGCTAAAGAAGCTTTATTTGCCCAAAAAGAAAAAGACTGGTTACCATTTGGATATTCTAAAGAATATCTCGATAGCATGAAGAAACCAGAATTCTGGGAAAATGAATACAACAAGATTCATGAATATGATGAAAAGATTAAGAATCTTAGAGGAAAGGAAATCTAATCATGAAAGTCCCATTTGAACAAGTATTAGAAAAAGCAAAGTCATATCAAAAAGAGATGACTAAATTCCTTAGAGATATGGTAAGAATTCCTTCAGAATCCTGCCAAGAAAGAGAAGTTGTCTTACGTATCAAAGAGGAAATGGAAAAAGTTGGATTTGATAAAGTTGTTATCGATCCAATGGGAAATATCTTAGGTTATGTCGGACACGGTAAACACCTTATCGGTATGGACGCGCATATCGACACTGTCGGTATTGGCGAAATCAAAAACTGGACATTTGATCCATATGAAGGTTTTGAAGATGATGTTCATATCGGTGGTCGTGGTACTTCTGACCAAGAAGGTGGTATGGCCTCAATGGTGTACGCTGCTAAAATCATTAAAGATTTAGGTTTAGAAGATGACTACACCTTAGTTATTACTGGTACAGTCCAAGAAGAAGACTGCGATGGCTTATGCTGGCAATACATTATTGAAGAAGATAAAGTCAGACCAGAATTTGTTGTTTCAACTGAACCAACAAGCTGTCGTATTTATCGCGGACATCGTGGAAGAATGGAAATCAAAGTCTCTGTTAGAGGTATTTCTTGTCACGGTTCTGCTCCTGAAAGAGGAGATAACGCGATTTATAAGATGGCTCCAATCATTGAACAAGTTAAAGAACTCAATGAACACGGTTTAGCATATGACCCATTCTTAGGAAAAGGTACAGTCACTATTAGTGAAATCTTCCATAAATCACCATCTAGATGTGCAGTCGCAGATGGCTGCTGGATCTCATTAGATAGAAGATTAACAGTTAATGAAAACGATAAGACTTCCATCGCGGAAATTGAAGCTCTTCCAGGAGTTAAAGCAGCAAACGCAAAAGTTGAGATGTATCGTTATGAAAGACCAAGCTACACAGGCTTACTTTATCCAACAGAATGTTACTTCCCAACCTGGGTTATTCCAGAAGAAAGTATCTTCGTTCAATCTATGAAACAAGGTTATGAAGGCTTATTTAAGAAAGCACCAGTCATTGATAAATGGACATTCTCTACTAATGGAGTTTCCATTATGGGTAGATATGGTATTCCTTGCATAGGATTTGGTCCTGGAGACGAAAAAGAAGCTCACGCACCAAATGAAAAGACAAGAAAAGAAGACCTTGTTATCTGTGCTGCTTTATATGCAGTTATGCCACTTCTCTATTTAGAGAACTTAAAGAAATAATTATTAAAGAAAGGATATAAACAATAATTATGGAAAAAATTGCTCCTCGCTTCGCGGGACGTCACTTAATCACTCTTGAAGATTTCACCAAAGAAGAAATCGATTACATGCTCAAAGTTAGCCGTGATCTTAAAGATGCATTCTACGCTAACGAACCAACCGATTGGTTAACAAACAAAACCGGTTTCTTAATGTTCTTTGAACAATCCACAAGAACTCGTAACTCCTTTGAAAGTGGTATGGCTCAACTTGGTGGCCACGCAACCTTCTTAGACACATCTATGATGCAAATTGCTCATGGTGAAAGCGCAAAGGATACTGCTGTTATTCTTTCTAGCTTTGGCCACATGATCGCTTGTAGATATTGTAACTGGGGTTTAGGAAACAAATATATTCGTGAAATGGCGAAATATTCCACAGTCCCAATTATCAACTTACAATGTGACTTATATCACCCAATGCAAGCCCTTGCTGACTTAATGACTATCGAAGATGAATTCGGACACACCGAACACTTAAAAGTTTCTGTTATTTGGGCAATGGCAACTACCCACAAGAAACCAATTTCTGTTCCAGTTTCTCAAGTCTTATTATTCCCACGTTATGGAATCGATGTTACTCTTGCTTATCCAGAGGGATATGATTTGCCAGATTGGGTTATTGAAAAAGCACGTAAGAACGCTGCTGAACATGGTGGTTCTTTAACCATTACTCATGATATGGATGCAGCTTATAAAGACGCTGATGTCGTCTTCCCAAAAAACTGGGGCAGCTGGGTTACTAACCAATCTACAACTGTTGTTGATGATGCATTACTCGCTTTAAAAGCCTGGAAATGTACACCAGACAAGATGGCGTTAGCCAAACCAACATGTAGATATATGCATGCTCTTCCAGCTGATAGAGTCAACGAAGTTGTTGATGAAGTCATTGATGGACCACAATCAGTCGTTTATCAAGAAGCTGAAAATAGAATTCATACCGCTAAAGCAGTTATGGCCTTATTTGTCCACGACAAACTTCCAAGCGATAGAAGATAATATCTATTAAGTGAAATAATTCCAGGTGGTAATCCCATCTGGTTTTATTTATAATCTAACTAGAGGTTACAAATTTATGAAGATTCAATCATTATTTTTAAGCGTTTTGCTTATTGGTTCTTTGTCTAGTTGTGGAGCTGAAGAAACCCCTGCAGCAGTTACTCCACTTAAAACCAATCCATTTGATGTTTATTTAGAAGTCAGTGAAGAAGATTATTTCGCCGCCATGAAATCGTTTGAATATAACGTTTCTTATGCATATAACTTCTTAGGTCATCTTGTATTTGATGATAATAACTACGAAGGAGCACCATATCACTTTACAGCGGATGTTCTTTCTTATACTTATTCTAAAAACTTAGCAACTTTATCAAGGCAATATCAATTCACGTTTGTTAAAGACAGTTCAGTAGGTGCTTATCCAAGTTATTTTAATAAGTATATGGAAGATGATACTTATTCTTTCGGATGGTACTCAGTTCCTGTTGGAGGAAACGAACAAACTCCTAGTTACGTTAAAACCAAGAAATTCTATAAAGCGAGTGAAGAACTATATGCATACTATTATGAATACCCAACTAATGGTGTTGAAAATGGTGTTACTTTTGAAGCGAAGATCGCTGATAAATACGGACTAGTGCAAAGAGCTGTTTGGGGAACAATGTTAAACAACAGTATTACCGAATACCAAAACGAAACACTCACCTGGGAAAAGGTAATGGCAGAATAATAGAAGCGGAGCAATCCGCTTTTAATTTGATTGAACTTCCTACACGTAAAAGATATCATTAATACAGTTTTGGAGGTTACTATGATTACAGTTGATTATTTAAAAATGCAAAAGAATTTTAGAAATTATTTTAATGACGTTAAGCACAATAACGAACCTTTAAAAGTAACTTCCAAAGATGGCAACGTTGTTCTAATTTCAGAAGAGGAATATAACAACATGAAAGAGAATTTGTTCATTTTCTCTAACCCTGCTATGGTTAATAGACTTAATGAAAGCGTTCGCCAATATGAAAATGGCGAAACAATCGAATTAGAATAGAAGCGGAGCGATCCGTTTTTTGTTTAAAGAAAAAAGACCAATAGGGTCTATTTTTCATCTATCCCAAGTTCTTTACCTTCATACATATAATCAAACCATGGGAAGTTTTTAAATCTATTAACATGTAATCGATGCATTTCTTCGGTTAACATGATTACTTTACCAACACATCTAACATCTGGATAGAAGTCATAATATTCATCACCGTAATAATAAGAGAATATTGTGAGATCTATGGTCATTGGATATGTCCATATTTCTTTATAGTCCATATTGATTTTAAATGGTTCACCATTTTTAGTCCCTTCATAGTGGACACCTTTATGGTCTATTGTCCAAGTACCTTCTCCAACTATTTCACTTGTCTCTTCTTTACTCACATAGTGATCATGAGGAAGCATTCCTAGTTTGACATTTACTTTGAATGAATAGTTAGGATCTTTTCTTATTTCATCAACAATAGCTTCTCTTTCTTGATGCGCCCATGCGCTTGGAGTATTAGGAATAACACATTCCTTATTAAATGGATGGAAATCATAATAATCATCCATAGTGGCTCCATTACCGCAGTTAAGGCATTTGATGTGATTGCCTTCTGCCTCCATCATGAATTCCTTACCACACTTAGGGCATTTATAGCACATATCTTGTAGGTTCGTACATATTCTGCCTTTAGAGTTATATTTAATGTGATGGATTTTATTCCATTCATAATCATCGTGATGGAACTCTTTATTGATGATGTTTTCAATCTCATCTGCGGATAATTTTTGAATATCATCTTTGGTGAATAAGAGTTTAAGTTCTCCATGAACTTCTCCAAGTCTATCGTCTGAACAAATCTTGTTATTAGTGAGATAACTTCCTTGAAGGGCCATTGAGTAAACAGGAATATTAAAAGCTTTTAAGAATCTACCTGTTCCTGGAACGATTGGTTGATTATCTCCAAAGATGGAACTTGTTCCTTCTGGAGAGAACGCTACACAGCCGCCCTGTTTAACGATTTCTCTAATTGCACGGATTCCCGCCATATCGTTAACGAATACTTTTTTAGGAAGTACTCTATTCATCTTAAATGGCCAATGTAAGTGTTCTCTAAAGAACGAATTATATTCCGCGACAATTGAGAGTCTTCTAGGCCATGCAGCAGTGGTTAAGAAGGTATGGTCTCTTCTAGATTGATGATTCCATATTAAAAAGCATGGTCCTTTACATTTACTAGGTTTATCTTTAACCACAAGATGTGGATGATATTTAGCACCTAATAGGTGCGTTCTTCCAACCAAATAATAAAAACCGTAAATAAACGGATTAGGTTTCTTATATTTACGGTGTAATAGTTCTTGTTGTAAGTCTCTTGTCTTTTTAGACATATTATCTTTCTTTACAGTGGAAACCTACTCCAATGACATCTGGTCCGCAGTGGCATCCAGCAGTTGGGTTAACATCAATAATTTCATATTTGATGTCATCACCAAATTGGGCTTTGAGCATTGCTTCAAATTCATGAACGAGTTCCCAAGCATCCGCGTGAGCGATTAAGACAGGATAATCTTTAATGTGGTCTTCTTTCTTAATGACGTAGTCAAGGAGTTTAGCGATGACTTTCTTTCTACCGATAGCCTTATCAATAGAAACCATCTTACCTTCATTAGAAATGTAGATAACTGGTTTAACTCCAATCATTCCACCCATGAAAGCACTGAAACCACTCACTCTACCGCTTCTAGCAAAGAACTTTAAGTTATCTGCAAAGAAATATGTAGCGTTATGGTAAATGATATCATCAGCGACCGCTAAGATTTCATCAATGGTCTTACCTTGTTTAGCAAGTTCACCAATTTGAATACAGCTTAAAAAGGAACACATAGTGATACCACGTGTATCGATGAGTTCGATTCTTCTTTCTGGATATTTTTCTTTTAAGACTTTAATAGCAGCATCGCAGCTATTAAAAGTAGCACTCATTTCTCTTGAGAAGTGAACATAAAGAATATCTTTACCTTCTTTTAATGTTGGTTCAAAGTATTCGATATATTCTTGAGCTGATAAAGCACTAGTAGTTGGATTAGCATTGCCTGCTCTAAGAGTGTCATAGAAACCTTTGGAATCGAATTTTTCCCAGTCTTTATATGGGAAGACTTCTTCTCCGTTGATTGCATATGGCATTGAAATAAGAATGGCGTTATATTTCTTGGCCCATTCCAAAGTTACATCTTCGTCGGTGTCAAAATATAATTGGAACATATTTTTATCTCCTATTTAGTAGCGTTCTCTTTTAAGTAATCGAGAACGTCTTGAACGGTCTTAAATTGAACTGGCGCGTCAAAGACAACTCCGAATTCATCCTCGATAGACATAGAGAGCATCATCATACCGATGCTATCCATTCCAAGATCTTCAATTAAACGATCACTTGGGGAAACGTTTGATAAATCTTTTTCTGGTAAGTTTTCTTTAATGAGTTTAACTAATCTTTCTAACATTGTTTTTACCTCTATTCATAAAATGTTTTATCACTCATGATATTCACTAAGATTTTAACAGCGCTTCTAATCGCGGCTGGGCCACTTGATCCACGGCACTTCAAGACGTATTTTTTCGCGCCTAACATAATGCCTGCTCCTAATGACTCAAAATCATAAGTTTTCATTAAATAACCGGCGATTTGTTTGGAAATTTCTTCATTTCCGGTCTTTTTACCGAACTTAATGATCTCGGTGATTAACGCTGTTGCGGTACCTTCAGTATTCTTAAGAACTTGGTTACCTGCGAACCCTTCAGCGACTAAGACATCACAGTCTCCGAATAAGGCTCTACTACCTTCGATGTTACCAACGAAGTTAATGCCTTCTTCTTTAGCGAGTAAAGGATGTGTTTCTTTCACTAAATGGTTACCTTTAGTAGGTTCACTTCCATTTGAGAGAAGTCCTACTCTAGGATTTTCAATTTTATATAACTTCTTCATGAAGTCAGTACCTAAATGGGCAAATTCCACAAGTTGATTTGGACCAGCGTCAATTGAAGCACCAGTATCCACTAAACAGGTATAGCCTTTTTGTAAATGTGGAAGAATAGCGGCAAGAGCAGGTCTAGTTCTCTTTTCGTTAAGTAAATAACGGAGGACTCCTACGTATAATGCGCCTGTATTACCTGCAGCGATAATTCCGATTGCCTTTTCATCTTTAGAACATTCTTCACATGCTTTAAAGACAGATACGTTAGATTTCTTATAGAAAGCTTCGATTGGGTTATCGTAGTTAGTGACTGTTTCAGGAGCGTGAATGATTTTAATTCTTTCACTTGGTAAGTTCGCGTTTTTAATAACAGCTTCATCACCCACTAAAGTGAGATTCACTTCAGGGAATTCTTCTAAAACAATACGCGCACCTTCTAAGATAGCTTCAGGACCTTTATCGCTACCTAAGGTATCAATAACAACTGTGTATTTGTTTTCCATTTATTACCTCCTAGTAAAGTCCGATTAATAAATCGTAGACATCTTGTTGTCCTTTGATTAAACCGACTTCAATATTTGGGAAATTCTTATTAATAGCACTGACGACATCTTTGGCGTCGTTTTCAGACATCATTTGTCCATAGATGATGAATAACACTTCGTGACTGTTGATATCTTCAATACTCTTAAGGAGATCAACTGTCGCTCTGGCTCTAGTTTTAGCAAAGTTATTGAGTTTTCTTCCTTTAGAGGCAACGAAACATCCACATGGAGCAACTTCTCCACCGATTTTTGCGTCTTTTCCGCTTCTAAAGACGGTTAATGGAATGATTTGATTCATTCCTTCTTTCATTGCTTCATAGACTTGCTTTCCGTTTTCTTCATCGCCCATGTGCATATTTAAAGCAGCGTAGCCTTCTTGAATGTTACGAGTTTTCACAACATAGACTTTGCTGTCTTTATATAATTCTGCAGCTTGCTCTGCAGCTTTAATCATATTGGTTTCGTTTGGTAAGAGAATTATCTCATCAGCGTTAACATAGTTAAAGGCGTCCACCATTTCACTAACAGAGGTGTTCATAGTGGTTCCTCCGTTAATAACGAGGTCTGCTCTTAATTGGTTAGAGAAGAGATCGATAATTCCATCACCTTGCGCGATAGCGATAACCGCATATTTCTTTCTTTCTTGTTTACGTTGTTCTTCTTCCTTGATTAAGGAATTGTGTTGAAGCGCCATGTTCTCAAGCTTGAAGGTTACGAATTCACCAAATCTTTGAGCGTACTCAATGACTTCATATGGAGTCTTTGTGTGTACGTGTACCTTAACAATTGTGCCTGTTTGGAAACAGACTAAAGAGTTTCCGTGGGCTTGCATGAATTCAATAAATTCATTGATATTGAAAGATGGAATATCAATTTTTGACTTCAATAATTGAAGTAAGAATTCTGTACAGTATCCATAATCTAAAGTTGAGTCTTCATTAAAAGCACTGTAGTCAATGCTCACTTCTTTTGGGTGATTCTTTTCTTCTTGTTCAATGAGCTCTTCTTCAACGTTAATTTCTTTTCCAGAGAAGAAAGCAAGATATCCTTCGTAGATTGTTAATAAACCTTTACCACCTGAGTCAACGACTCCGTTTTCTCTTAAGATTGGTAAAAGATTAGGAGTATTGTCCAAAGACAATCTCATAGTCTTAACAACTTTATCTAAGAAAGATTCAAATGTATCTTCATCTCTTACTGATGGGAGAGCGTTTTCAATTGATTCTCTAGCAACAGTAAGAATTGTTCCTTCGGCGACATCCGCGCAGGCTTTGTAGGCGTTTTTATACGCGCCAACCATCGCTTTAGCGAAATCTTTAACGGTGATTTCTTTTTTGCCTTTTACTTCATCCGCAAAGCCTCTGAAGTATTGGCTAGTAAGAACACCGGAGTTTCCACGAGCACCGAAGAGCATGCCTCTAGCAAATTCATCCATGATTTGGGAGAAATCTCCATCATCATCAGAAATAGTCTTTAAACCATTTTGATATGTTAACTTCATGTTAGTGCCAGTATCTCCATCAGGGACTGGGAAAACATTCAAATCATTGATAATTTGAAGATGGGCTAATAAGTTTTTATATCCAGCCTTTAACATTTCTGTCAAAGTCGAACCATTCATTTTTATAGGATTCATAATAAATTCACTCCTTTGTGTAAATAACATTTGTTATAAACACAACTCACATAATATATACGAAATAATTAAATACCGCAAATTAAAGTTTGTGATATTTATCACATTAAACATTATGTAAGTGAATCTATTCGAGCTTTTTAATTGATCTAAATGAGAGTAACCAAATTGAATAAACTAAAGTAAATATCAAGACTGCTCCAATATAAATTGGAGTAACATCTTGAGTTAAAGTGAATTCCACTAACACAGTTGTGGAAATGATTGCACACACAAAAGCGTATTTTCTTAATTTTTCTTTATCATCTCTAAACCACTTTAAGGCAACAATCGCTAAGACTAAGCCTAATAGAATAAGAGGAATACTCTTAGTAATTGTCCAAATAAAGGAGATATTATATGACCAGTCATATGCTGGGAATAAAGAGAATATGATACGGATTATCGCTAATGAGATAACCGTGATATCTAAGATAAGTGGGGTTTCTTTCTTTAATAGAATCTTTCCAAACCAATATGAAAGAACAAGTATTACTGTTCCTAAGATGCTAGTCACTGTACTACCGATATTGAGATATGAAATTTTATCGATATAATGGAGAGAGAACTCAACATTAAAAATACTAGGGATGATATATAAAGCGTCAGAGATAACTAGAGTCAGTAAAGTAATGCCGATGATGTAGAACGACACTCTTTTCTTAGCTTTTATAAAAACATAAGCCGACAAAAATAGGCCTAATAGTAGGTAAGCAAATTGTAATGTTGGCTCGTGAATAAGTCCCATTTTATAGTTCCGTAATAATTATACTATTTAAAATTAATTTTAAAACAACATATATTATTTAGACATAATCAGTATTTTTATCGATATGAAGTGAAAAATAAGAAATAATCGTTATAATTTTGTGTATTAGGAGACGCTTATGAAAGTAGATAATTGGTTTAGCGATTTAGATAAATTGTCACAAATAATCTTATTAATCATTCCAGTAGTGGGGTGGTTAGTAGAAATCTTAGTGAGATTGTCTGCTCTTATTAGAAAACAAAGCTCTGTTAATATTGTCGGCTTTGTTATTTACCTCATAGGTGGAGTCTTCTTCTCTTATATAGATGCGATATATCTTGCGATAACTGATAAACAAATTCTTATCGAATAAAAATTAAAGGTCCCTTGTGGGACCTATTATTTTAGTTGTTTTGATCTTTCGATCGTCTTAAGCGATAACTCGATTGATTCTGAATCTATTTGTGTAATCACAAACGTATTCGATATTATGCTTGTTATTATTGATGTAGAACTCCTCATCAACTTGGATGGCTTTGTAATTATGTCTGTCGTAATAAGCAAATATATAATTCAAAGCATCATTTCTAGAATTGAACTTGTGATGGAAGGAAATTGTTCTACCATCTATTATCGCTGTAAGAATGTACTTTTTCATTGATATACCTCCTTTTTTTCGCCTTTTAACGTCTTGCTTAGGACGTAGGAGGTCTTCTTCAGCAACACAATATCATAGTCCTATTTTTATAGGAGTCAATAGATTTAGAAAATATTTTCAAAAAGAAAACCGCTTAAGCGGCTTCTACTTTAAATCTTCTAAATGAGGAAGGGCAATTATCGCTCCCTTTTTCGTAACTGTGATACTGGAACATAAAGACGCAAACTTCATTGCTTCTTTAATATCAACATCGTTAGAAAGCTTATTCACTAACGCGCCTAGATATGAGTCTCCAGCAGCGGTTGTATCCACTGCATTTACTTTATGAGGTTCCACTAAATAGGTCTCGTCTTTGTTAATCAACATTGAGCCTTTTTCCCCTAAAGTGACGATAACATTTTTAACCCCTTTTTGGAGTAAAATGTTTGCACCTTTAACGACTTCTTTTGTGCCACTTAATGCTTCTAATTCATGTTCGTTTGGCACTAAGATATCAATATATTGATATATTTCATCACTCACCGCTTTAATTGGGGCAGGGTTAACAATAACCTTCATGCCTCTTTGTTTAGCGAATTTCACTAGGTATTCAACAGTCTTGACTGGGGCTTCAAATTGAGTGAGTAAAATGTCATCTTTTTTGAAGAGTGATTCATTATTTTTGATGTCTTCAATAGTGATGTCATCATTTGCTCCTTGAATTATTAAGATGCGGTTTTCCGCAGTTAATTCTTCAAGCATGATGAAGGCTACTCCAGTAGGTTTTTCTGATTCTTTTAGTCTCGCGTCTAATCCTTGTTTAGTAAGGAATGATTTGACCATCTCTCCGTTATTATCTTTTCCAACAGCACCTAAAAAAGTTACGTCAGATCCTAAAAACATTGCAGCACAGGCTTGGTTAGCACCTTTACCTCCAATGTTTTGGAAAAAGCTATCAGCGATAGTGGTGGTTCCTGCTTGAGGGAGTTGCTTAGTAAAAATAGTGTTATCGATAGCGATAGAACCAACTACAATGATTTTTCTCATACACATCTCCTTAAGTTCTCAAATAGGACTTCCCAGTATTTATTAACATCAACCTTAGTTGCCACTTTAGTGTTATAAGGTTTGTTCTTAGAACAAATAGTTTTACCCGCTTTTTCAGTAAATGAAGTATCAATAGTAACGTTCATATATTCAAAGACAAAAGCGTCTTTATTGATTAACGCTACTACAGTAGCAGGATCGTGAAGTGGAGCGGCGTCTAAACCAAAGAATTCTTTTTGGTTTCTGTTAAACACTTCCATGAGTTTAACGAAAAGTTCAGAACCTCTCGTATTTATTTTACCAGCATTTTCAACGATTTCGGGAGTAACAAGTATTTGTCGAGTAACATTTAGACCCAGCATTCTAATTGGTCTACCACATCTAAAGACGATATCAGCAGCTTCTGGGTCTACCAAAATATTGAATTCTGCTTCTATAGTGATATTACCTTCTTTAGTGGATCCACCCATAATCACTATCTCTTTGATATTAGGTAAGATTGATGGATCTTCTTTAATTGCTTTAGCAACATTAGTTAATGGACCAGTAGCGATTACGATAATATCCTTATTTTCTTTAACGTTTTTAATGATGGATTCATATCCTTTAAGTTCGTTATAAACGATATCGTATTTAGGAAAAGTAAAACCATCTAGTCCACTTTCTCCATGAATCTCAGGACAAGTTAAGATTGGTCTCACTAGTGGATTAGATTCACCTTTAGCGACCTTAATGTCACCTCTATTAAAAAAATTTAATAGATTAGAAGCATTTAATGATGTTTTCTCAATTGTTTGATTACCAGCACATGTAGAAACTCCCACTAAATCAAGTTCAGGAGCGTACACGCTTAAAAGAAGGGCGAACGCATCATCATGTCCTGGATCACAATCTAGAATTATTTTTTGTTTTGTCATCAATTATTTGTGCTTTTGATTATAGATTTTTAATAGGTTTTCCATTAATGAAAGTCTAGTTAAAAGTCCTACTCCACCAGGCACAGGTGTTTGTAATTTAACTGGTAAATTTGGAAGTGCGTCTCCATGAAGTCCAGTTTCATCTCTAGAGATACCGACA
Source organism: Bacilli bacterium (assembly GCA_045226015.1). Taxonomy (GTDB): domain Bacteria; phylum Bacillota_I; class Bacilli_A; order RFN20; family CAG-826; genus UBA2450. The sequence continues at coordinate 48,819 of JBGVBY010000001.1, read as the reverse complement.
TCGATGATGACTGCATCTTTTTTATATGTGTATTTATTATCTAAATAGGCTTGTCTTCCGATAGCGATGACGATGATGTCGCTATTCGCTATGTATCTTGCCATATCTTCTGGAGCGGTTTTAGAATGAACCACAGTGACGTTACAGTTTTCTTTAAGGAGAAGCTTCGCCATTGGTTTACCAACGATGTTACTTCTTCCTATTACTAAAGCGTTTTTCGCGAACATCTCTACCTTTTCAAAGTGTAAATAATCAATGATACCTTGAGGTGTACATGGATTAAGCGAACTTAATGGATGGAAACCATCAACGTCTTTACTAGGAGAAATTGCGAGTTTGACTTTTTCTTCATCGATTTGTTTTGGTAAAGGCATTTGGACGATAAATCCATCAATAGAGTCATCGTTATTAAGTCTATCAATTATTTTTAATAATTCTTCTTCACTTGTGGTAATAGGAAGTTTGATGAGTTCGGCATTTACTCCTAGTTCAGCGGAGTCTTTGAGTTTTCCCTTAACGTAGGCGTTACTACCCGCATCTTCATTAACTTGAATGACGACGAAATGAGGCTTGGTCTCTAATGTATCAATATAAGCCTTGAGTTCGCCTTTTCTATAAGAAACGTATTCTTTAATTGTCATTATTTAATGTTGATATCAATGTCTTTGCCTTTGAATTGTCTTAACTTAATTCCGGCAAGTTCAAGCATCTTTTTACTAGCTTGAGTGGAAGTTGCAGTTTCATATTTATTATCTAAATAGATAACTTCTTTGATTCCGGTTTGAATGATGGCTTTAGTGCATTCATTACATGGGAATAAAGTAACGTAGAGTGACGCTCCTTTAAGAGTGCCTCCAACTTGAGTGTTTAAAATCGCATTAAATTCCGCGTGACAAACGTAGAGGTATTTTGAATCTAAACCTTCACCTTTGTTCCACGATAATTGATCTTCATCTAATTGTCTTGGCATTCCGTTATAGCCAATAGAAATAACTTTGTTATCTGGACTAACGATAACCGCACCAACTTTGGTGTTTGGGTCCTTACTTCTTAATGCAGATAAAACTGCAATACCCATAAAATATTCGTCCCAAGAGATATTGTCGTATTTTTTCATGTTTCCTATTGTAGCAAAATAATTGCTCAATAGGTATAATCTTTGTATGGAATTTGTTTCAATCAATAAATTGTCCTTATTAGACTACCCGGAAAAGGTGAGTTGTATATTATATACACCTAGCTGTAATTTCATGTGTCCTTATTGCCATAATTGGGAGACTTTAATCACTGAAAAAATCGCACCTTTAGACTTTAATGATATTTTAGATTTTCTATCTAAAAGAGTGGGAGTTCTTGATGGAGTAGTCATCAGTGGTGGAGAACCAACTTTAATGGATGATTTACCAGATAGAATTAGAGAAATTAAAAAGCTTAACTATGCGGTTAAATTAGACACGAATGGTTCTAATCCTGAGATGCTTAGATATCTAATCGATAATCAATTAATTGATTATTGTGCGATGGATATCAAACATTCATTTTCTAAATATTACGATATTATCGTAAATAAGAATATCAATCTTGATGATTTAAAAGAATCAATTGAGATATTGATGGAAAAGAAGATCGACTTTGAATTTAGGATTACATTAATCAAAGAATATCATGACATTGATTCAATATATGAAATAGGTAAACTCTTAGAAGGCGCTCCTAAGTTATTTTTACAGAAATACACATTATCTGATGGAGTAAGAGATAAGACTCTTCATGAAGTTGATGAAAAGACCGCGGAGAAGTATGTTGAGATTTTATCTCAATATATAGACTTAGTTGAATTAAGAGGTTATTAGTAAAGAAAAATCCGGTTTTCCCGGATTTTCTTTTAGCCGATATGTATGTCTCTTCTATGGCCGATAGCAATTACTAAGATAATTAGTTTATCATCTTCAATTTTGGCGATTATACGATAATCACCAACTCTATATCGCCACTGGCCTTTTCTGTTTGCACTTAAAGGTTTACCAAACTGTCTGGGATTATCTGTGTCTTTTAGATGTTTTTCTAGCCACTCTACGATTATGCGCTTTGTGTAGTAACCAAGATGTTCTAAGTCTTTGATTGCTGGTTTAGAAATGATTATTGTATACATTATAAATTAAACATCTTTTTGACATCATCTAACGTATAGGCGGCAGGATCCTTTTCGTATTCTTTAAGTGCAGCATCTGCTAAGGCAATATCATATTGTTCTTCTATTTTTTCAAAATAGGCTTTTTTGATTGCTTCACTCAAAGAGACGCCCGTTAATTTTGCATAGGCATCGGCTAATTGCTTTTCTTCGTTGGACATTCTGATAGATACAATCATATGAGTACCGCCTTTCTGTAATACATTGTAATACAAAAATAAAACCCTTTCAATTAGAAAGGGCAATATTTTATAAGTTGTTGTTATTGAGGTATTTAACGGCGCTCATAGCGGCAACCGCTCCATCGTTACAAGCGGTAATAACTTGCTTGTTTTCTTTTTTGCGGGTGTCTCCACTTGCGAATAATCCTGGAACTTTAGTTTCCATGAGTTCATTAGTAACAATGAATCCATGATCAAGTTCAATTAAGTCCTTAAGGAAGTCATTTTGAGGAACTTGTCCAATCGCGATGAATAAGTTATCAGTAACGAATTTAACTTCTTCGTTTGTGATTGTGTCTTTAAATTCCACTGATTCTAACTTATCTACTCCGTTTATTTTTTGTAAAGATAAGTTATGACGGATATCGATGTTTTCTGTTTGAAGCACTCTATCGATAAGAATCTTATCTCCAAAGAGTTTATCAAAGAGAGTAATCATATGGACTTTTGGACAATATCCGGAAAGGAGCAAAGCGTATTGAAGTGCGGTATTTGCATCTCCAATAAGGTAGATTTCTTTTCCCTTATAGAATGGTCCATCACAGACCGCACAATAGGAGATGCCTTTACCTGTTAATTCGTCTTCGTTTGGTAAACCCATTTTACGTGGTTTAACTCCGTTAGCGATAATGACAGCCTTGGCTTCATATTCGTTATAGTCAGAAGTGATTTTGAAGGTATCACCCTCTTTAGAGAGTTCCTTTACATCTTCTAATTCAAAGTTAGCGCCTAGTCCTGTGATTTGTTCGAATAGACGATCGCTCCATTCGCTTCCTGAGATTGATTCTATGGTTGGATAGTTTTCAAGTCTAGGAGAGGTAGCGATTTGTCCTCCGAAGCCTTCCTTTTCAAGGATGAGAACAGACTTACCCGCTCTTAGAGCGTATAAGGCTGCTGTCATTCCAGAAGGACCGCCTCCGATGATGATAATATCGTAGTTCATATTATTTTAAGCTTTCGATATATCCCTTAATGTTAGAAGCGTTTTCAAATGTTAAGATTTCATCTCCATTAGGAACTAATAGAGTTGGGGCTTTTCTGACGTTGAAGGAGTTTGTTAATTCAACATTCTCTTCTGCATCGACCCATTTATATTTGACTCCAGCTTTTTCAAGTAACATCTTCGCCATCTTGCAGTTTGGACATGTCTTAGTGCCAAAGAGTAAGGTTTCTGTTAATGTTTGAACAGCTTCGTCACATGCTTCTTCTCCGCCTTTAACACCTTCGTGAGTTAATTTGGAGTGTTTGATGTCGTATGTCTTACGGTTGAGGAATTCTTCACTCTTACCATCGTTCCAGTTTTGAATTGGACGGTAGTAACCAGTAATACGGGAGTAGACTTCAGTTCTTGCTCCACATTTTGGACAAATGTATTGTTCACCAGTGATATAACCATGTTCTTTACATACAGAGTATGTTGGAGACATTGTGTAATATGGTAAGTGATAGTTTTCTGCAATCTTTCTAACAAGATTCATACAGCTCTTCCAGTTTGGTAATTTTTCACCTAAGAAAGCGTGGAAAACGGTACCAGAGGTGTAAAGAGTTTGTAATTCGTCTTGAATATCAAGAGCGGTGAAGATATCGTCAGTGAATCCAACTGGTAAGTGGGAAGAGTTGGTGTAGTATGGAGTTCTTCCTTCTTCACTAGCGGTAATGATATCTGGATATTTTTCTTTATCGTGTTTAGCAAGTCTATAGGCAGTAGATTCAGCTGGAGTAGCTTCTAAGTTATAGAGGTCACCATAGAGCTCTTGATAATCAGATAATTTGTTTCTCATATGGTTGAGAACTTCTTTAGTGAATTCTTGAGCTTCTTTGTTAGTTAAATCTTTTCTGATCCATCTAGCATTTAAGCAGGTTTCATTCATACCGACGAGTCCAATAGTGGAGAAGTGGTTATTGAATGTACCAAGATATCTCTTTGTGTATGGATATAATCCAGCATCTAAGAGTTTGGTAATGGTGTTTCTTTTGACCTTTAAGCTTCTTGCAGAGATATCCATAATCTTGTCGAGTCTAGAATAGAAGTCTTCTTTATCAACAGAGAGATATGCGATACGTGGCATATTGATGGTAACAACACCTACTGAACCAGTAGATTCACCAGATCCGAAGAATCCGCCTGATTTCTTACGTAATTCACGTAAGTCAAGTCTTAAACGGCAACACATACTTCTAACATCACTTGGTTCCATATCGGAATTGATGTAGTTAGAGAAATATGGAGTACCGTATTTAGCGGTCATTTCGAATAATAACTTGTTATTTTCGGTTTCAGACCAGTCAAAGGTTCTAGTAATTGAATAGGTTGGGATTGGATATTGGAATCCTCTTCCGTTAGCGTCACCTTCAATCATGACTTCGATGAAGGCTTTATTAACCATCGCCATTTCTTCAACACAGTCTTTGTATTTGAAGTCTTGTTCTTTTCCTCCAACGATAGCGTTTAATTCCGCCATATCGTTTGGAACAACCCAGTCAAGAGTAATGTTGGTGAATGGAGCTTGAGTTCCCCATCTTGATGGAGTATTGACTCCATAAATGAAGGATTGGATACATTGTTTAACTTCTTTATAAGATAAGTGATCTTTCTTAACGAATGGTGCTAAATAGGTATCAAATGAGGAGAAGGCTTGAGCGCCTGCCCATTCATTTTGCATGATTCCTAAGAAGTTAACCATTTGGTTACATAATGTAGAAAGGTGATTTGCAGGAGCAGAAGTAATCTTACCGACAACTCCGCCTAATCCTTCTTGAATTAATTGTTTGAGTGACCAACCAGCACAGTAACCAGTTAACATTGATAAGTCATGAATATGAATATCAGCGTTTTTATGGGCAGCACCGATTTCTTGATCGTAAACCTCACTCAACCAGTAGTTAGCAGTAACAGCACCAGAGTTAGATAAAATAAGTCCACCGACAGAATAAGTAACTGTGGAATTTTCTTTAACTCTCCAGTCATTGATTTTTAAGTAGTTATCGACTGTTTTCTTATAGTCGAGATCAGTAGCTTTTTGCTCTCTTAAATTTGCTCTAGCTTTACGGTAAAGCATATAAGAACGAGCGACATCAACGTAACCCGCTTGGATTAAGGTGACTTCTACTGAATCTTGTACATCTTCGATATCAATAACGTCATTATGAATTTTCGAATTCATAGTGGCCGCTACTCTGAGTGACAACATATTGATGATGTCGTCATTGTAGAATTTGTGTTCAGCCATGAAGGCTTTTTCGATCGCTTTAGAAACTTTCTCAAGTTTAAACTCTTCTAAAGCACCATCTCTTTTTCTGATGTTTAGCATAAAAATCCCCCTCGATTTTTACTAATGATGAATAATGTTTTTTGACGTTAACTCTAAAAGTGAGTGAGTAAATAATAATAAAATGGATATACGTACGCAATAAAAAAATATAAATATTTTCTAAAACTTAGACAGTGTCCAAATTATCAATATTTATACTTTATTTTTTAGTTGACTTATGTATGTAGTTTAAATAATTTTGCGTACTTAAATGGGAAATTTCAACAATGTTGAAAAATTTTATTTAACTATATCGATGACTACATCAATCATCTTTTCAAATTCTTGAACGTCTAAGAACTCAAATCTTCCATGATGATTATAGCTACCAGTACCTAAATTAGGTGTTGCAAGGCCATTTTTGGAGAATGTCGCTCCATCGGTTCCGCCTCTAATTGCTCCCATAACTGGAGTGATGCCGTTTTTCTTAAGAGCTGCTTTTGCTTTTCTAGTAACCATTGGTTTACGATCAACATACTTCTTCATATTGAAGTATTGTTTCTTTAATTTAAGGTTAATTTCTGCAGTTGGATGAGCTTCTTGCACCTTTTTAACCGCTGCTTTTACGGCGTCCACTCTAGCTTCAATTCCTTTATCTTTAAAGTCACGAATAATCATGTTCAAATTAGCAACTTCTGAGTTGCCTTCTATAGAATTGAGGTGATAGAAACCTTGTTTACCTTCGCTATCAAATGGAGTTTCATTGGCTGGTAAGTTATTTACAAATTCAGTGGCTAAATTTAAAGCATTAACAAGTTTGCCTTTTCCTTCTCCTGGATGGATGGAAACACCTTTAAATTCGATTTTGGCGCCTACTGCGTTAAAGTTTTCGGCTTCAATAGTGTCGATTCTACTTCCATCAATTGTGTATGCGTATTTCGCGTTCATCTTACGATAATTAAAGTGGAGTGGTCCTTCTCCAATCTCTTCATCAACAGTGAAACAAACACAAATGGTGCTATGTTTAACTTTTGGATTTTCTTTGAAATACTCTAAAGCATTCATGATGATAGCGATACCTGCTTTATCATCAGCACCTAACAATGTATTTCCATCAGTTACGACCAAATCATGACCAATGTGTTCTTTAAGAACAGGGAAATCGTTTTGGTTCATTTCTAAACCGTTGGCGAGTTTAATTGTTCCACCTAAATAGTTCTTAATTAAGTGTGGTTTTACGTTTGCTCCAGTAACTTCTAAAGCAGTATCCATATGAGCGTTGAGTCCGATTCGGCTGCCTTTTCCTGGAAGATGAGCGTAAACGTTACCAAATTCATCCATGTGAGCATCTTTTAAACCGAGATCTAAAAGTTCCTCTACTAATAGATTTCCTAAATCTTTTTGTTTTTCAGTACTTGGAGTAGTACCAGTTGTGTCATCAGATTGTGTGTCGATTGTGATGTATTTGATGAACCTATTTAATTTGCTCATATGTTTTTCTCCTTCGAGTTCTATGCAACAAGTATAACATAGTTGCATTTAAAAAATCTTTTGTAACATCTATTTGAGTGTCAATATATAACCTACTACCACATATTTTCAAACTAATATTTTTTGTGCCATTTCCTTTCTTTATATACTTAAATTAAAAATTAAAGTATAATTGTTTCCATGGAAACGGTAAAAATTAAGCATCGTCTATTCAATATTGTTTCGAATGAATCGGAAGATATTTATATCTTAGAAAGAAAAGGAGTTAAATATTTAGGTACTAAATTTACTCCTAAGAGCCAAGAAGCTAAAGAGCTTACTTATGCGGTTAGAAAGATATCAACCTCTGGAGTTAAGGCTCCTAAAGTCTATTTTATAGATGAAAAAGCTGGTTTTATCGTTAATGAGATCGTTGAAGGCGAGAAAATGAGCGATTATTTATCTCATTCTGATATGAGTGAAGATATGTATGAACAACTATTTCAAAATGCCTACTTTGCAAAGATCTCTCATATGACTTTGGATTATTCTCCAGAGTGGTGGCTAGTTAAAGAAAACACTCTTTACTATATGCGTCCAATGTTCATTATCTATAAGAAAGAAAAAGACCTAACTGAGCGATATTTACGTTTATGGTTTAATACCTCAGAATTAGCAAATTATTTGGCAAAATTAGGTGTTTTTTACGATAAATCTCGCATAAAAGATGAATATTCCACAAATAAAGAGATTGTGTTAAAGGTATGTAAGTACTATAGGTGAGTTATGGAAAATTTAATTGTTTTTTCTCTTAGTTCAAATCAAGCTGTTGCGGAAAAAGTGGCAAAGAAATATGGATCCGAATTAGGGCTTGTTTCTATCGACCGTTTCGCGGATGGTGAAGTCCTTGTTAAGACATTAAGTGATGTCAAAAATAAGGATGTTGTCATCATCGAATCAACCGCTAAGAACGCACATGAGACTTTATTTGAACTTTTGCTCTTAATTGACTCTGTAAAACGTAGTGGAGCAAGGTCTGTTAGACTTTTTATTCCATATTTTGGCTATTCTAGACAAGAAAGAGTGTCCTGGTTTAATGAACCAGTGTCATGTGAAGTGGTGGCCAAAATATTAGATACCTCAGAAGTCAACGAAATTTTAACCTTCGATTTACATCATGAGGATATTATTAATTTTTTCAAAACTCCATTTAGAAGTTTACCAACTACAAAGCTATTTGCAGATTATTACAAATCTTACTTTGCATCCCATAACATTGATTTAAAAGATGTGGTGGTCGTTTCTCCGGATCATGGAAGTAACACTAGAGCAGATTTATTAGTGGTCGCTCTTCCTGGAGTTAAAAAGACAATCTTAAATAAATATCGTCCAAAACCAAACTTAGCAGAGCACCTTGAAGTTAATGTTGAAGAAGTTAAAGACAAGGTCTGTATCATTATAGATGATATTATCGATACAGGTGGAACAATTGTGTCTGCTTGTGACTTACTTGTTAGAAGTGGGGCTAAGTCTGTTTTAGTAGCGGCAAGTCATGGAGTGTTCTCTCCAAATTCTATTAACAAGTTATTAGAATCTCCATTTGATGACATTGTTGTTAGTAACACGATTGAAAAGAGATTACCAAAAGAAATCAAAGTAGTGGATATATCTGAATTAATCGAATTATAGGTGACGTCATGAAAGACTTTTATTTAGAAATTAAGCATATTGATAAAAAAACAGGAGCGAGATATGGAATCTTACATACTCCACACGGAGATTGTGAAGTTCCAATGTTTATGCCTGTAGGTACTTTAGCGACCGTTAAATCATTATCTCCTGAAGAATTACATGAAATGGGTGCTGGAGTTATCTTATCTAACACGTATCACTTATCTATTAGACCTGGAGCGGACTTAGTCGCTAAGGCTGGTGGATTACATAAATTTATGAATTGGGATGGACCAATCTTAACTGATAGTGGCGGATTCCAAGTTTTCTCTTTAGCGGAGAACCGCAAGATTACCGAAGAAGGTGTTCATTTTAAGAATCACCTTAATGGTGATAAACTCTTCTTTTCCCCTGAAGTTGCGATTGATATTCAAGAAAAACTAGGCGCTGATATCATTATGTCTTTTGATGAATGTATCCCTTACCCTGCAAGTTATGAATATGCGAAAAGATCCACTGAAAGAACTTTAAGATGGGCTAAAAGAGGAAAAGAAGCTCATAAAAGAGAAGACCAAGCTCTCTTTGGCATTGTTCAAGGCGGAGACTACGAAGATTTACGTAAGATGTGCGCTGAAGAATTAGCGAAAATGGATTTCCCTGGGTATTCAATTGGAGGTACTTCAATTGGAGAACCAAAAGATGTTTGTTTCCGTATGATTGATTACGCTGTTAAATATTTACCTCAAGATAAACCAAGATACTTAATGGGTGTCGGTTCAATTGATTACCTATTAGGTGGTATTGCTAGAGGTATAGATATGTTTGACTGTGTCTTACCAACTAGATTAGCTCGTCATGGAGCGTTAATGACTTCTACCGGAAGAGTTAATATCCGTGATGCGAAATATAAAGAAGACTTCACACCTTTAGATCCAAAGTGTGATTGCTATTGCTGTAAGAACTACACAAAAGCGTATCTCAGACATTTATATGTCTGTGATGAGATATTCGGAAAGAGATTACTCTCAATCCACAATATCAGATTCTTAATCAAATTAATGGAAGGCGCTAGAGAAGCAATTAAAGAAGATAGATTCCAAGAATATATGGATTTAACTATCGCCGCGTTTGGAGACTCTAGAGGATTCTAGTATGGATATAAATCTATTTGATTTTTATTTACCAGAAGAACTAATTGCACAAAAACCTAGTGATAAAAGAGACCACTCACATCTTTTAGTTATTGATAAAGATAACCATACCTATAAAGATAAGATGTTTTATAACATCATTGATTATCTCCGTCCTGGCGATGTTTTAGTAAGAAATAATACGAAAGTTATACCCGCTAGATTAATAGGTGTAAAAGAAGTGACAGGCGCTCACTGCGAGACACTCTTGCTTAAGCAAGTAGAAGATGATGTCTGGGAATGTTTAACTAAACCCGCGAAATCTTTAAAGGTTGGAGCAAGAATAAATTATGGAGACGGAAAACTTATTGGAGAAGTAATTCGCATTAAAGACGAAGGACTTAGAGATATTAAGTTTTACTATCAAGGAATCTTCCTAGAAGTGCTCGATTCTTTAGGAAAGATGCCTTTACCCCCATATATTAAGGAACAATTATGCGGTAATGACCGTTATCAAACTGTGTACGCGAAATATACGGGTAGCGCAGCCGCGCCTACCGCAGGGTTTCACTTCACTGAAGAACTATTTGAGAAGTTAAAAACAAAGGGAATTGAAGTAGTAGACGTTACACTACACATTGGACTAGGTACTTTTAGACCTGTTAAAGTTGAAGATACTGATAATCACGTCATGCATTCTGAGGAATATGAGATATCAAAAGAGGCATGCGATGCTTTAAACAAGGCCAAAAAAGAAGGTAGAAGAATCATCGCGATTGGAACTACCTCAGTTAGGACCTTAGAAGCTAATATGAAGGAGTATGGAACCTTCACTCCAGTTAAGAAAGAGACCAATATTTTTATCACTCCCGGATACACCTTTAAAGCAGTTGATTGTATCATCACAAACTTCCATCTTCCTAAGAGCACTTTGATTATGTTAGTCAGCGCATTTATGGGTCGAGAATTTACTCTTGAAGTCTATCAACACGCCGTAGAACAAAAGTACCATTTCTTCTCATTTGGAGATTCAATGTTTATTCATGGAAAATAATAAAAATTACCAGAAATTACTGGAAAAAGAACTGCAAAACATTGCTAAATTAGATAAAAAACCACGTTTACTCATCCATGCTTGCTGTGGTCCATGTTTTACTATTCCTTATGAAATTTTGAATCAATATTTTGAGATTACAATTCTTTATAATAATTCAAACATTTATCCAAAAGCAGAGCATGATCGTAGACTAAACGAACTTAAGAAATATCTATCAGACTTAGGTGTTAAAATTGAAGTTATTGAGACTAAATATGATAATGAAACATATAATCTTGATCTTGAGCCAAGAGCAAGTGATAAAGAGGGTCATGAAAGGTGCAGAATTTGCTTTAGAAAGCGTTTAAAAGAGGGTTTTGAATACGCTTCTAAACACGGTTTTGATTATTTTGGCACTGTTATGACAATTAGCAGGTATAAAAATGCTCAAGATATCAATAAAATAGGCGAAAAAATCGCTTTAGATTATCCTACTGTTAAGTGGTTATACGCTGATTTTAAGAAAAATAATGGATATGAAAAATCCTTGATCATAATCAAGGAACATGAGATGTATTTTCAGGAATATTGTGGTTGTAAATATAGCTATGAAGCCTATCAAAAGAAGCAGAAACAATAGATGGCCAGAAATGGTCATTTTTTAGTCCCAAAAAGTGAAAAATGAGGCATCTAAAACACTAAAGATGTCTTTTTTTGAACAATTTTTTGAACATTTTTTCATGCCAATTTCTTTTTCTATAAAAATATTTAAATAATTTATTGACACACATATACGCATAAGAGTAGTATTTGAACGTTGACTGCTCGCGTTGACGTGCGAGGTTGCGGACACACCCACAGGCGTTGTCATGAAGGTATGTTCGGTAATTCGCATTGAGAGAGATTAAGTCAAAGCCTGAAAGTGATATAGGAGGAAATTTCATGGCAAAAACTACTAAGATTAGAGTTCGTCTCAAAGCTTATGATCACGTTAGCCTTGATCAAAGTGCTGAGAGAATTGTCCAAGTGGCAAAGAACTCTGGGGCTACTGTTGTGGGCCCAATCCCATTACCAACAGAAAAACAAGTATTCACGATTTTAAGAGCGGTTCACAAGTACAAAGATTCTCGTGAACAATTCGAAATCAGAACACACAAACGTATTATCGATATTTCAAATCCAAAGAAGGAAACACTCGATGCTCTCAAGAACCTCGATCTTCCATCAGGAGTTGATATCGAAATCAAACTTTAAGGAGGTAGGACACAATGAAAGCAATTTTAGGTCGTAAAATGGGCATGACTTCTGTCTTCGCTGAAGATGGTACCCTCTACCCAGTTACAGTTGTTGAAGTCTTACCAAACGTTGTTACCCAAGTTAAGACACTTGAAAAAGATGGCTATGTCGCAGTCCAAGTTGGTTACGAAGAAAAGAAAGAATCTCGTGCTAACAAAGCTGAAAAAGGCATTGCTAAGAAAGCCAACACCGTCCCACACTATGTTTCTAAAGAATTAAGAGGCGATGAAATGAGCGGTTACCAATTAGGTGATTCCATTAAAGCTGATTTATTCAAAGACGGAGACATCGTTGACGTTATTGGAACAAGCAAAGGTCACGGTTATTCCGGAACCATTAAGAGATGGCATATGCACATCGGTCCTAAAGGACACGGTTCAGGATACCACAGAGGACAAGGTTCCTTCGCTAATAACGGTCGTTACAATCACGGCGTTATGCCAGGAAAACACATGTCCGGACATCATGGTAACAAATCTGCAACACTTCTTAACTTACTCGTTGTTAAGGTCGATGCAGAAAAAGGCTACATCTTAGTTAGAGGCGGATTACCAGGTGCTAAAAAGAGCATCGTCACAATTCGTTCCGCAATTAAGACAGTCAAAAATAAAGAAGCTGTTAAATCTTTAATTAATAGAGCCCCAGCGAAAGTTGAAGCTCCAGTTGAAGAAGCTGCAGCTCCAGCCGTCGAAGAGAAGGCTGAATAAGGACGAAAGGAGATAGAAATTGTATGGCAGAAAAGAAATCCGTCAGCGTTAAAGTTGTTAACATGGCTGGCGAAGAAGTCAAAAAGATCAATCTTGCCGGTTCTGTCTTCGCCGTTGAACCTCACAAACAAGCGATGTTCAATGCTGTCCAAGTAGAACAAGCAAATTCACGTCAAGCTACTGCAAAAACAAAAGTGAGACATGAAGTTTCCGGTGGTGGTAAGAAACCATGGAGACAAAAAGGCACAGGTAGAGCACGTGCAGGTAGCTCTAGAAGCCCAATCTGGGTTGGTGGTGGAACAGTCTTTGGACCAGTTGGTAATCAAAACTTCACCATTAGCCAAAACCGTAAGGAACATCAATTAGCCTTAAGGAGTGCATTATCACTTAAGACTCCAAAAGACTTAGTGGTCGTTGATGAAATCAAGTTTGCTGAAAAGAAAACTAAAGAATTCGTCAAAATGTTACAAGCTCTTAAGAGTGAAGTAAAAACCTTAGTGGTCGTTACTGAAATTGATGAGAACTTATTTGCAAGCGTGCGTAACGTTTCTTACGCGAAAGTGGTTACCACTGATAACGTTTCCGTTTATGACTTATTAAACGCTGAAAAATTAGTCATCAGTGAAGCTGCTGTTAAAGAAGTAGAGGAGGCCTTGAAGTAATATGGCGGCAAAAAAGAAAGTTGAAGCTCCAGCAAAAAAAGCAGGCTTCCCAAAAGCGACTGAAAAAGACTTTGCAGTAATCGTTAAGCCAGTCATCACTGAAAAGAGTATGGCGAAAATGCAAAACGAAAACAAAGTCACAGTCAAAGTTGCGGATAACAGCAACAAGACTGAAGTCAAACTCGCATTTGAAAGAATCTTCCAAGTGAAAGTTGAAGACGTCAGAATCGTTAACGTTCATCCAAAAGCAACAACCAGAGGTACCCGTTATCACGGAAGTATCCAAGGTTATAAGAAAGCGATTGTCACTGTTGCAAGTGGTGAAGCAATCGACTTATTCAGAGAATAATCAAGTTCAGTATTCTCAAATTATAGGAGGAAAAAGTAATGTCAATTAGAACTTACAAGCCAACATCTGCTAGCAGACGTGCTATGACAAACTCGACATTCGAAGAAATTACAACAAGCACTCCTGAAAAAAGTTTATTAGTCTCTCTAGCCAAGTCTGGCGGAAGAAATAACCAAGGTGTTATTACCTGCCGTCACATTGGTGGAGGTCACAAACGTAAATATCGTTTAATTGACTTCAAACGTAATAAGGACAATATCCCTGCTGTTGTAAAGACTGTTGAGTACGATCCAAACCGTAACGCGAATATTTGTTTAGTCGCTTACCTCGATGGTGAAAAGAGATACATTCTCGCACCAAAGGATCTCAAAGTTGGGGATAAAATCATATCTAACGTTGCCTGCGATATTAAAGTAGGAAACGCTATGTGCCTTAAGAGTATTCCTGAAGGTACATTCGTCCATAACGTGGAATTAGTTCCAGGTAAAGGTGGACAAATGTGTAGAGCAGCTGGTGCTGCCGCACAAGTACTTGGTAGCGAAGGTAAATACGTTATGCTTCGTTTAGCAAGTGGCGAAATGAGAAAAGTTCTCGCTGAATGCCGTGCTACTATCGGTATCGTCGGTAATGAAGATTGGAACTTAATCAATTTCGGTAAAGCAGGTAAAAACCGTTGGTACGGTGTTAGACCTACAGTTCGTGGTTCAGTTATGAACCCAAATGATCACCCACATGGTGGTGGTGAAGGTAAATGTCCAGTTGGTCGTGATGCACCAAGAACTCCTTGGGGTAAACGCGCAATGGGTGTTAAGACCAGAAATAACAAGAAAAAGTCTACTAAATTAATCGTCCGTAGACGCAATGGCAAATAGGAGGAAAGGACAATGGCAAGAAGTTTGAAAAAAGGCGCATTCGTTGATGGCCACTTAATGAAAAAAGTCGAAGCTTTAAACGCTGCTGGCAAAAAAGAAGTCATTAAGACTTGGTCCCGCCGTTCAACAATTTATCCATCTTTCGTCGGACACACCTTTGCAGTTTATAACGGTAGAGAACATATCTCTGTCTACGTTACTGACGATATGGTTGGACACAAACTCGGTGAATTCTCTCCAACAAGAAAATACACCGGTCATACAGGCCACACTGCTGAAGATAAAGCAGCTGCGGCAGGAAAATAATAGGAGGGTCGGATAATGGCAGAAACAAAGAAAGCCCCAGCTAAGAAAGCCCCAGCCAAGAAGGCTGTTGCTCCAAAAGCTGAAGAAGTCAAAGTTGAAGAAGCCCCAAAAGCTGAAGCTCCTAAAAAAGAAAAGAAAGCCGCTAAAAAGGTTGAAGAAAAGAAAGCTGAAGCTCCTAAGAAACCAGCTCCATCTCAAGCAGTTGCGATTGCTAAGAACGTGAGAGTTACTCCTAGAAAAGCTAGACTCGTCATCGACCAAGTTAGAGGCAAAGACGTCAAAGTCGCATTAGGTTTATT
Source organism: Bacilli bacterium (assembly GCA_045226015.1). GTDB lineage: Bacteria > Bacillota_I > Bacilli_A > RFN20 > CAG-826 > UBA2450. Next base: position 33,358 of record JBGVBY010000001.1, on the reverse strand, counting down.
AAAGAGTATTAATCGCGCGGCTAGCGAACCAGTTTCTAAAGTTATTAGAAGTGCTGCTGCTAACGCCATCAACAACTTCGGTTTTGATGAAAATAGATTATATGTCGCTGAACTTTATGCTAATGACGGCTTAAAGATGAGAAGATACCTTCCAAGAGCGAAAGGTTCCGCTTCTGGATTAGTAAAAAGAAATTGCCACATTACATGTGTGGTCAAAATGAGATAAGGAGATAGATACAATGGGTCACAAGGTTAATCCAGTAGGCATGCGTGTCGGTGTCAACAGAGATTGGAATTCTCGTTGGTACGCAAATGACAAAGATTTCCATGTTTACTTAAATGAAGACATTAAAATTCGTAAATATCTCGAAGGTTCATTAAAAGAAGCTTTATTATCACACGTTGAAATCGAGAGAACCAAAAACGATAAAGGCAATGCGGTCATCGTCAAATTATTTGTCGCTCGTCCAGGCGTTGTCATCGGAGTTGATGGTAAAAACATCTTAGCGGTTAAAGAAGCTTTAGTGAAACTCATTAAAAACAGCAATGTTAGAGTTGATGTCATTGAAGTTAAAAACCCAGATTTAGATGCGAACATCGTCGCTCAATCAATCGCTAAACAACTCGAAGAAAGAGCAAGCTTCAGAACCGTTCAAAAGAAAGCTATTCAAAGAGTTAGAAAAGCTGGCGCCAAAGGATGCCGTACTGTTGTCGGAGGACGTCTTGGTGGTGCTGATATCGCCCGTGCGGAAGGTTATAAAGAAGGAATTATTCCTCTACACACCTTACGTAGCGATATCGACTATGCTCACGCTGAAGCTGCCACAACTTATGGTCGCTTAGGTGTTAAAGTTTGGATTTGTCGCGGTGAGATCCGCCCTGAACTTAATAAAGATAAGAAAGGAGAATAAGCCATGTTACAACCAAAACGTGTTAAATACCGTCGTCCACATATTCTTAAATATGAAGGCCACTCAAAAGGCGGAACAGAAATCAGCTTTGGTGAATTTGGCTTACAAGCCCTTGAAGGTGCTTGGATCACCACAAGACAAATCGAAGCTGCTCGTGTTGTCTTAAGTAGATACACAAAACGTGGAGGACAAATCTGGATCAGAATCTTCCCACACTTAGCAAAAACAAAGAAACCTGCTGAAGTTCGTATGGGTTCCGGTAAAGGATCTCCAGAAGACTGGGTAGCAGTTGTACAAAAAGGTAGAGTTATGTTTGAAATCGGAGGCGTTGCTCCTGAAGTCGCAAGAGAAGCTCTTAGACTCTCAGCGTATAAACTCCCAATCAAATGTAAAGTTATCGGAAAAGGAGAGTAAGAGCGATGAAAATTAGTGAAGTCCGTGAAATGTCAACAAGCGAGCTCAAAGAAAAGCTCTACTCGCTTAAAGAACAACTCTTTGAGTTAAGACGTAAGAAAAGCGTCGGAACACTTGAAAGAGGAGAAGATGTCATTACTGTTAGAAGAGACATCGCTCGCGTAAACATGGTGTTACGTGAAAGAGAACTTGAAAGTAAATAAGGAGAACGATAATGGAAGAAAGAAATTTAAGACGTTCCATTCAAGGTGTGGTTGTTAGTGATAAGAACGACAAGACCATTGTTGTCCTTGTTGAAACTCACAAGAAACACGCCAAATATGGTAAGCGCGTTAAATATAGAAAGAAGTATTACGCGCACGATGAAAAGAACGAAGCTAAAGTTGGCGATACAGTTACCATCATGGGAACTCGTAAATTAAGTGCCACAAAGAGATTTAGACTCGTGAGCATCGATAAGACTGCTGAATTATCTGTTAAGGAAGCAGAAAAAGAATTAAAAGAAGAAATTTTAACTGGTGAAATTGCTGTCGAAGAAGTCGAAAAGAAACCTGCGGCAGAGAAAGAAGTAGCTGAAGAAGTTAAAGAAGAAAAGGAGGCCGAATAATTATGATACAAAAGGAAACAAACCTCGTTGTCGCTGACAATAGTGGTGCTCGTAAAGTTCGCGCTTTCACCCTCTACGGAGGAAGTAAGAGAAAAACATCCTATATTGGTGATATCATCCAATGTTCCGTTAAAGAAGCTATTCCTAATGGAAAAGTGAAAAAAGGTGACATTGTGAGATGCGTCATCGTTAGATGTAAAAAACCAACTCTTAGAGCAGATGGTAGCACAATCGCTTTTGATGACAACGCTGTTGTTATCATTAACGACGATAATGCTCCAGTCGGAACCCGTGTCTTCGGACCTGTGGCCCGTGAGCTCAGAGATTGTGGAGTTGAAGGATTCATGAAAATTGTCTCCTTAGCTCCAGAAGTGTTATAAGGAGGAACCGAGTCATGAACTTAATTAAAGGTGATAAGGTTATTGTCATCGCTGGCAAAGACAAAGGCAAGACTGGTGCAATTCAAAAAGTTGATCCAAAAAGCAATCGTGTTGTTGTCGAAGGTGTCAATCTCCGTAAGAAACACAAAAAACCAACCCAAGCTAACCCAGAAGGAAGTATCGTTGAGATCTATGCTCCAATCGATGCCTCTAACGTTATGCTTGTTGATCCAAAAACAAAGAAACCAACTCGTATTGGTCACAAAATTGTTAAAGGAAAGAAAGTCAGAGTCGCTAAAGCTAGCGGCACTGAATTATAAGGAGGACTAAACAATGGCAGAAGCAAAGAAAGCCCCAGCAAAAAAAGCTGCAGCTCCTAAAAAAGCCGCCGCTCCAAAAGCTGAAGAAGTAAAAGTTGAAGAAGCCCCAAAAGCCGCTCCTAAAGCCGCTCCAAAAGCCGCTAAAAAAGGTAATGGAAATAAGAAAGCCAATATCACTCCTCGTTTAAAGGAGAAATATGATACTGAAATTCGTAAAGCATTAAATGAAAAATATCACTATTCTTCAGTAATGCAAATTCCAGGACTTGATAAGATCGTCGTCAACATCGGTGTTGGTGATGCAACTCAAGACGCAAAAAGACTTGAAGAAGCTGTTGCCGAACTCGCACAAATCACTGGTCAAAAACCAGTCATTACTAAAGCGAAGAAATCCATCGCTTCCTTCAAATTAAGAGAAGGACAAGCCATTGGCTGTAAAGTCACTCTTAGAGGCGTCAGAATGTGGGATTTCTACGATAAGCTCGTCTCTATCGCTCTCCCACGTGTCCGTGACTTCCGTGGTGTTTCTAAAAACGCTTTCGACGGTCGTGGAAACTACACCTTAGGTGTTAAAGAACAATTAATTTTCCCAGAAATCGATTACGATAAAGTGGCGAAAGTTAGAGGTATGGACGTTGTTATCGTCACTACCGCAAAAACAGACGAAGAGGCATATACCTTGTTAGATTTACTCGGTATGCCATTCCATAGATAGAAAGGAGTCCAATAATTCATGGCAAAAACAAGTGCTAAAGTCCGCTGTGCGAGACCTAAAAAGTACAAAGTTAGAGAATATACACGTTGTGAACGTTGCGGACGTCCTCACGCTGTCTATTCAAAATTCCATTTATGCCGTATTTGTATTCGTGAACTCGCATACAAGGGTGAAATCCCAGGCTTAAAGAAATCATCTTGGTAATATAGGAGGTAAATAAACATGATGTCAGATCCAATTGCGGATATGCTTACCCGCATTAGAAATGCTAACGCATTAAAATATGAACAAGTGAAAATGCCTTCTAGCAAAATGAAAGTTGAAATCGCCAAAATCTTAAAAGAAGAAGGCTTTATCCTCGATTACAAAGTCAAGGGTACTACTAAAAAGGAATTAACACTTTCCTTAAAATACGCTAGTGATGGCACTAGAGTCATCTCTGGCTTAAAGAAAATCTCTAAACCAGGTTTACGTGTTAACGTTGGCTGTGGTCAACTCCCACGTGTTCTTAAAGGTTTAGGTATTGCGATTATCTCCACTTCTCAAGGAGTTATGACCGACGCTAAGGCTAGAACCTTAGGTATCGGTGGAGAAGTAATCGCTTACGTTTGGTAGGAAGGAGATACAATATGTCACGTATTGGTAATAAAGTCATCTCAATTCCTGCAGGCGTCACTGTTACTGTCGAAGGTAGAAGCGTCAAAGTCAGTGGTCCAAAAGGTAACTTAGTTGTCCCACTAAACCACGGCATCAACGTTGAAATCGATGGAGCAACTCTTGTTTGTAAAAGAGAAAGTGATGTCAAACAAGTCAAACAAAATCACGGTACAGTCCGTGCCAATATCCACAACGCGATCGTTGGAGTTTCCGAAGGATATAAGAAGGAACTCGAAATGAGAGGTATTGGTTATAAAGCTCAATTACAAGGTAATAACGTTGTTCTTTGGGCCGGTTATAGCCACACTGTCACAATCGTTCCTAATGAAGGAGTTAAAGTCACTCTTCCTTCCCCAACTGAAATCACTGTTGAAGGTATTGACAAACAAGCAGTTGGACAAACCGCTGCTCGTATTAGAGAAGTCCGCCGTCCAGAACCATACTTAGGAAAAGGTATTCGTTATAAAGACGAACACGTTGTTACTAAGGAAGGTAAACGTGCCGGTGGTAAGAAATAATTAGAAAGGTAGGTATATAAAATGGTTTCTAAAGAAAGTAAAAACATTTCTAGAGTTAGAAGACATGCCCGTGTCAGAGCGAAAATCTCTGGTACAAAGGCTTGCCCAAGATTATGTGTCTATCGTTCTAACAAAAACATTGAAGCGCAAATCATTGATGATGATAAGAGAGTCACATTAGTTAGCTCTTCTTCAATGAGCTTAAAGCTTGAAAATGGTAGTAATGTCGAGGCCGCTAAAAAAGTCGGCGAAGATATCGCTAAGAAAGCAAAAGCAAAGAAAATTAGTAAAGTTGTCTTCGATCGTTCCGGATATTTATATCACGGACGTGTCAAAGCACTTGCAGAAGCCGCTAGAGAAGCCGGCTTAGAATTCTAAGGAGAAAAAACAATGGCAGAAGAAAAAGTTGTTACTGAAGAAGTAAAAGCAGAAGCTCCAGCTGCTCCAAAAGAAGAAAGAGCCCCTCGCGGAGATCGTCGTCCTCACGGAGATAGAAAAGGTAATAGACCAGACCGTAAAGGTGATCGTAAACCTGTTCATGAAGTCAAAGATGACATGGAAGAAAGAGTAGTCTTCATCAACCGTGTTTCTAAGACTGTTAAAGGTGGACGTCGTATGAAATTCACAGCCTTAGTTGTTGTCGGAGATCACAAAGGCAAATATGGCTTTGCATTAGCAAAAGCTGCTGAAGTCCCAGACGCAATTAAGAAAGCTAGTGAAGCGGCTCGTAAAAAACTTTATTCCATTCACTTAGTGAAAGGAAACACCATCTCCCACGAAATCGTTGGTAAATATGGTGCTTGTAATGTTTACTTAAAACCTGCTCCTGAAGGTACTGGTATTATCGCTGGTGGACCTGTCAGAGCTATTCTTGAACTTGCCGGTGTGCAAAACGTTTGTTCTAAAGTCTATGGTAGCCGCGCTCCAATTAATATCATTAGAGCGACCAACCAAGGTTTAAATAACCTCAAGAGCTACAAAGCGATGAAAGAACTTCGCGGAAAAGAATAAGTAGCACTAGAAAGTTTAAGGAGGTGTAAAAAATGAAATTACATGAACTTCAATCAACCGAAGGCAGTAGAAGTGAACACTACCGTAAGGGTAGAGGAATCGGCTCTGGTAACGGTAAGACTGCTGGTAAAGGTCATAAAGGACAAAACGCTCGTAGTGGCGGTGGAGTCGCTTTAGGCTTTGAAGGTGGACAAATGCCATTATGGAGAAGACTTCCAAAAAGAGGCTTCAAAAACGTTAATCGCGTTGAATACGCTGTCGTTAATGTCGGTGATTTAAACAGATTTGAAGAAGGTACTCTCGTTACCTCTGCTTTACTCAAAGAAGTTGGCTTAGTTGGAAGAGAATTCCACGGAGTCAAAGTCTTAGGAAGCGGAAAACTCGAGAAGAAATTAACTGTTCAAGCAGCTAAATTTTCTAAGAGCGCTTTAGAAGCGATTCAAAGCGCAGGTGGAACAGCTGAGGTAATCTAATATGAAAAAGATTGCTTCGATTCTTAAAAATAAGGAGATCATGAATCGTATTTTGTTTACGGTTCTCATCCTCTTTATCTTCCGTATCGGAGCACAGATAACAGTCCCAGGAGTCAATCCTGAAGGATTAGAAGAATATCTCAACTCTGGGTCTGCCTTATCACTTATGAATATGTTAGGTGGTGGAACGTTACAAACGTTCTCCATCTTCGCCCTTGGCGTCTCCCCATACATCACCGCACAAATTATTGTGCAACTATTATCTACAGATGTATTACCTGCTCTTAGTGAGCTTCGTCGTCAAGGCCAATACGGAAGAAGAAAAATGGAATATGCCACTAGATATCTCACCTTATTATTAGGTGCGGTTCAGGCATATGGTATCATCAAGACTATTGAAAACAGCCCAGATGTCACACTTAACTTAACTGGTAACTGGTTAACTTACGTCTATATTATTGTCGTCATGTTAGCGGGTTCTATGATCGTTATGTGGCTTGGAGACCAAATCTCTGTTAAAGGTATCGGAAATGGTATTTCTATGATCATTTTCGCCGGAATTGTTTGTTCTTTACCAAATCAATTCGCTCACGCCTTTACAACCTATATCTCCACAACCGCTGGACACCCAGATAATTTAGTTATTGCTGGTGTATTCAAGTTCGTATTATATGTAGCGGCATATCTCATCATTATTGCATTCGTCACTTTCGTAGAATTGTCTCAACGTAAAATCCCTATTCAACATAGTGGAAAGAGCGGTGGACAAACTCAAAGTATGGCTAGAGCAAGTTTCTTACCAATTAAAATCAATAGCGCGGGCGTTATTCCTGTAATCTTCGCTAGCTCACTTATGATGGCACCTAGCGTCATTGCTGGATTTATTGACAGTAACGCTAGTAACGCAAGTTGGCTTAAGATCTTCTCTACCAGTGAAATGTATCAAATGGATGGCTGGTCAATGCCATGGGGACTTATTATTTATATCTTCCTCACTGTCGCATTTACCTTCTTCTATGCGAACTTACAAATTGATCCGCAACAAATGGCGGAGAATTTCCAAAAAAATGGTTCCTATATCCCAGGTATTAAGCCTGGATTAGAAACCGAAAGATATATTAGACGCGTACTTAACCGCGTCACCTGTATTGGAGCGATTGCCTTAGTTATTATTGCATCTCTCCCATCAATCCTCACATTAAGTGGAGTATTCGGTGGAGATAACTCCTTAGTACTTGGTGGTACTGGTATGATCATCGTCGTCGGTGTATGTCTTGAACTTAATAATCAAATCGATGGTTTACTCGCTGGTAAGTCATTTGATGAAGTTGTTGCTTCCGGAGGACATTAATAACTATGAAAAAGAACATCATTCTTATGGGCCCGCCTGGGGCAGGCAAGGGAACACTTGCTAAACAACTTAAAGAGTCTTTAAATCTTGTACATATTTCTACTGGAGATATGTTTAGAGATGCGATTAAGGCTCAAACCGAACTCGGAAAACTCGCTCAAAGTTATATCGATCAAGGACATTTAGTTCCTGATGATGTCACTATTGGGTTAGTCAAAGAGAGACTCAGTCAAAAAGATTGCGATAACGGTTTCCTTTTAGACGGTTTCCCACGCACTCTTCCTCAAGCAGAAGCTTTAAGTAAGATTGCTAAAGAAATTTCTAGAGATATCGATGTCGTTATCAACCTTGACTGTGATAATAACGAACTCGTTAGACGTATTTCTGGTCGTCGCGTTTGTAAGAATTGTGGCGCTCCATATCACATCGTCACCATGAAACCAAAAGTGGAAGGTGTATGTGATTTATGTGGAGGACCACTTTATCAAAGAAAAGACGATAACGAAGAAGCGCTTAAAGTTCGTTTAGAACATTATGTTTCTGAAACCAAACCTTTATTAGACTATTACGCTAAATTAGGTTTATTAGAATCATTTGATTCTTTAAAAGGTAAAGAAATATTATTCGATGAAGTTTCTTCATTTCTTAGAAAGTAATTATGGTAATTGTTAAATCTCCACGTGAAATTGAATTAATGAAAGAAGCTGGACGTGTAGTCGGTCTCGTCTTTAAAAGATTAGAGAAAGAAATACGCCCAGGCATGTCGACAATGGATATCAATGATATCGTTGAAGACGTGATGGCGGAGCATGATTGTTATCCTGAAGAAAAAGGATATTACGATTATCCTGCCGCGAGCTGTGTAAGTGTTAATGACACTTTGCTTCACGGCATCCCTTCTTCTAAAGAAATTTTAAAAGAAGGTGATATCGTTTCTGTGGATATTGTAGCAAATTACAAAGGCTATATGGCAGATGCGTGCCGTACCTTCATGGTCGGCACGGTCTCTGCTAGAGCCGAGCGACTAGTTAGAACCACAAAAGAAGCATTCTTTGAGGCTCTAAAAGTCGTTAAACCTGGATCTCATGTCGGCGACATATCTAATGCGATTCAAGAATATGTCGAGAGTCATGGATATAACGTCACAAGAGATTATACTGGACACGGAATTGGTTCACATATGCATGAAGATCCTTCCATTCCATGCTATGGAAAGAAAGGAACAGGAGCATTAATCCAAGCGAATACCGCTTTAGCGATTGAACCAATGGTGTTAGAAGGAAGAAAAGACACTCGTGTATTAAGTGATGGCTGGACCGTTAAAGCTAAAGACGGTAAATTAACATGCCACTACGAAAACACAGTGATAGTTACTGAAAGTGGTTATGAAATAATCACGATGTACGAAGGGGAAGAATAATTAATGTCAAAAGCAGATGTCATCGAAGTACAGGCGGTCGTTACGGAAACATTACCAAACGCGATGTTCCGTGTAAAACTTGAAAACGACATGGTAATCTTGGCTACCGTTTCTGGTAAAATCCGAATGAATTACATTCGCATTCTTCCAGGTGATAAAGTTACCGTAGAAATCTCGCCTTATGATTTAACACGGGGCCGTATAACATTCAGGTTTAAATAGTCCTGAGACAAAACTATTTTAGGAGGTAAATATTATGAAAGTCAGACCTTCAGTCAAACCAATTTGCTCAAAGTGCAGAGTCATCAAAAGACATGGCAAAGTCATGGTCATTTGTAGCGATCCAAAGCACAAGCAAAGACAAGGTTAATTTGAAAGGAGAATAGAAACATGGCACGTATCGTTGGTGTTGATATTCCAAATGACAAACCAGTAGCCTTCTCCCTTACCTATATTTACGGTATTGGTAGAACTACTGCTAGAAAAATCTGTGAAGCTGCAAAAGTTGATGCTTCCATCCGCGTTAAAGATCTCTCTGATGATCAAATGAACGCAATCCGTACCGAAGTTAGCAAACTCAAGGTCGAAGGTGATCTTCGTAGAGAAGTCGCTTTAAATATTAAGAGACTCACTGAAATTGGCTGCTATCGTGGACAAAGACACAAGAAAGGCTTACCAGTCCGTGGTCAAAGAACCAAGACTAATGCCCGTACTCGTAAAGGCCCACGTAAGACAATCGCTAATAAGAAGAGTGCTCCACAAGGTTAATGAAAGGAGAATAGGAAAATGGCTAAAACTACAACTCGTAAAAAGAAAGTCAAACGCTCGTTTACTAAAGGCGTTGCTCACATTCATTCAACCTTCAATAACACAATTGTTACAATCACCGATGCTGAAGGCAATGCTATTGCCTGGAGCAGTGCAGGTGCATTAGGATTCAAAGGTGCTAAGAAATCCACTCCATTCGCGGCTCAACAAGCTGCTGAAGCTGCTGCTAAGAGTGCTTACGATCAAGGCATCCGTCAAGTTGATGTTGATGTGAAAGGCCCAGGTCCAGGTAGAGAAGGTGCAATCCGTTCTCTCGCTGTCAGTGGATTACAAGTATTAAGTATCGTTGATACCACTCCAATTCCACATAATGGCTGCCGTCCACCAAAACGTCCACGTGGATAATCAAAGGAGGAATAACTAATATGAAAATCGCTAATCCTTTTGAAAGATTTGGTATTACTCAAGCAGATTACGATGGAAACGAAAATTATGGTCGTTTCATCATTGAACCACTCGAAAGAGGTTTTGGTTTAACTCTTGGTAATGCTTTAAGAAGAGTCCTTTTAAGTGCTCTTCCAGGCGCAAGTGTCTATGCGATTGAAGTAGAAGGCGCTCAACACGAATTCTCTGCTCTAAGTGGAGTGGAAGAAGACGTCACCAACATCATCTTAAATCTTAAAGATTTAGTCTTAAAAATTGATGATGAAGAAAACGCTAACAAGAGACTTGAAATCAATGTTGAAGGTCCAAAAACTGTTACTGGTGAAGATATCGTTTGCCCAACTGGTGTGACTGTTGTTAACAAGGACGTTGTCCTTGCTCACGTCGCTGAAGGTGGTAGCTTACATATGGTGCTTCACGCTCGTAATGGTAGAGGTTACGTTACCGGAGAACAAAACAAGATTCTCCACCCTTCTTTCCCAGTCGGAGTTATTGCTACTGATAGCAATTATTCCCCTGTTAAAAAGACTAACTATGCGGTTGATAACACCCGTGTTGGTCATGATTCAAAATTTGATAAGCTCACTTTAGAAGTTTGGACCAATGGTTCCATCCTTCCACAAGAAGCTGTCGTCTGGGCTGCTGAATTATTAATTAAACACTTAGAAAAATTCTTAGATTTAGCAAACATTACCACCGACATCAATATTGAAAAAGAAGTGGAAAAAGTTGAAGAGAACAAATATGAAAATGTCACAATCGATGATCTCGATTTATCAGTTAGAAGCTATAACTGCTTAAAGAGAGCACAAATCTCTTCTGTTCTTGAATTAACAGAAAAGAGCGAAGAAGACATGATGAAAGTCAAAAATCTCGGTAAGAAATCTCTTAAAGAAATTAAAGAGAAACTCGCCAGCATTGGCTTATCATTCAAGGATTTCGAATAATTTAGGAGGAAAGAAATTATGCCAGCACAAGGTCGTAAAAATGTTCATGGTAAGACCGGCGTTAGATTTAAGGCCGCTTACACAAAAAGCAAATATGAAAACATGCTTCGTAATGTCGTTACCGATTTAATCATTCATGAATCCGTTAAAGTTACAGAAGCTGTCGCTCGTGATGTTGTTAAAGAAGCTGATAGACTCGTTACATTAACTAAAAAAGAAGATGTAATGAATGCGAAAAGACAAGCTGCTAGATTCGTAAGAAATATCGAAGCTAGTGAAGGAGTCTCCGCTTTAGATAAGCTCTTTAACGTTATCGGTCCAAAAATGAAAGGACGTAATGGTGGTTACACTAGACGTTTAAAACTTGAAAACCGTCGTGGTGATGACGCACCAGTGGTCTTAGTTGCTTGGGTCGACTAATTAACTGAACACAATTAAGAGGCTTATGCCTCTTTTTTGTTTGCATACAACTAGACAAACCAACTTTGTAGCATACGCAACAAAGTCATTGTATGTATTTTCGATTATTGAATGGTTAAAATAATAAACTTACATATGTAAAGAGGTACTACTTCATATAAAATAATAGAAAGTGGATTTCATATAAAAATTCACAATAATTTATAAGGAGCATATATGACAATTCATCAACAACATATGTGTGAACTTCAATCTGAGTTTTTCTCAGATTCTTTATCTATGTTCAAATGTAGTTCTCCTTTATTCATTGCTAGATTTATGAATAGCGAACTTGCAAAAGAGATGGATGATAGTGGTAACTATCGTAATTATTTTAGTGTTCCTTATATGTATCATTATTTAACCGATAATTATCCAAGTTTAAACGAAAAAGAAGGCATTAAATATCCTGTTCCAGTTCTTAAATGGATTGGTTATATTTTCCGTGCATATGTAATTATTAAGAAAAAAAGCTCATCTAAGCTATACAAATTACTTAAGGCGGATAAAATGCTATCTTTATATGACTCATATCATACTTTCTCAGTTGAATATGCGGTTGAAAGATTATCTGAAATAATTAATAAAAGTGTAGTGTCATTAACTGATTACCAAATATTCAAACAAATAATGACTATGAAATAATTCTTCTTATATAATAAGGGCAACAAGTATAGAAAATGAAAAAGACACCGAAGAGTTTTAAATTCGAAATCGAACATAACCCATATGAAGTGCTTGTTTATAATCCTAGTTCTACTAAGGATAAGACAATTGTTTTTCCTACGCTTCATGTAAATGGGGATTTATGTTTCTATGATTTACTCGCTCCTTATATTAATAAAGGATACAAGGTGATGATCTTTAAACTCCTTAATAAAGGGGATCGTGTATTAGTGTTAAATTATTACGCGAAGGTTTTCTCTGCTTTAATTAGTTACTCAATTGAAGAAAAGATAATCAAAAAAGAAAAACTTATTGTTATGGGTTTTGGACTAGGTGCTTTAGTGGCCTCTTATTTACAAACCAGCAAGGTTAAGAATATTTCTAAATACATTCTTATCTCTCCATTTAACAACTATAAAGATGACTATCTTTTATCAAGAAACTTACCTTCTTTTAAAACCCCCACATATATCTTCTTTGGTCAATTTGATTCAATCATCAATATCGATACAAGATTTGCGATGTTTGATCGAGCAAAGAATAATCCAAAAGTCGTGTTCTCTACATATCCTGCAACTTCTCACTTCTTATATTACAAAGAAGACTTATCTCGTGAAGTTGAGAAGAAATACCGCAAACACAATTATGATGTTATTGTTGGAGACTCTAAAAAGGATATTGAAGCGTTTATCCCTAAAGAAGTCCGCTATAATGAGAGATTTTATTCTCACTTAGATAAAATCATTAATGATGAACCTTTACCAAAAAGAGTCGCTCTTTTAATTGATGTCTTCCCATTATTCGTTAATGGAGTGGCGATCGTCGTTAAACTCTTAAAAGAAGAACTCGATAAACTTGGCTATGAATCTTATGTTGTTGCCTTATGGGATAAGAAATATCCATTAGATAACTTACCTAAAGATATCATTCCAGTGATGAGTAACACCGCTAGATTGATTAAAGGTCATAAGGACTTACATTTACTTAAAAACTTATCATTCCAAAGAAACGCGAAGGCTCTTACTACCTTTGGATTTGATTATTTACATCTACACACTGAATATTCAATGGGTCAAATCGCTTTATGGTTATCTAAATATACAGGTATTAAGATGCTTTATTCTTATCACACCTTGTGGAAGTTATATTACGAACATAAGTTTGGTAAGTTAATTGGAGATATTACGTATAAGACCGCTAGAAAGTTTGTATTCTCTAGAGTGTATAAGGAATGTCCAGTAGTCACCGTTCCTTCTTTAAAGAGCTATGACATTCTATTTAAAGAAAGCAAGGCTAAAGACATTCGTATCTTACCAAGTTCAATTGATTTTGAACGTTTTGAAATATCTAAAGATGATTTAGAAGAAGTTAAGAAACTTAAAAAACAATACGGACTCAAAAACAAGAAGGTTCTTGGCTATATCGGAAGAGTGTCTACAGAAAAGAATATCGTTGAGACTCTTGAATATATCGAAAAGATTAAAGATGAAATTCCAAATATCGTCTTCATGATTGTGGGAGTAGGAGATGCAGTTAACGCGCTTAAAAAGACCATCAAAAAATTAGAGTTAGAAGACTATGTTATCTTCGTTGGTGAAGTTGAAAACGAAAAACTTAAATACTATTATGCGTTATTTGATGTCTTCGTGACTGCGAGTAACTTTGAAACCCAGGGATTAACGTATTTTGAAGCCGCGACAAGTGGAACGTTAATACTCGCGAAAGATGATAGAGCAATCGAAGAAGTCTTCATCGATAAATATAACGCTTATGTATATAAAGACTTCAATCAATGGGCGGAAAGACTCGAAAAAGCTTTATTTGGAAATAATAAAACCATCATTGAAAACGCGAAGAAAACGATGAAAAAATACAGTGTTGATAAATGGACGAGTAAGATTATCGACATCTATAAAGAAATCAACAAATAATGTTGATGAATTCACAAAATATTTTGTTAATGACAACTTATATGTTATAAATATAAAACCAAGAGGTGATTAATTATGAGAAAATTAGCATACTTATCTATCGCTATTGCGGCTATGGGATTATCCTTAGCAAGTTGTAACGAAGAACCAACAATTATCTATTATGTCCCAGGTGGAAACACCGGTGGCAACACAGGTGGTAACACTGGTGGAGAAACCGGAGGCAACACTGGCGGAAACACTGGCGGAAACACAGGTGGTAACACTGGTGGAGAAACCGGAGGCAACACTGGAGGAAACACTGGCGGAAACACTGAACAAAACCAAACCGTTTCTATCGTCTTTAAAGATGTTTCCCCATATAAAGAAGTTGGCGAAAATGGATCACTTGTATTTGAAGATCTCACTATTAATGGTGTAACCGTTAGTGGTGGTGTTGGTAGTAACAGCAATAAAAACGTTCCTACTTTCTTCTATAACAAAGGTGATGGTGGAGCTGGACAATGCTTAAGAATGTACGCTGGAAACACATTATCAGTTTCTGGTAGTGGCATTACTGCTATTTCGTTTGAATTTGCAAAAGTTCCAAGTAACAAAACTGAAGGAACTGTTACTGCAGATAAAGGCACATTTACTTCTCCAGACTGGTCAGGTTCTGCTGACAAAGTTACATTTAGTGTCAATAATGCATCTAAAGTACAAAAATGGATTGTTGGATTAACAGTTACATTAGGTGAAGGCGGAAGCACTGGTGGAGAATCCGGTGGTGGCAGTACAGGCGGAGAATCCGGTGGAAGCTCAGGTGGACAAACAGTTGTTTATAACGCCGCAAAAGTATCTAGTGATTACAATGCCGCTTTAACCGCTGCTGGAGCAGGTGTCCAAGTTAGTTGGGATTCAACATATCTTAGCTATAACATGGCGGTTGATATTGAAGAAAGCACTGATAGTGGTGAAGAAAACCTTCAATCAGGTGCTTACGAATTAGCGTATTATCTCCCTGATTATGTTGAATTAGTTTCTGAAGGTTACTTTGACGCAAATACTACTGGATACGATGAAGAATTTGGTGAGGGTGATCCTTACTACGAAATGATCCTTATCTCAAGTGATGAATCATGCGGTATTGAAATATATTCATACATCTATGATGGATACCTCTGCGCTCAAATCGATATTTACGATTACGCTGATTAATTAATAACTATGTTATTATGGAGTGGGAAACCACTCCTTTTTCTATGTTTAACAACTAACATATTTGCAAAAGTTGTTAACTTTCTATAATTGATTAAAACTAATAACTGACAAATAAATATCATTTATTGTAAAATAAAAACAAGGTAATTCTTTTTGATACTTAAATAGGAGGATTTTTAATGTCCGAAAAGTACTTGAAAGAATATGAAGCGGGATATACTCCAAAACTTGTGATGGAAGAGGCATCTAGATGTCTTTTATGTCATGACGCTCCATGTTCGAAAGCGTGTCCTGCTGGAACCGATCCAGCAAAATTTATTCGTTCTGTTCGCTTTAGAAACTTTAAAGGTGCAGCAGAAACAGTAAGAGTTAATAATATCTTAGGCGCAATCTGTGCTCGAGTTTGTCCAACTGAAAGATATTGTCAACAAGGCTGCTCTAGAAGCGGCATTGATAAACCAATTGATATTGGTAGAATCCAAAGATATGTTACAGACTTTGAAGACGCCATGAAGATGGATGTTCTTGAAGCTAAACCACTTAATGGCAAGAAAGTCGCAGTTGTTGGTAGTGGTCCTGCGGGATTATCTATTGCTGGTTTACTTGCTTTAGATGGTTATAAAGTAACAGTGTACGAAAAAGAAGCAAAAGCAGGTGGATATCTTAGATACGGCATTCCTGAATATCGTCTTCCATCCGCAGTTGTTGATAAAGAAGTTAAGAGAATTCAAAAGCTAGGTGTTGAGATCATTCTTAACCATAACGTTGAAGATCTTGAAGCTCTTAAGAAAGAAAACGACGCAGTGGTGGTTGCTGTCGGTCATAACAAAGGCAAAGTCTTACCATTATTCGCTGGTAAGAGATTTGTGAAGACTGCAGTTGATTTCTTACATGAAGCAAAACGTAGAAAAGGTAACATCAAAGTCCCAGAGAACGTTCTCGTTATTGGTGGTGGTGATGTCGCTATGGATACAGTTACAACACTCAAACTTTTAGGTGTTAAACAAGTCACTGATGTAGTCTATGAAACCTTTGAAGAATTCAAAGCAAGTAAAAAAGAACTTCAAGGCGCTCAAGAACAAGGTGTTTCCATCATTGATGGATATGTTCCTGTTGCCTTAAAAGGTAAGAAAGTGGTGTTCCAACATCGCTTTGTTCCTGCAAAACTTGAAGTCAAAGCTGATTTAATCATTCTTGCTGTTGGCCAATATACTGAAGCTGGATTACTTGGCTTTGAAGTTAATAAGATGCAAGAAGTCACTAATGCGAAAGGTAATGTCTTCGTTTGTGGAGACATCGGTAGTGGCGAAAAGACTGTTGTCTACGCAGTTAGAGGCGCTAAAGAAGTGGCCTACGCTGTTAAGAAATATTTAGGAGGTAAATAATCATGGTTAAGAAAGATTTAAGTGTTACCTTCTTAGGTGTTAAATTCCCTAACCCATTCTGTCTATCATCTTCTCCAGTAGGAAATGATTATGACATGTGTAAAAAGGCATATGATGTCGGTTGGGGTGGTGTTGTCTTTAAGACAATCGGTCCAAAATCATACGTCATTAATGAAGTATCACCAAGATTTGATACTTTGTCAAAAGAAGCCGAACCATTTGTTGGCTTTAAAAACATGGAACAAATCGCTGAACATTCTCTTGAAGAAAATTTAGCGGATTTAAGAAGACTTAAAAAAGAATATCCTAATCAAGTATTAATCGCCTCTATTATGGGTAACGACGAAGAGAGTTGGGAAGACCTTGCTCGTAAAGTTACCGAAGCAGGCGCGGATATGATTGAAATGAACTTATCATGTCCTCAAATGACATCTCACGCGATGGGTAGTGACGTTGGAACTAACCCAGAATTATGTAAGAGATACTGCCAAGCTGTTAAACGTGGAAGTCAACTTCCAATGATGTCTAAGATGACACCTAATATCACTGATATGGTGCCAGTCGCAAAAGCGTGTTTAGAAGGTGGAGCAGACGGTATAGCCGCGATCAACACCATCAAATCAATTTGTAATGTTGATTTAGATAAGAAGATCGGTATGCCTATCGTTAACGGTAAATCCGCTATTTCCGGATATTCCGGAAAAGCTGTTAAACCAGTTGCCTTAAGATTCATTCAACAATTAAGAGTGGGTATTCCAGGACTCGAGATCTCCGGTATTGGAGGTATTGAAACTTGGGAAGACGCTGCTGAATTCATTTTAGTAGGTGCGACAACTCTTCAAGTTACAACCGCAATTATGCAATATGGCTATCGCATTGTTGAAGATATGTGTAACGGCTTAATGCATTACATGGAAGAACAAAAAGTCGATTCCTTACACGAACTCATTGGCAAAGCCAATAAGAATATTATTCCTGCCGAAGAGCTCGATAGAGACTACATCGTTTATCCAGAGATCGACAAAGAAAAATGTGTCGGTTGTGGTAGATGTTATATCTCATGTTACGATGGTGCTCACCAAGCGATGGAATGGGATGAAGAAAGCCGTCGTCCAAATTGTAACCACGATAAATGTGTCGGTTGCTTACTTTGTGGACATGTCTGCCCAGTAGGTGCGATTTCTAAAGGCGAAATCGTCTTTAAGAAGACCGCTAAACCTGGAAGAAAAATTAAAGATATTAGACTTTAATTACTAAAGTAACCAAGGGACCTTAAGGTCCCTTTTTTATTTGTCTAATAACTCAATTAAAATATATAACATGATTTGTTAACCAAATCGTGTTTTTTTAATTGATATCACTTTTTAGATTTCTTACAATAATATCGCTACTTTATTACAAAGTAATATTTAAGGAGGAAGTTTATGGCACGTTTACAAAGCGCAGCTGTCAAACAAATCACTGAGATTGTATATCGTTATAAGAACGAAGGCACTCCTCTTATGATGATTCTTTCTGATATTCAAAAGGAATATGGTTATATCCCTCTAGAAGTCCAAGAATTAGTCTCAGATTTAACAGGTATTCCTGTGAGTGAAATTTATGGTGTTGTCACCTTCTATTCTTTCTTCTCACTTACTCCAAAAGGAAAATACGTCATTGGAGTTTGCTTAGGAACAGCTTGTTACGTTAAAGGTTCTCAATTAGTGTTAGACAAATTTGAAGAACTCTTACATATCAAACCAGGTGAAACTACTGAAGATGGATTATTCACTTTAGACGCTCTTAGATGCGTCGGAGCATGTGCAATTGCTCCAGCCGTCTCTATTAACGGAAAAGTTTATCCAATGGTTCAAGTTAGCCAAGTTGAAAACATTATCAACGAATTCAGAAATAAGGAGGCAAAATAATCATGGTTAAAATTAAAACTAGCGAAGAATTAATCAAGACTCATGAACATCTCGCTTCTTGTTTAGATAAGAAATTCCACTGCGAAGAAGGCAAAAAAGCAATTGTCGTCTGTGGTGGTACAGGATGTTTATCTTCTAATAGCCAAGAATTATTAGATAGATTAAATGTTCTCATTAAAGAAAAGGGACTTGAAGGAAAAGTTACCGCGAATATCGTTGGATGTTTCGGATTCTGTTCCCAAGGTCCATTCGTTAAAATCTTCCCAGAAGAAACTTTATACACAAAAGTTAAAGTTGAAGATGCTGAAGAAATTATTGAAAAAGATATCATTAATGGAGAAGTCGTTGAAAGATTACTCTTTGTTGATCCTCAAACAAAAGCTCGTGTTGCTAGACAACATGAAATTAACTTCTACAAATTACAAAAAAGAGATATCGCTTTAAAGGGTAATGCAGAAATTAACCCAGAAGACATTAATGAAGCTATTGGTCACGGAGCTTTCTTAGCCTTAAATAAAGCGCTTCATATGTCTCGTCAAGATGTCATTACTGAAGTCTTAAATAGTGGACTTCGTGGTAGAGGAGGCGCTGGCTTCCCAACCGGAAGAAAATGGCAATTCGCTTATGACGTTCAAAGCGATGAAAAATATGTCGTCTGTAACGGTGACGAAGGTGATCCAGGTGCATTTATGGATCGTTCCATCATCGAAGGTAACCCAATTAACGTCATCGAAGGTATGATGATTGAAGGCTATGCGATTGGGGCGAAAAACGGTTATTTCTATATCCGTGCTGAATATCCTATCGCCGTAAATAGACTTAAGAACGCGATTAAACAATGTGAAGAAATGGGCCTCTTAGGAGATAACATCTTAGGCACTGACTTCTCATTCCATTGTCACATTAGACTTGGTGCGGGTGCGTTCGTGTGTGGTGAAGAAACTGCATTACTTAACTCTATTGAAGGACAAAGAGGTATGCCTCGTCCACGTCCTCCTTTCCCAGCTGTTAAAGGCTTATGGGGAAAACCATCTGTTATCAATAACGTAGAAACACTCGCTAACGTACCATATATCCTTCTTAATGGTGCAGCGGAATACGCGAAAATTGGTACAGAAAAATCTAAAGGTACAAAAGTCTTTGCCTTAGGTGGCAAAGTTAATAACGTAGGACTTGTTGAAGTTCCTATGGGAATTACATTAAGACAATTAATCTTTGATATCGGTGGAGGAATTCCTAACGGTAAGAAGTTCAAAGCCATTCAAACTGGTGGACCTTCCGGAGGATGTTTAACCGAAAAAGACTTAGACACTCCTATCGATTACGATAACTTAATCGCTGCTGGATCTATGATGGGTTCAGGTGGAGCGATTGTTATGGATGAAGATAACTGTATGGTGGATGTCGCAAAATTCTATATGACATTCATCTGCGATGAATCCTGTGGTAAATGTTCTCCATGTAGAATCGGCACTAAACGTTGCTTAGAACTCTTAGAGAAGATTACTGATGGTAAAGGCACAATGCAAGATCTTGAAGAACTCAAGAGTCTCGCTAATGTGATTAAGAGCAATTCCTTATGTGGTTTAGGACAAACTGCTCCTAACCCAATCTTATCCACAATGAACGCATTCTATGATGAATATGTCGCGCATATCGTTGATAAGAAATGTCCTGCTCATGTCTGTAAGAGCTTAATGCAATACAAGATTTTAGAAGATAAATGTGTTGGCTGTGGAATGTGTGCTCGTAACTGTCCTGCTAATACAATTATCAAGACTGATATCGTTCCAGCAGGTAAGCCTGCTAACTTACCAATGCGTGTCCATAGAATTAACCCAGACAACTGTGTTAAATGTGGATTATGTCTATCTAACTGTCGCTTCGGTGCAGTTATTAAGGACTAAAGGAAGGAGGAAAACTACTTATGGCGTTAGTTAACATTAAAATTGATGGTCAACCATTCCAAGTGGAAGCTGGTTTAACAATCTTAGAAGCTGCGAAAAAATGTGGTTTCAATATTCCTTCTTTATGTGCATTTAATAACGGTAAATGCTCTAGAGCTAGCTGTAGAGTATGTCTTGTCGAAGTTAAAGGTGCTAGAGGACTCGTCGCTAGCTGTGTTTATCCAGTTAACGAAGGAATGGAAATTATTATTTCTTCTCCTAAAGCTGTTGAAGCTAGAAGAGCGAGTGTTGAACTTATCCTCTCTAATCACCACAAAAACTGCTTACAATGTGAGAAAAATGGACATTGTGAATTATTAGAAGTCTCTAAGCTTGTTGGTGCTAGAGACGGAATGTATGAAGGAAGTCAAACTCCTTCAACTATTGATACATTAGCTCCAGGCTTAATTAGAGATACATCTAAATGTATCTTATGTGGTAGATGTATCGAAAGATGTAAAGAAGCCCAAGGTATTTCAATCTTAGGATTTGAAAACCGTGGATTTAAGACAATTGTGTCTCCTGTAGGAAATAGAAGCTTTGCTAATTCTCCATGTTTACAATGTGGTCAATGTGTGAACGTTTGTCCAACTGGTGCTTTAATGGAACATAGTGAAATCGATAAAGTTGACGCTGCTCTTAGAGCTGGCAAGAAAGTTATCGTTCAAACTGCTCCTGCAGTTAGAAGTGCGATCGCTGAAGAATTCGGTGAAAAGATCGGCACTCCAGGAACAGGTAAAATGGTGGCTGCTCTTCATAGACTTGGTTTCTACCGTGTCTTTGACACCAACTTTGCAGCGGACTTAACCATTATGGAAGAAGCCCATGAATTACTTCAAAGAATTAAAAACAAAGGTGTTCTTCCACAAATCACATCCTGTTCTCCAGGATGGATCAACTATCTTGAATACTATTATCCAGAAGTGATTCCTCATGTCTCTACATGTAAATCACCTCATATGATGATGGGTGCAATTATTAAGTCTTATTTCGCTAAGACTCATGAAATTGATCCAAGTGAAATCTTTAACGTTTCTATCATGCCTTGCGTTGCTAAGAAATATGAAAGACAACGTAAAGAAATGCCTAATGATGTCGATGCAGTTCTTACAACTAGAGAACTCGCTAAACTCATTAAGCGTAGTGGTATCAACTGGCAAAGACTTCCAGAGGAAGAATTTGATCAAGATTTATTAGGTGAATATAGTGGCGCTGGTGTCATCTTTGGTGTCACTGGTGGAGTTATGGAAGCCGCTTTACGTACAGCCTATTTCTGGCTTACTGGAAAAGAACACGAACAAATTACTTTCGAAGCTGTTAGAGGTTTAGAAGGCGTTAAAGAAGCAAGTATCGATGTTAATGGTACAACTATTAAAGTTGCGGTTACAAGTGGTATGAAAAACGCGAAAGCACTTCTTGACGAAGTTAAAGCTGGTAAATCCCCATACGCTTTCATTGAAATCATGTGTTGTCCAGGTGGATGTATTAACGGTGGTGGTCAACCATACGTTAAACCTCTCTTCTTACCTAACGAAGATGATGATATCTTAGAAACTTATAGAGCAAAACGTGCAAGCGTTCTCTATAAAGAAGATGAAAGACAAGTTGTGAGACAATCTCATAACAATAAAGACATCCAAAGTCTTTATAAGAACTTCTTAGGTGAACCTGGTAGCGAACTCGCTGAAGAACTCTTACATACAAGTTATGATGCGAATCGTGAAAGATTCCCAGACAAGAAATAAAAATTAAACAAGAATGCATCTCTTTAATGAGATGCATTTTTATATTCTATAGGTTGTTTAATATTCATATTAAGATATAATAAGAGTGAATAAGGGATTTTATTATGAATAAAAATGTATTTAAGTCTGGTATTGCTTTCCTTGGTTTAGCGTTTGCTTCTCTTTCTCCTTTAATGGTCAAAGAAAACGTTAAAGAAGAAGTAAAGGCGTACTACACTCCTGACACTACTTATGAAGTGAGTGATACCCCTGAAGAATTTGCATCTTATTATAGTGGAGTTACTGATTCTTTAAGCGGATCTGATTTATTAAGCAAACTTCAAAGTATTAACTCTAGCAAAAGAAAAAAAACCATGGGCTATGGCACAATGGGAACTAGTATTAATACTAGTTGCTATATTTATACTGACTATGATTTAAATAGCACTCAAGTAGATAAAAACGGACAAGTATATGGTACGAAAGTTGCTAGCTTCTATACGAAGACAGCTGCGACTGGATGGAATAGAGAACATATGTGGCCACAAAGTCATGGTGGTAAAAAAGTAGAAGCAGATGTTCTTCATACTAGACCTACCATTGCTGCTGAAAACTCTTCTAGAGGGAATTCCTTCTATGTTGAAGGTAAAAATAGTAACTCTGCAGGATGGGATCCTTACACTGCAGGATATGATAAAGAATGTAGAGGAGAATGCGCGAGAGTCATCCTTTATAGTGTTGTTGCTAATTCTCAATTAGGATTAACTGATACAGACTCACATTCAACAAGTAACGCGAATCCTGATAATTTAATGGGTAATATGAACACTTTAATTAAGTGGCATTTTGATTACTCCCCAAACGTTTATGAAATGAACCGTAATAATGGAGCGGAATATCTTCAAGGTAATCGTAATCCATTCGTTGATCATCCAGAATATGTTGCCAGAATTTGGTCTAACTTTAATACCACAGTTAAAGCATTATGTGATGAAAACGCTTCTATGTATGAAAACTGGGTTCCTGGAAGATATTCTTCCTATGGAACAAATGATGCGGTTGTTGGTGAAGATGAACCATCAGTTAAATTGGATAAATCTTCAATTTCCTTATTTGAAGGTGAAACAGAACAAATTAACGCCTCTATTAAAAATGGAACAGGCACAATTAGTTGGACTAGTAATAACACAAGTGTTGCTACTGTTAGTAGTTCAGGTTTAGTTACTGCTGTTAGTCAAGGTAACGCCATTATTACTGCATCTGTCACTATTAAAGGTGTGACTTATTCTTCAACTTGCACAGTTCAAGTTGCTAAATCCACACCATTAAAAATTTTAGATAGTATTTCCTTAAGCAATATAACTTCTACATACAATGTAGGGGATACATTTGTTAAGCCAACTGTCACCGCTCATTATAGTAATCTAGATACAGAAGATGTAACTGATGAAGCTATATTTACTGGCTATGATATGAATTCAGTGGGACTACAACCGGTTACTGTTAGTTACACGGAAACAAACTTAACTAAAACTGCTGAATATGAGATTACTGTTGTTCAACCAGAACAATTAGAACTAGTTCGTATTTATATTGATAGTCTTCCTGATAAGACATCATATAGGGTTGGTGAAAGACTTGATCTAACCGGACTTAAAGTTATCGCAGTTTATAGTGATGAAAGCGAAGTTGATATTACTGATGATATCGCAATTGATATTGTTGAAGTTGAAGAAAACGGATTTATTACTGTTACAGTAACATATGAAGGAAAGACTGCAACGTTTGAAGTAGTGGGATATACTCCTAACGCCCCTATTCCTAGCGAGAAAAAAGGATGCTCTGGAGATGTACTTACTACGAGTGTAATCCTCTCCGCTTTAGCGGTTTCTGGAATTGTCGCGATTATCTTAGTGAGTATTCTAAGAAAGAAAAAAGAAATCAAATAATTAAACGAAGATTGTAGCAATATGCTATAATCTTTTTACTTATCTATGGAAATTAAAGTATATAACTCTTTATCTAACAAAATTGAAAACTTTGAACCTCTAAAAAAGAACGAAGTATCAATGTATGTCTGTGGACCTACAGTCTATAACTACCCACATATTGGTAATATGCGTCCAGTAGTGGTTTTCGATGTCTTCAGAAAGTTTTTAACATATGTTGGATATAAAGTTACATATGTATCTAACTTCACTGATGTTGATGATAAAATCATCAAAGAAGCGAAAAAAGAAAATAAGACTGAAAAAGAATTAACTGAATTCTATATTCAAGAATTTAAAAAAGCCACTAAGGCTATTGGAAGTGATATTCCTTCTATTACACCTAAAGTCACTGAATATATTGAAAAGATTATTAATTATGTTGATAACCTTGTAAAAATAGGCGCAGCTTACGTTGTAGATGGTGATGTTTATTTTAGAGTAAATAAAATCAAAGACTATGGCGCGCTTAGTGGTATCAATATTGATGATTTAGTGGTAGGCGCTCGTATTGAAGAGAATTCTTCAAAAGAGTCACCTTTAGATTTTGCTTTATGGAAAAAGACAAGCGAAGGAATTAATTGGCCTTCACCTTGGGGAAATGGTAGACCAGGCTGGCATACAGAATGCTGTGTCATGATTGATACAATCTTCCCAAGCCACTATATTGATGTTCATGGTGGTGGTTATGACTTAAAGTTCCCACATCATGAAAATGAAATTGCTCAAAGTGAAGCTACACATGGAAATAAGATTGCTAAATATTGGATGCACAATGCATTTATCAATTTTGGTAACGAAAAGATGTCTAAGAGTTTAGGTAATGTCATCTACGCGAAAGACATGATTGAAAAATATGGTGGAGCGGTTACACGCTTAGTTATTTTAAGTGCACATTATCGTCAACCTGTTAACTTTACTGATGAAACAGTTAATGCGGCAATTCAAGAAGTTAACAAGATGAAAATGGTGGTTAAACTCCTCTCCTTAAAACTTCAAAGTAATGATGTTGATTTAGAAAAAGGAAAGCCAACCTACATTGATTCATTCTTAGCTGCTCTAGCGGATGACTTAAATACCGCTAACGCATTAACTGAAATGTATAACGTCATTAAGCTTGCTAATAACGAGATTCGACAAAAAGAAAGTGACTTAAATAAGCTTAATGATTACTTCAAAACACTTAACGATATGTTCTATGTTTTAGGGTTAGATATTCCATATGTGAAAATGGATGAAAACGATAAAAATACATACAAAAACTACTTAATTAGTAAAGAAAATAAAGATTTTGAAGAATCTGATCGATTAAGAAGAATCCTTATTGATAAAGGTATAATGTAATTTAAATACAAAATGAAAAACGATACTCCTAACATCATTTATGGCAGGAATCCTGTAAAGGAAGCCTTACGAGCAGGTCGCGTTACTAAGATTTATATTGCGAACGGTTTTTCTGATAAAGAAATTAACCCTTTGTTTAATGAATATAAACCTTACATTAAGGTTGTTTCTAATAATGAATTGTTATCTAAATCTAATGGTGGAGTTCATCAAGGAATAGTGGCAGAAGTTAAACCTTATGAATATCTTGATTTAGATGAGATTATTCGAAGAAGTAGAAAAGTAGAAGTTCCTATTATTCTTCTATTAGACGGCATTAATGATACGCATAACCTTGGGGCCATATTAAGATGTTCTGATGTCTTTAATGTTAGCGGTGTACTTCTTCCTAAACATAATTCAGTGCAACTTAATTCCACAGTTGCTAAAGCAAGTGCAGGAGCGATTAATTATGTTCCTGTTGCCTTAATTAGTTCAGTAAATCAAACAATCCAAAAATTAAAAGATAATGGATTCTGGATTGTGTCCACTGATGGAAGTGCCACTATTGATTATTCTAAACTAAAATATGATTTCCCAATTTGCCTCGTAATTGGAAGTGAAGGAAAAGGAGTTTCTCCTCTTGTTGTGAAGAATAGTGACTATGTTGTTAAAATTCCTCAATATGGTCATGTCAATTCTTTAAATGCATCTGTCGCAGCAGGTATCCTTTTATCCCGTATTCGTAGCTAACTTTATAGGACCTCCATAATTTGAAAGGAGGTTCTTATGTTAAATAAGACATATTTAGACTATCCTGATGAAAGGTTAGTCGTTCTTTTTAATGATGGGGATAACTTAGCGATTAACGAACTTGTTAAACGTTATCGAAAAAAAATCAGCGGGTTTAGCTAAGTTATTAATCAAGGAATTTGCGGGTTCTACTCGAATCCAAATTCAAGATTTAGTGCAGATTGGTTTATACGCTTTAGTGGTCGCTGCTCGAGGTTTCAAAAGTGGTAACTTCAATGGTTATTGGAGAAAGATCGCTAAAAACGAGATGATCGACGGGATTAAAGAAGAATCAATCTATTATCAATCTAATGGAGCGTTTAAAGATTCTTTTCTTGATAGTGGGGATGAATCTTTTTATTTAAGCTCGAAATATGAAAGTAATGAAGCAAGTAACTCTATCGCGATCGAAGAAATAATGAATTTTCTTCATGATCCTAATAACGGGATAAGTGAAACTGATGTAACTTGCTTTCTTTATTTTATAAGCTGTAATAGTTATAAAAAGACCGCGAGTAAGTATTTAACGACTTATAATACGATCTATTTAAGAATCAATCGGGTAAGAAGTAAAATTGCAAATATTTTGTATAAATCTAAGGATTAATCAAAATATCGTGTATAATTACCCTCGTGAAAAGTGTTGAAATCAAGAATCTAGAATACTCATATAACGATAATGACAAGATATTAAAAGGAATTAACTTATCTATTGATAAGGGTGAATATGTTTCTATCGTTGGACATAATGGAAGTGGTAAATCCACTTTGTGTAAATTAATCGCGGGATTATTACCTTTTTCAAAAGGTCAAATCTTTGTTAATGGATTAGAACTTAATAGAGACAATCTACTTTCAATTAGAAAAGATATTGCGATTGTTTTCCAAAATCCAGATAACCAATTTATCGGAGCGACAGTAGAAGATGATATTGCTTTCTCTTTAGAGAACATGAATGTTCCTAGAGAAGAAATGATTGTTAAGGTAATTGATGCGGCTAAAAAAGTCGGGATGCTTGAATTCTTAAATAAAGAACCAAGTTATCTATCTGGAGGACAAAAACAAAGAGTGGCGATCGCTGACTCTTTAGTGAGAAACCCAGATATTCTCATCTTAGATGAGTCTACGAGTATGTTAGACCCTAATGGTAAGAATGAGATTCTCGCTTTAGTTAGGAGAATGAAAGAAGAGAATCCTAATCTTACTGTGATTTCGATTACTCACGATATTGAAGAAGCTTATTTAAGTGATCGAGTGATTTTGTTGTCCGGAGGAGAAGTAGTGTTATCTTGTTCTCCTAATGAATTATTTAAGAATCGTGAACTAATTGAGAAATATAACTTGAGTGTTCCTTTTATTGTGGAACTTAAAGGTAAATTACAAGAATTAGGTTATGACGTTTCTAGTAGAAACACCTTAGAAGAATTAGGAGAGTTATTATGGCAATCAAAATAAACAACCTCTCCTATGTATATTTAAAGAAGACTCCTAATGAAGTGGAAGCGATTCACAATATTTCTTTAGAAATACCTGAAGGGAAAATCACTTCGATTGTGGGACATACAGGAAGTGGTAAGTCTACTTTAATTCAAACATTTAATGGATTACTCGCTCCTACAAGTGGAGAAATTGATATTGGTGATTTTAAAATCACCCCTAATTTAAAGAAACTTAAAAAGATTAAAGAGTTACGTAAAAAAGTAGCGATTGTTTTCCAATTCCCAGAATATCAATTATTTGAAGAAACTGTAGAAAAAGATGTGGCCTTTGGACTAAAGAACTACGGTTATAAAGAAGAAGAGGCGATTAAGAAGGCTCATGCCGCTCTTAAGACCATGGGTTTAGATAAATCTTTTTATAAAAGATCTCCTTTTGAACTATCTGGCGGAGAAAAGCGAAGAGTGGCAATCGCCGGTATCATTGCGATTGAACCAGAAATACTTATATTAGACGAACCTACTGCAGGACTAGATCCACAAGGAAGTAAAATCATTTTAGATTTAATTGAGTCACTTAATAAAAATGGTAAGACCATTATTTTAGTCACTCATGATATGAATATCGTTTTAAATCATTCTCATCACGTCGTGGTGATGAATGAAGGAGATATTGTCTTTACTGGTAGTCCAAGTGATCTTTTTAGTGGCGATGTGTCTAAATATTCCATTGATATCCCTGAATTATTTAAGTTTGCATTGCTATTAAAAGAACATCACATTGATATTAATATCAATAACATTCGTAATATTGATGATTTAATGAATGAGATTAAGGAGAATATCAAATGAATAATTTAACATTTGGTAGATATTCTCCATATAACACATGTATTCATCGTCTTGATCCGAGAAACAAGATCTTTATGATGATTCTTTTACTTGTTTCTATTTTCTTAAAAGTATCGAGTTGGTCTACTGCCCTTATCCTTACCGGAGTGGAGCTATTTTTCTTAGTGATTTTAATGATTCTTTCTCGTATCTCCATTAAGCAATTATTTAAGAGCTTAAGTGCGATGTGGATATTTATCGTGGTGTTACTTGTTATTTATATATTTATCCCTAATCCAACATATGATCCCACTCATATCGCGTTTTATATTGGTAACAACTATGTTGTTAATTATGATGCGTTTATTCAGGGTGGATATATCATCTTTAGGTTAGTAATGATGCTTATGATCACTATGATCTTAACAAGCACCACAAAACCTATGGATTTAACATATGCGATTGAATGGTACTTATCTCCTTTAAAGATATTTAAATTCCCTTCTCATATTGTAGCGATGACTTTAAGTATCGCGCTTAGATTTATTCCGACAATATTAGATGAGACCCAAAGGATTATGAAGGCTCAAGCTTCTAGAGGTGTCGATTTTAATCATGGAGGTCTTATTAGGCGCGTACGCGCGCTTATATCCTTAATAATACCTTTATTTGTATCTGCTATATCTAGAAGTGAAGAATTATCTAACGCAATGGAGGCTAGAGGCTATGATCCATATGGAAAAAGAAGTAGATATAGAATACTTTCTTTCCATTTCTCTGATTTAATCGCAATACTTATTATTCTTATTCTTTTTGGTGGTATGCTTACTTTCTTAATTATTGATAAGAATTACTTTCATGTTGATTTGATATATTGGATATTTGGAGTATATCCTATTTTCTAGAGGTTATTATGCGTTTACTTGCAGTAGTGTCATATAAAGGTACGAATTACTTTGGTTGGCAACGTCAACCAAATGTAATCACGATTCAACAAGTGATTGAAGAAAAGATTTCTCAATATTTTAATCGTGAAATTATCATCTATGGAGCGGGACGAACAGATGCGGGAGTGCATGCGTTAGGTCAAAGATTCCATTTTGATATCGATTTAGATGAAATAGATTTAGATAGATTTTTATATTCTATAAACCAGATGTTACCACCTGATATCAAAATTGAAGATATAGAAGAAGTAGAGTCGTCTTTCCATGCGCGATATTCAGCGAAAGGAAAAGTATATTTGTATTCCATCTTAGAAGATAGTAAAGATCCATTTTTATATGACACAGTGTTCCTTCATCCTGAACATATTGATGTTGATAGACTCGAAGAAGCACTTCATAAGTTTATTGGTAAACATAACTTTAAGAATTTCACTTCTAAAGAAGAAGATGAAGATAATTTCGTGAGAGAAATATACGATATCCAAGTAAGAAGCGAAAGAGGATATATAAATATATCTTTTAACGGAGATGGATTTATGAGATACATGATTCGCTTTATTGTAGGTACTTGTTTAAGAGTCGTGGATAAAGATGAACCATTAGAGTTAATTGATAACTTGTTAGACGAAAATAGTGAAAGAAATATCACCAGTTTTAAGGCTCCTAGTCACGGCCTCACTTTATTAGAAGTGCAGTATTAACAAGATAAAGACATTATGATATTATTTTTGAGATAAAAGAGGTGTATTTATGGGTAGAGCACACGAAGTTAGAGCAAAAGCAATGGCGGCTACCGCGGCAGCTAGGAGCGCATTATTTATGAGAGCCAGTAAAGAGATTTACATGGCGGCGAAAAGTGGAGTCCCAGATCCAGATTGTAACTTAGCGTTACGTTCTGCGATTGAAAAATGGAAAGGACAACACGTTACTAAAGACGTTATTGATAGAGCGATCCAAAAGGCTAAAGGCGGATCTGCTGAAAGCTATGAAGAAGGTAGATATGAAGCTTTTGGTCCAGGTGGAAGCTTATTTATTATTGATACATTAACTGATAACACAAACCGCGCTTTAGTGGAAGTTCGTACTGCAGTTACCAAAAAAGGTGGACACTTAGGTTCTACTATCTTTAATTTCACTCAAACAGGTATCTTTGATTTCAAAGGTGAAAATAGAGATGAAGTCGAAGAAAACTTAATCTTAGGCGATGTAGATGTTAAAGAAGTCACATGTGAAGATGGAGAAATCGAAGTCTTAGTGGCGCCTGAAGCATTCTCACAAGCTCGTGAAGTTCTTAACGGAATGGGTGTCACTGAATTTGATACCGCGGAAATCTCCTTCTTAGCAAACGATCCAGTGGAAATTACTGATCCAGAAGATTTACGTAAATTCAATGAATTATGTGATATGCTTGATGAACTTCAAGACGTTCAAAACGTATATCACAACGTTAAGTAATTAGTATATTAATTAAAAAGAGGTTACTCCTCTTTTTTTGTGATCATTTCAAATATACACAAATATACATATACTTGCACAAACATGCACAAAACACCAAGAACCATAACTTATGTTTCTTGGATTTCAGTAATATGTATTCATAGCACCATATCTTTAATAATAAATTAGAGAATTATATATAACATCTTTAAGATGTTAAAATCTCATGTTCATAATTAAAACTATAATTGATAATATCACGATATAGTGATATCATAATAATATGAAAGGAGGTTTAGTGAATGCCAATATTATCAAGGTTTTATGGCATTATCATTCGTATGTATTTCTTGCAAAGTGAACACAATCCTCCACATGTCCATGTAATTTATGGAGATGAGACTTTCTCTATAACCATAAAAGACATGAGAATTCTCGACGGTGAAGCCCATCCTACCCCCAGAGCACTTTCTATGGTAAAAGAATGAATTGAAGCGCATCGAAATGAACTATTAAACATGTGGGAAACACAAGAATTTCATTCGATTGAACCGTTAAAATAATTGTTATGTTTCACAAGATTAAAGATGTATTTCCATTACAAGATTATAAGCTGCTTGTTCAATTCTGTATCGGGGTGACGAAGATTTATGATGTCAAACCACTTTTTGAGTGGAGGGATGTTTTTAAACAACTCAAGCAAAATGAGCTCTTTTATGGAGTGTTTGTTGATGTTGGTGGCTTTGGTATCGCATGGAACGATGATATTGATCTTTCTTGTGAAGAACTTTGGGAAAGAGGAAAAGAAATAAAAACCTCATTCGATGGACTCTTATCATTAGGAGACGCTACATCTATTTGGGGTTTAAATGAGTCAACATTACGCAAGGCAATATCATATGGAAAATTAAAAAATGGTATTGATGTGTGTAAGTTTGGCAAACAATGGGTTGTTTCTATTCAAGCAATGAATAGAGAATATGGCAAACCAATTCATTAATTTGGGATGAACTGATATATTAAGTACCCTTAGGGTACTTTTTATTTATAATAATGCATGTCAATCAAATAATACATATTTGTATTGATTTGAAAATATGTTTAATAATATAATTTTTGTCGGCACAAGCCAAAAATAATGAAGTCCCCGGTAAGGAATAAGTTAGTTTGGTAAAGGAGGATTAATTGTATGCAACGTCAAACTACTATTGCAAAAGCAAATGAAATCCAAAGAAAATGGTATGTCGTTGATGCCACTGACAAACCATTAGGTAGATTAGTCTCCCAAGTTGCTCAAGTTTTAACAGGCAAGGTGAAACCAACATGGACACCTAATGTTGACTGTGGTGATTATGTCATCATCATCAACGCTGAAAAAGTGAGCTTATCTGGAGATAAAATCCACAACAAGAAATATTACAACGTATCTGGCTATGATGGCGGTCTTAGAACAAGAACTGCGGGCACAATGCTCAAAGAATTTCCATGTGAAATGATTGAGAGAAGTGTTCACGGTATGGTGCCAAAAGGACGCTTAGGTAGACAAATTGAAAAGAAATTATTTGTCTATGCTGGACCAGATCACAAGCACGAAGCTCAAAAACCAGAAGTTCTTGAGCTCAAATTCTAGGAGGTAACATATAATGGCTACAAAGAAAGAAAATCTCCAATATTACGGTACTGGTAGAAGAAAATCTTCAATCGCTAGAGTGTATGTCACTTCTGGAAAAGGCAACATTACAGTCAATGGTCGTGATGTCAATGAATATATGCCATATGCGACACTTGTAATGGACTTAAAACAACCTTTAGTCTTAACAGGCACTGAAGCCAAATATGACATCAAAGCCGAAGTTAAGGGTGGTGGTTTTACAGGACAAGCCGGTGCTATTAGACTTGGCATCACCCGCGCTTTACTTGAAGCAGGATGCGATCGTTCTACTTTAAAGACTGCTGGTATGATTACTAGAGATTCCCGTAAAAAGGAAAGAAAGAAATACGGTCTTAAAGCAGCGAGAAAAGCTCCACAATTCTCTAAGCGTTAATCTTTATTTGATATCTTTGATATCAGACATGAGAAAAAGCAAATCAAGGAAGTTAGAAATAGCTTCCTTTTTGTTTTATATATTTATATATTGATTTATTTATTTCCTTATTATATATTATTTAAGCGCGTATTTTGGGCCTTTAGCTCAGTTGGTTAGAGCGCACCCCTGATAAGGGTGAGGTCGATGGTTCAAGTCCATTAAGGCCCACCAATTTACTGAAATTTCCCCTAAAATTTTGACTCAATGTATGGGAAGTTCAAAAGCGCATCATAGCCCTTTAGTTAGGGCTTTCATTCAATTAGCACACTATAGGGACACTTAGTTCAGCGGGAGAACGCTTCCTTCACACGGAAGAGGTCACAGGTTCGATCCCTGTAGTGTCCACCAAAGAAATGCCGT